>JACRFC010000132.1 GCA_016234355.1 Ignavibacteriales bacterium
CTTGGATTCATATAGATGATATTGTTGGAATATTTTTGTTTGCAATTGATAATCAAAATGTTAACGGAGCGTTAAATGCCTCATCGCCTAATCCATTGCGTATGAAAGAGTTTTGTAAAACTCTGGGGAGAGTTATGCATAGACCATCGCTTTTTAAAGTTCCGGCATTTATAATAAAAATTTTATTTGGCGAGGCAGCAGAAATTTTATTAAACGGGGCACAGGTAATTCCGGAAAAAACTATTAAAGCGGGATACAATTTTAGATTTGAAAACGCAGAAGAAGCTTTAAGAAATCTTTTGAAGTAAAAATCTTATTCATAATATGAACTCGGCTTGAGAGGATGGGTTAATTGCTGACCGCTTCCAAAGATTGGTGCTGTTAACGCTGCATTCGCTGGAATATATTCAATTTCTCCGTTGCCGCTCAACTGAACCTGACCGCCTGCCGCAAGACTTCCCTTAAGTTCACCGTTGCCGCTCATCTGTATATTTGCAAGCGATAGATATTGACCGTACATGTCACTGTTCCCGCTCATCTGAATATTTCCTACTGAGTAAAGCGAGAATGCACTTTTGTTCTCATCATGTATTTGGAATGTGACGTTACCGCTCATTTGTGAATTACCCTTTACAATTATAATACCGTATCCTGTGACAGTTACATTACCGGACCAATTGAGGTTTCCGCCTACATAAATAATAGCTGGATTCTGTGCTGTCCCGAGTGTAACGGTTCCGCTGCTCTTATTGAAGTTGCCCGTATAAGTTTGAGTTGCAATTGACATATAATCGTCCGGATTAAAAGTTGGAACTGGAACCTGAGAAATTTGACTGGTCACCGGCAAATTATCCGGATTTTGATTCGGCTGAATTTCTGGATGTCCGCTTTGCGAATAGTTATTCACGTAAGTTACAAAACCTTCTATCTCAGGGTTTCCGCTTAATTGCATATTGCCGTTGGTATGAACGTTGGCGTTCAATTCATCTTCTTCAGCTTTGATCTCAGCATTGCCAGAAAGCTGAAGATCACCGTTAGAATAAACGGCGTAGTTAAATGCCGGAGGAACCTGATTGCCGCTACTAGGTTTCTTCACAAGTGAAAACATATTTTTGGTTAGTCCAAAATATGTTGCCGACACGCTTATTTTTACCATCGAATCCGGCGCAACTACCGTATCTTTCATTGTGTAGGTAACCTGTCCGTCGAAAAATGACTTACTCGCAGGCGATGTAACCCTAAATGAAATGCTGTCAGCGAGCTGAGATGTTAACATTTCTATCATTGTGTTGCCGATATCGCGCACTTGAACCTCTGCATAATACCCATACGAGGATTTTGATTGATCCAAAATAGTATTGCTCAGATTAGCATTTATTACAACAAAAATTGAAAGAGTACCCAAGACATATATTAAAACTGTTTTTCCCATTCTAATCTCCTACTTCAAATTCCTAGGTCTATATTCTTTTCTCCACTCAACAGGACTGTAATTAGTGCTTACGGAATCTGCTAATTCGCTTTTTACCAGAACGCGGATAGTTCGAATATTCGCCCGGTTGGTTGGATTCGTCAATGATGAATAAGAAAGTTTATTCAACAGAGAATCATAGTACTGTATATAAAATCTTGTAATCACCGAAGCAGTATTGACCGTTTGGTTAACTTTTCGATACAACAATTTATCTCTAGGGTTTTTTGTGCTGCTCATTGTAGATGTGCTGCTCAAATAATAAGAAATTGTATCCATAGTCCCTGTGTTGTCATAATCGGAAGCATATTTGATCGAACTCGAATCTGCCTGAACAATTTTTGCTGAGGAAGCTTTGTATCCGATCTTATGAAAATCGTAATCAAGAATATTGGCTGCACTAATTACGTTGCGCTGATTGAACGTATCCTGATAATATTGAGTAGCGGAATCATTTATCCTCAAATTAAGCGCAAGAATAATTAGAATAATGTATGCGGCAATAACGATTGAACCAAGTAACTCTATTAGATCACTCATAACTTTTTATCAATAAGCTGTGGCATATTTGATTTTAAGTGTATCCTTCAGATAAGTATTCGTTACAAAGACGTTAATCCTTTTTGTAAATGTCTTTGAGGCACTTATCTGATCGGGATTCATTTTATTAACATAATTGACGTCAACTCGTGTGTTAAAAATTCTCAATACTGACATCGTATCGGCACGAGTATAGTTTTTGTAATCATCAACATCATTAAATTGTAAAACGGACGATTCTCCAGCATCGGGGCCAAGTGATGCAACAGCTGTAAGCGAACTGGGATTGGAAACCGAAGTTGTCCGTGTGTTCTGATCAAATGATTTGGTTAGTATCTGATCGATTATAGATTGAGCAATACCGGACGCGGTTATGTATGCTTCATTATATAAGTCGGAATCGGTTTTTGAATTGAACGAGTTATAGATAGTAAGAGAAATGATCCCGAGTAAGACCATACCGCCAGCTAATAATATTAATTGACTTAAGCCCATAACTCCTTTTTCTTAATTATCATTAACCTCTTTGAGAAAATACGCAAATCCAGAGATATTATCTATTCAAATACTATGCTTAAATACGGCTGGTCTTTTATTCGAAAAAGTAAGGATTTGTTTTAGTGCGCTGTCTCAAAATGTAACTTTGTTATATTCTAAGACAGTTTACCGGAGATTTAATTGGAGTTTAGTTTTTTAGTGAGCTTTTATATCGAGGAAAAAAACAGAGAGTTATTCGTACCAATAAGAAATTGTTATTCTGTTTTTTGCAAAGCCGAAATTGGCAGCATTAATAATTTCTCCTATTCCGCTGATTAACGCTTGTCTTGAAAAAAGCACAGTACCGCTTCCATTACCAATGGTGTTTCCTTCAGAAGGTGATGGAGTTATAGAAATAATTGCCCCAATAACAGTTGTATGAAGATGAACAATATCATCTGCAAGTATTAATCCTTTAAATATACCCAGATTTTCATTTTTAATAACGGCATTTGTTGTGCTATTGTGAATAATTAGAATTCCTGTTCCATCAATATTAGAAGAAGTCCAAATGCCTCCCGAAGGTAGTTCAACATATGTTACACCTTTCAAGGGAAAAGATAAAAAGCTTGGATTAGTCGTATACTGGCTGCCGTTCACACTACTTTGCGCTAAACTTTTTAGAGTGCCTGCGGGAAAACCTTTTGCTCTGCCACCCATGACACTATCCGGAGTATTCGGGTAACCACCCGAATAAGTTGCATCATCATCAACAGTATTTGAGCTAGCGGGTTTTGTCGGTGTATAATCAGTCCCGGAAAAAGTTCCGCCAATCTTTGAAGAGCCGTCTTGATCAATATCTTCTGTTGACCAAAGACCAAGTGTGCCCTGACCTGCAATTAAATTTCCGTTTAGATCATGATCTCTTCCATCAACAGTTAAAGTACCACTTGTTACAACTTTATTGTTAGTTGAAACAGCAGCTTTAACAGTTGTTGGAATAAAACCGCCGGTTGGTATTTGTGCAAGTACAATAGAGGATTTTGTTTTGTCCGAATAAATTCCGCGCACATCAATCTTTATATAAGTTTGTCCGGCGATAGTTGTATCAATAACGCGGTAGTTAGCAGAGCCGCCTAACACTGAAGAAATGTTTTGCGTTGTAGTTGCTCTATAAGAAGAGGAATCGGCAACTCGCGAAACTAACATTGATGCAACACTGTTTGCTATATTACATACATAGGTTTCCTTAAATCGGTCAATGGAATTTTGAGATGCAACACTAATACTTTCGTTCATATTAAAATTCACAATACCAAACAGAGCGATACTTCCAAGTACAAATATTAAAACTGCTTTTCCCATTTTAATTCCTATAGCAAATTTTTTGGTCTAATTATTTCACGCCATTCCATCGGATTATAAAGATTGTTTATTGCATCCGGCAATTCTGTCTTAACATAAGTCCTCACTCCACGTATCTTTGCTCTTTGAACTGAACTTGAAAGAGAGGAATAACTTAACTGATTCCCGATCGAATCATAATAAACAATATTAAAACGAGTAATAACAGAAACAAGATTAGGTGATTGGTTATTTATTTTTCTAAAAAGTTCTTTATCGTTAGGATTAGAAGTTAAAGTCATGGCAGATGTATCACCTGTGTAATAATAAATTGTGTCAATCGTTCCATTATTATCAAAATCTGATCTGAACTTAACGGCATTGGAATCAGCCTGAATTATTTTTTCTCCTGCTGCTGCGTAACCGGCTTTGTATAAATCGTACTCAATTACTTGTGTTGAAGTAATTGCGCTTCTTTGATTGTATGTACTTTGAAATATTTCTCTTGACGAATCAGAGATCTGCATGTTTAATGTAAAACCGATCAGCATTATGAATATGCCAATGATTGATGCGCCAAGTAATTCTAAAAGTTGTCCCATAAAAACCTAGTAAGTAATAACGTGTTTAAGTTTCAGTGTATCTTGTAAATATGTATTTGTAACAAAGACATCTATTCTTTTCGTAAATGTTTTTGATAAACTATTAAGATCCGGATTCATCTTGGTTGCATATTTAACATCAACCCATGTCTTAAAAATTGCCAGAACACCTAAAGTATCATAACGAACATAATTTTTGTAGTCATCAGCGTCGTTATAGTTAGTTACTGAAGTCTCTCCACTTTCAGGTCCCAAAGAGCCGACAGCCGTTAGAGAATCTGTTGAGGTAATAGCTTTAGTAATGGTTTTTTGGTCAAATGCTCTCGTTTGAATTTCATTAATAATTGATTGACCGATTCCTGTTCCTGTAATTAGCGCCTGGTTATAAATATCAATCTCGGATTTACTCCTATAAGAGCTGTAAAAATTTATAGAAAGAATAACTAGTAAGATCAAACTTCCCATTAACAATATTAATTGTGTTGTGCCCATGCAATTATTTTTTTGGGGTAATAAATTTCACTTGCTGAAATAGATTAGCTTTCTCAATCAACTTTTTCGGCTTAAAAATTAATTTCCTCAGAAGTGATGCTCAAAAAGTGTGCAAGAAGAATAAAGCGGTTTTTAATCTATAATAACACGAAAATAAGATCACCGACTTAGAATGTGGTAAGAATTTCCTGTATAAATGCATTCTGTTAAAATTATTATATTGATATCAGATATTAATTATATGAGCGTTAAAATGGATTCTATAAATCTTTTGATTGCTGTTAATCTTTTTGTCTCTATGAGTGCAAATTACTCAGGTGCAAAAAAAGGACTTAAAACATCTATTACTAAGGTTGTTGAAAGACCGGCAACATTTCTACAAAAAGTACCTCCGAATATTTCTGCATTAGTTCTTATACTAACAATCTTATCTATTTTTAAAATAGGTTCTCTATCTGATAATTTTGAAATTCAATTTGAAAATATCCGCATCGCCGGACTAATTATGTTCCTAATTTTTTCTTGGCTTCAAGTATGGGCTTACAAATCACTAGGAAAAAATTACGCACAAGACATTGTTATTTTAAAAGAACACCAACTACAAACAACCGGTATCTATAAATTTATTCGTCATCCGCAATATATAAGTCAAGTACTCTCAGATCTTGGTGCAGGACTTGCGCTATTAAGTTTTACAGTTGTTCCGATAGTAATTTTAATTGAACTGCCTCTTTTTATAATGCGAGCTTCGGTTGAAGATAAACTACTGCAAAAATATTTCGGTGAAAAGTTTACCGCATATAAAAAACAAAGCGGGTTTATTATTCCGTTCATCGGATAAGTGTTATGAAAACCAAATTACTACTACTTCTAATCTTATTAACTGCCGCTATTACATTTTCGCAGCGCTTATATAAAATCTCAGTTCAAATTTCAGGAAGAGAAGAAACATTATCTTATGTTACTAAAGCAGGAATTGACTATGCGTCCGCAAAAGAATTATCATCTCTTCTTGGTGTAACACAGTTTTTCAATGCTGAGGCAGCAAAGATTGAAATTAAGTTCAAAGATTATATTCTCAAGTTTACAGCAAAGAATCAATTTGTAATTCTCAGCCGCAAATCTGACGGCGCTCAATCAATTTTTCAAATTCCCATTTCTACATTGTTGTTAAAAGAAGATGTATTTATTCCTCTCATCTATTGTCTTGATTATATAAGTCTTGGTTACGGTAAAAAAATTTCTTTCGACAGCCGCTCTAAAAATTTAATTGTTACTGAAGAACCGTTTGCAACAGTGTCTTTTGTTACTGCAAAACAATCCCAAGAAAAAGAAATTAAATCCCCAGATCTGGAAACTCCGGTTGAAAAAGTAAGTTCGAAGTATGATATAAATTCTGTTGAAGTTGAAGAAAAATCTAACGGAACATTGATTCGGCTTAAAGCGAGCCGCAAAATTAATATCCCCCGACACTCGATCAGTAACAATATTTTGTATGTGTTTATATCCGGAGTAACAATAGCGCCGGATATTGTTAACTTGGTTAAACCTGCCGGACTAGTTCAACGGGTCAAAAAAACTGTTATCACATCTAAAAATAATCAACTGGAGTTTGTTCTAAACGATGGATATTCCACAACCGAAGCATTACAAGATTTAGACAGCTATGATATACTGATTACAATACACAATAAACTTTTTGATTCTGCACCATTAAATGTTGATGAAGCAAAATCTAAATGGCTGTTTGATGTTGTTGTAATTGATGCCGGGCATGGCGGAAAAGATCCCGGGGCTATTGGCGTAACAGGTGTTAAAGAAAAAAACGTAAATCTTGCAGTTGCTCTTAAGCTTGGAAAATTAATAGAGAAAAATCTCCCGGGAGTTAATGTAGTATATACTCGTAAAACAAATGAGTTCATTGAACTATATAAACGGGGAAAGATCGCAAATGAAAATGGAGGCAAACTTTTTATTTCAATTCACTGTAATTCAACTGAAGCTAAAGATATTTCATATCGCGGATTTGAAGTTTATCTTTTACGTCCCGGCAGAACTTCACAGGCAATTAAAATTGCAGAATTTGAAAATAGCGTAATCAAATACGAAGATAATCCTGATCGTTATCAAACACTAACTGATGAAAATTTTATTCTTGTAAGTATGGCACATTCACAATATATGCGTTACTCAGAAACATTTTCCGATCTTTTAGAACAAGAGTGGAAAAAGGATGTAAAAATTCCTGCTTTAGGTATAAAGCAGGCGGGGTTCTATGTTCTGGTCGGCGCTTCAATGCCGGGAGTTTTAATTGAAACCGGGTTTCTATCAAATAGAAAAGATGAAGCCCATCTTGCAAGTACAGAAGGGCAAAATGAAATAGCCA
>JACRFC010000129.1 GCA_016234355.1 Ignavibacteriales bacterium
AAAGCCGGAGGAAATAAAAATTTTAAGACAGTCGAACTGCCGGGATTAAATCATTTGTTCCAGCCGGCAAAGACAGGCGGAGTTAGTGAGTACGGTAATATTGAAACTACTTTTTCTGAAGATGCTTTGAAGATTATGAAAGATTGGATTCTTTCTGTTACAAAATAATTTTTAACCCACCCCTTTCGTTAATGTTGCCAGGTTAAGATAAAATAGAACGCTGATGGCACGGATTACGCAGATTTTCGCGGATTAAATCTGTGTAAATCCGTCAAATCCGCGTCATCAGCGTTCTATTAAAAATTTTGCCACTCTGTATAATCTTATTTTTCAAAAGTCTCTTAGGAATAATTATTTTATAATAACTTGTTGCACTGTTTGTTGTTACGGACTAAAATATTTTTTGGGTGAGCTTATTCTATCGCTTTGCTGGAGGCGTGATGTTTATATAACTCCCACGAGATATAAATATTTTGTATAAACACATAGAAAACCGGACCCAGTACCGCAAGAGGATTGATAAATGTAAGCGAGATCCATATTGTGAATGCATTGTTCTTTTGTCCCAACGATTGGCTTGCTTCGGAAGAATATTCTTTTCCTCCTATGAACCATCCAAGAGTAAAAAATAAAATACACAAAGCAGCAGACGTAGCAGCTATAAGAAAAACAATTTGTAAACTGTTGGTAAGTTCGGATCTTATATAGTAAGAAGCTTCAGACGTTGCGATGTAAATGTTTATTACTAAAATGTAAAAAGAAGAATCTTTCCAGTTGATTAAGCGCTGCCAAATTTTTGGCGAGATAAATTTTATTAACTGCGCTACTGCAAAAGGAATTGAAAGAGTTGTAATAATTGGAAGTAAAACTTTCCCGACAGAAATATCGGAACTGCTGTTCATTATAAGCGGCATAAGGAACGGAAGCAGAAGGGCAATAGATACGTTGTTCAACAAAAGCGAAAATGTAACGAACTCTACTTTTTCTTTCTTAAGACTTATTATTACGGGAGCGGCTATGGCTGTAGGTGCAATAGCAGTTACGAATGCGGTCTCGGCAAGTATTTGGTTAAACGGTTTTAAGAGAAAATAAATTATGATAGAAACAAATATGATAGTGCCGAGAATAACGAAATGACTTTTTCTGATAATTTTCTTGTCTATCTTCACATCAAGAAATGAAAAGAAGAGCATCAGCATTAAAAAGTAACGGATTAGAAATGTGTATTCATGTCCGTAAGGAAAGAATACACCTAACGCAATTGCAAAAAGAAGAAGAAGTGTTTTCATCATGCATAAAATTGTTGGTGGAAACTTAATAAGGTTATTAGCATGGTTCAAACAGATCAAGAATATTTGAACGTTCCCAATGCTTTTCTTAACACTTTTTAAGACTTTCTATTTGTGTATAGAGAAACGTTATTCCTATTTTTACACCGAACAACAAACAATAACCAAACTGCAGGCAAGAGTATTATGAATAGTAAATTGATCAAAAGAATTTCGACTGCCGGATTTATTCTGGCGGTATTAGGGTTATTAATTATTCCGAAATATTGTATAAAGAAAGAAATCAAAACGAACGAAGGTGCAAGCGGCGGGATTATACCGGTTACCGTTGAGATCGTTAAACGAACATCAATGGAAAATGATCTTCAGGTTTCCGGTTCCGTTATTGGAAACGAAGAAATAGAATTACGAATGGAGATTTCAGGAAAAGTTATTTTAATTGGATTTAAGGAAGGCGGAAGAGTAAAAAAGGGCGATCTTCTTTTAAAAGTAAACGATGCCGATCTTCAAGCGCAATTACTAAAAGCAGAGCTAAAGAAAAAACTTGCAGAAGATAAAGAGTATAGACAAAGATCGTTGCTTGATAAAAAAGGAATAAGTCAGGAAGCATATGAAACTGCGCTGAATGATTTGAACTCTGCAAAAGCAGATATAGAAAATATCAAAGCACAAATTGCCAAAACGGAAATACGCGCACCCTTCGACGGCAAGGTCGGACTTCGTTATGTAAGCGAAGGCGGATATGTTACGCCGTCATTAAAAATTGCAACACTTCAAAACGATAATCCCGTTAAAATAGATTTTTCAATTCCACAGAGATATGCAACATTAATCTCTGTCGGAAATACGATAACATTAAAAACATCTTCGGGAAAACAATATAAAGCAAAGATCTATGCGCTTGAACCTAAGGTTGATCCTGTTACAAGAGCATTGCAAATGCGTGCTATCTGCGCCAACGACCGCGGCGATCTTTTTCCCGGTTCGTATGTAACTGTAAATCTTTCTTTAAATGATATGAGAGAAGCTATAACAGTTCCGACTCAGGCGCTTGCGCTTGATATTACAGGAGAACGTGTTTTTATTTATAAAAACGGAATTGCAATATCTAAAAAAGTTGAGAGCGGAATTAGAACAGAAGATGAAGTTCAAATTGTAAACGGACTCGCACCGGGTGATACTGTAATTACTTCAGGAATAATGCAGCTGAGACCAAGAGCAAAGGTTAAGATTACTTCTATTAACAACAAATAAATTTTGAGAAGAAAAAACAATGAGTCTTTCATCATTAAGTATCCACCGCCCGGTTTTATCAATTGTAATGTCGTTGACAATTATTCTTCTCGGCGTAATCGGATTTACATATTTAGGCGTTAGAGAATTTCCAAGTATTGATCCGCCGATAATTACTGTTGGTGTTTCATACACCGGGGCTAATGCGGAGATCATCGAATCGCAAATAACCGAGCCGCTCGAAGAAAATATTAACGGCATT
>JACRFC010000128.1 GCA_016234355.1 Ignavibacteriales bacterium
ATTTGAACGAATACTGAGGAAATTGTTAATCCTCTACGAGGATTTATCAATGTAAAATAAACTCTTTTCTACAACAATTTGACCCTGCCGGCAGGCAGGCTCTACGAGGTCTAAAAACATCGTAGATGTTTAATTATTGTAAAAACAAATAAACCCAACAAATACAGTATCCTCGTAGAGGATAAATAAATATTCTTAACACGTAAAGGTTAAAAGATTATAGAAGTTAGAGGGTTCGGAAGAAAAATTAAGTTGACGCCTATGCGATGAATCGGGATCAGAATGATAAAAATAATGGTCTTGTGTAAAGTGATTTATTGTTTTTATTTAGCTTTGAACGAAAGAGTCATCGGCACGCCTTCAAAATTAAGAACTAACTAATTATTGATTCTCAAAAGTATTTACTATTTGTTCGTTATTTTTTACGCAGTCTCTTTGAGGTTTTAGATATAGCCAGATAATTATCTTTTGTAACGATTGATTTGCCAAGTTTTTTTTCTAAATTTTTTCTTGCATTGCCGGCAATGCTTCCCCCGGCTTTTGCATCGTATTTTAATTTGGGAACTCCGCGGGAATCTTCTGTTCTGTGAATTTCAGTTGTAGCCCTTTCCCCCAACATTGTAAAAATCAACTCAAAGTCCCCCATATGGTCGCGGAGGTTTTCTCGTTTCAATCCCTTAAGCTTTTTATACTCAGATGGAGTAACACCAAACGTTGCTTTCGATATTTCTGCTGTAAGAATTTCATAATCTTTTTGTTCTTCCGCTCCGCGCTTTTGCCATTCGTCTGTTAATTCTTCACGGATAGCAATTCCGCGCATTCGTTTTTCTATCCAATCTTCCGGATAACCTTTCAGTTTATAGAGAATTCTTGTCCGCTTCACAGCCAGCTCGGGGTTTTCAATTTCTTGAACGCGTTCGTAGCCGACTTTTGCTAGCCAACGTTTGAATGGTTCTGCCTTTGGTGAAGGAATTGATTGGATGATACGGAAGATACCTTCGGTATCAGCGCAGTTCATTTTTTGTTTACCGCCTTCAGTCTGTATTGAAAGGGGGGTGGCAATTTGCCCCCACCCTTTAGCCAGTTCTGGATCGCGTCTGCGCATATCTTTAATATATCCATCTGGTTGTACAGTATCAGTTAAAGCAGCAATAACATCAACAATAACAAACCACCACTCATTGTTATAAAGTGTCTTTCGGATTTGTTTTCCTTTGAACAAAGCAATCTTTGTCGTTTCCATATTATAGTTCCCTATTTGCAACTTGTAAAATCAATCTCATTTTTTTGATGTGTGTAAACTTAAAGCAGTCTAAATATTCCATCCATTTATGAACATAATTTTAAGTTAATTATAAATTAGTTCTTCGCTTTTTTAGATGCAATTGATTTACTAAAACGATAGACGTGTTGTTGAATGCTTCTACTGAATGTTATTAAGAAATTAGCTCGAGTCAATTTAGATTATTTAGCTTTGAACGAAAGAGTCATCGGCACACCTTCAAAACCAAAATGTCTGCGGATCATCTTCTCTAAAAATCTTTTGTAGTGATCGGGTATGAATCTGTGTTCGTTAGCAAAGAACATAAAGATAGGATAATGATCGCCGACTTGAGTAATATATTTAATCTTTACTTCTTTGCCGGTTGGAGAAGACGGCGGCGGCGTGTTTTCTATTTCGGGTAATAATATTTCATTAAGTTCATGAGTCGGAATTTTTTTATGTCTTTCCTCATGAACTTTTTTTGCAATTTCGATCAGCTTGAATATTCTTTGTTTTGTTAATGCAGAAATAAAAATTACCGGAACATAATCAATCGAACCCATTTTATCGTGAATGGCGTCTGTATAAATTTTAGCTGTGCCTGTATCTTTTTCGAGAAGATCCCACTTATTAACGGCAAGGATCAATCCTTTTCTTCTTCGTACTGCTTCATCAATAATTTTCTGATCTTGTTTTTCCACTCCCAAAGTAGAATCTAATAATAGAACTGCAACATCGCAGCTCCAAAGTGCTTTGTACGTCCGCACATTTGAAAAGAATTCAATATTCTCTTTTACTTTTGTTTTTTTGCGCAGTCCTGCAGTATCAACAAGAACAATTTCTTCGCCGTAATATTTTAGAGTTGAATCAATGCTGTCTCTTGTGGTTCCGGGAATATTTGTTACAATAGTTCTATCATAACCGAGCAGTGCATTTACAAGAGAAGATTTACCTACATTCGGTTTACCAATTATTGCAAGACGCAAACGTGTTTCAGTATCAATCTCATCCGAAAATTGCAAGTGGGTCATCAAATCATCAAGAAGATTGCCTAGATTTCTTCCGTTGAGTGCTGAAACATCATAAATATGTTTTAGTCCAAGCGAATAAAAATCTGCTTTTGTTATTTCATAATTCGGAGTATCGCTTTTATTAACAAGAAGAAAAACCGGTTTGTTCGCACGTCGTAAAATATCTGTAACATCTCTATCAATAGGAGTTAATCCGATCCTGCCATCAACAACAAAAAGTATCGCATCGCATTCATCCATTGCAATTTCGATCTGCTCTCTAATAGCAGTTTCAAAGAGATCTTCCGAGTTTGGTACATATCCGCCTGTATCAATTACGCGGAAGTATTTCCCATTCCATTCAACATCGCCGTAAATCCGATCACGCGTAACTCCGCTTACGTCATCAACAATTGCTGTTGTGCTATGTGTTAAACGGTTGAACAGTGTTGATTTACCAACGTTCGGTCTTCCGACAATTAAAACTAAAGGTGTGCTCATTTTTGATTAGAATAATGTTAAAAACTATACTGCAAATTTAATTGAGGGTAATATACGGTATTAAAACCAGTGTTATACTTTTCAATGCTCGCATGCATTTCAAGTCTGCTATTATAACCATGTGCAGACCACGCTGCATCTAATGCACTTATAATATGATTTACAACCACAACAATCACGGCTTTGGAAGCAACGTTATAAAAATCATTTGCTTTGCCCCGTTCTTCGGAATAGTAGGTAAATTTCGTTCCTCCGCTATCGAGTTTCCGTTTAATCTCATCATATGATACCAACGACATATCTGCATCACTCCAACCTTGATAAAACTGAGGGTACTTTCCGATAAGTTCATAATATTGTTGTTCACCATATTTTGGTAGACGATGAGAATAATAACTTCCCAGAACACTTCCATCTATCCCGCTGCGTCCAGCGACATCGTTTTCCATTTTATTTAATTCATCCCAATTTACCTGACCATTTTGAATAACTTTATTTTGGTAGTCAGCCTGTTTCAGATTCGGGTTTAATTCCGTAATGTGATTCAAAGTCCATTGGGCATATCTAAGCACAGACCATCCTTGAACTCCATCAGCATAATTTTGGAAAAAATCAGTTTGATCATTTCCCTTTTTATCATAGATCAATCCTATGGTTATTGCCGCTGCTTCAACAGCTACGAAAACGGCAGATTTAATATAACTTTCAGAATAAAACTCTCCGGCACCGGGAACAACAAATGATAAAGCACCGGCTAATAAAGGAGATTTTTTATTTTCATTTATAATTTTAGTCTCATCTTTTGAAAACTTTTCAGATTTATCAAAAGAAATTTTTGAATCCATGCTTAACGAACCGGATAAATCAGATTGACCGCTGACAACTGACAATTGACAACTGACAACCATTAATAAAAATATTTTCCTCATCATATCACCCAAAATAATTAGAGACTAAAATCGAAAAGTATTCCGCCGTAGAAACTCCACTCTTTGCCGTAAGTAACATTCTCACCTAAGATCTTTCGCGAAAATCTATCGAA
>JACRFC010000130.1 GCA_016234355.1 Ignavibacteriales bacterium
ATCAATAATTTTAGTTTCTGTCGGACTTTCCGGACCAACCGGAATGGTTTCGGCTCTTATAATTGGCGGAGTTGTTTGCACAGCGTTATCAGTTGCAGGATCATTCGTTACAGATTTGAAAATTGGTTATTGGCTTGGTTCATCACCGCATAAACAAGAAAGATGGAAATTTGTCGGTGCGATTGTATCTGCCGCAACAGTAGTTTGGATAATTTCTTTGTTGGATAAGATTTATGGATTTGCCGGCGGAGGATTACCCGCACCGCAAGCAAATGCTATGGCTGCTATAATTCAACCGTTGATGTCAAATCAACCCGCACCCTGGATGTTATATATTGCCGGTGCGTGTATTGCTTTAATTTTAGCAATGATTAAAGTTCCGGTTCTTGCTTTTGCATTAGGTATGTATTTACCTCAAGAAATAAACACACCATTATTAATCGGCGGATTGATTTCTCATTATGTTTCTACAAGAAGTAAAGACGAAGCATTAAACAATTCTCGCAGAGAACGAGGAACATTAATTGCATCCGGATTTATTGCCGGCGGCGCTTTGATGGGTGTTGTCAGCGTTATCATTCGATCAACCGGAGCCAATTGGTTAATGACAGAATGGTTCGAATCTAATTCAGCAGAAGTATTATCTTTTGTTATGTTCTGCTTGTTATGTCTTTACACAATTTGGGATTCGATGAGAGCAAAGAAAGAGTAATCAATTGACCTTGAGGGTTTTCGTTTTAACCCTCAAGGTCTTTATTTTAGGAATGGAAAAGACGAAAGAATATTTCAAGAATACTTACCATCATCTTTACAATCGCGGTGCAAATCAAGAAACAATTTTCTTCGAAGAAGGGGATTACAATTATTTTCTGAAAAGATTAGTTCTTTATAAGAAAAAGTATTCGATCAAAATTTTAGCTTATTGTTTGATACCGAATCATTTTCATCTTTTTGCAAAACAAACTGAAAATAATAAGACGATTGGAATGTTTGTTGGAAGTTTACTGAATTCATATACTAAGTTTATCAATACAAAATACCGTAAAAGCGGAGTTCTGTTTCAAGGTCCAACAAAGTCGAAGTTGATAAATGATGAAGCGTATTTTATATGGCTGATCAAATATATTTTGCTCAATCCTTCCAGCGCGAAGTTGGTAAGAAATGTTAGCGATTGGAAGTATTCTTCATACAAGGAATTCTTTGAAGAGGATACGATAATTGATAAAGAAGAAATCTTAGAAAGATTTTCTACTAATAACAGTTTTAAGAATTTTATTGAGAAAGAGAACGAAAGTTTTGATTATGATTATTTCAGAGTTTGGAGCTAACCAGAACTCACGACCTTGAGGGTTCAAACGAAAACCCTCAAGGTCATTTACGAAAATTGGGAGAGAATTTATGAAACAAATTTTCTTTTTTTTAACAATTCTATTGGCGGTTACAATGGCATCAGAATTTACATTTGCTCAAAATCTTGAGCGAAAGGATGTTCCGGAAAAACTGAAGTGGAATAATTCCATTTTATATAAAAATATTGACGAATGGCAGAAAGATAAACAAGCCGTTGAGACGCAGATAAAAAAAATATCTGAATATAAAGGTAAGCTTGGAGAAAGCGCTGATACTTTTTACAATGCACTCCGTCTTTACTTTGATCTGTACAAGAGCTTTTACAAATTATCTGATTATGCAAACAGAGTTAGTGATGAAGATCTTCGCAATAGCGAGAACCAATCGTTAACTCAAGTAACCAATACTTTGGGAACACAATTTGGTGAAGCTTCTTCGTATTTAAGTCCCGAACTGCTAAGCTTACCGCAAGATAAGATCAAAAACTTTTTTGATGAGAAAAAAGAATTAAAGGAATTTCGGTTCTTTGTAGATGATATTCTCAGACTTAGAGAGCATACCTTAAATGCAAACGAAGAACAAATTCTTGCCAGCGCAGGATTAATTACTACAACCCCCGGAGAAGTTTACGGAATTTTTGATAATGCAGAAAAACCAAATCCTAAAGTAAAACTTTCAACCGGAGAAGAAGTTGAATTGAGTTCTGCGGCATATACTAAATATAGAGCATCACAGGTAAGAGAAGACCGCGAAAAAGTTATGAAAGCAGTATTTGAAAATTATCAGAAGTTTCAAAACACAATTGGTTCAAATCTGGCAGGCAAAATAAGAGCAGATTATTTTTTCTCTAAGAATAGAAAATATAATTCGGTTCTTGAGAGCTCTTTGAATGCAAACAAAATTCCGGTTTCGGTTTATGAAAATCTTGTTTCTCAAATTCACAAAAACCTGCCGACACTTCATAGATTTCTAAAATTAAAAGCTAAAATGTTAGGCGTAGATCAGCTTCATTATTATGATTTGTATCCTCCTCTCGTTAAATCGGTTGATTTTAAGTTTACCGTTGAAGAAGGACAGAATCTTATTCTGGATGTTTTTAAACCTATGGGAGATGAATACGTTTCAACAGTAAAGAAAGCTTTTAATGAGAGATGGATTGATTACGTTCCAACTGTGGGTAAAAGAAGCGGGGCTTATTCATCCGGTGCCGCTTATGATTATCATCCCTACATCTTAATGAACTGGACTGACGATTATGAATCTGTTTCTACACTTGCACATGAACTTGGGCATACAATGCACAGCTATTTTTCCAATAAGAGCCAGCCATTTGTAAATGCTCAGTATGCAACGTTTGTTGCAGAGATTGCTTCTACAATCAATGAAACTTTGTTGAACAATTATATGGTGGAGAAAGTAAAAACGGATGATGAGAAATTATATTTACTCGGTTCATATTTGGATTTACTAAAAGGAACAATTTTCCGTCAAACTCAATTTGCGGAATTTGAATTAGAACTTCATAAAAAAATTGAAAATGGGGAACCGCTTACAGGCGAAAGTATAAGTAAGATTTATTATGATATAGTAAAAAATTATTACGGAAATGATCTTGGCGCATGTGTTGTTGATCCATACATAGCTTACGAGTGGGCTTACATTCCTCATTTTATAAATTATGCTTATTACGTGTATCAATATTCAACTTCGCTTATATATGCAACAGCATTTGCAGAGAAGATAGTTAAAGAAGGACAACCTGCAGTTGATAAATTCTACAATATCTTAAAAGGCGGAAGTTCTGATTATCCGATTGAACTTATCAAGAAAGCCGGAATTGATCCGTTATCATCGGAAGCGTTTGATCTGACGATTGCTAAAATGAATAAAGTGATGGATCAGATTGAAGAGATAATTAGCAAAAAGAAATAGTTTAATTGAAAATCTTTTTTATTGAGAACCTTGAAGGTCTTCGATTGACCTTCAAGTTTATTGGTACGGCGGTCAAAGTCATACCTTGACGACGGGGTAATTAAATTTTATATTTTCGTATGCCAACAATTTTAAGGACAAATGGATATCGTTTTTTCTTTTTCAGCCGTGAAGGAAACGAGCCGATGAATATTCACATTGAACAAGCTGACAGATTTGCAAAGTTCTGGCTCAACCCGATTCAATTGGCAGAATCGGACGGTTTTAGAAGTGGTGAAATTTCAGAACTAAGAAAATTGGTTCAAGAAAATAAAAAGTTATTTGAGGAGAAGTGGAATGAATACTTTAGCAGTAAAAGTTGAACCCAAAATAATAGATTTATCTTTTTCATCCGATTCACTCCGGGTTGTTTTAGCAGATGGACGGGAAGTCTTGGCTCCTTTAGAATGGTTTCCCCGTTTACGCGATGCAACAGATATGCAAAGGAAAAACTGGCGTTTTATAGGGAGAGGTATTGGCGTTCATTGGGAAGATATTGACGAAGATATTTCTGTTAATAGCTTGCTTACTACAAGTTGAATAGATGGAAGAGATAATCAGCAAGAAGAAATAAATTTAATTGAAAACCTTGAAGGTCTTCGTTTGACCTTCAAGGTTTGCCGGGTGCACATTTATCATCGCGATCCCGACAAAGTCGGGAAAAGCGATCACATTAATAAAATTGAGATTGCCTGCCTGGCGGCAGACAGGCTTCATCTCCGGCTAAAGCCGGATATTCGCAATGACAAGTTAGTCTTCGTTTGATCTTCAAGGTTTGCCAGACACGGCAAGAAAATTCTTGAGGGGCGGGAAAAATTCCCCATTTCTATTTTACTGAAGTTTTAATTCCCGTATAGCTAAACCGATCGCAGTTTCGATAGAATATCTTTCGTTCAAATGCATTGTAACTTTTTCAATAAAATCGTTTCGGGATCTACGTGGAATTAACACTCCATAAAATGCACGCGCTAGTTCTATAACCTTTTCCATAGCAATTTCTTTTTATTGTTATTTCATTATCGAATAGTCAGATAATTTTTAAAGAGGCATTTTACTTAGCTTTTAAGAAAACTTTGAAGGGCGCACATTTGTCATTGCGATCCCGATTCTGAGCGAAGCCGAAGAGTCGGGTGAAGAGCGATCACATTAATAAAATTGAGATTGCCTGCCTGGCGGCAGACAGGCTTCATCTCCGGCTAACGCCGGATATTCGCAATGACAACTTGGTCTTTGTTTGACCTTCAGGTTAACACGTTATTTCTTAATTTAGCCGAAGAAATTATCCGGAGTTAATTTTTGAATATTGAAGAAGTAAGAAAACTATTCCCGCATTTACAAACCGATCAAATCTATTTCAATCATGCGGCGCTTGGTCCGTGGTCCACTCTTGTTCTTGATCGTATTAAAGAATACATGAATGAAAGAAGCGGACTTAAAGTGATGAACTATGAATCATTTATAAAATGGAATTTTAGTGCAAAAGAAAAATTAGCAAAACTTTTAGGAACGAGCACTTCCAGATTATCGTGGGCTGATAATGTTGCAAATAGTATGAGCATAATAGCTCAAGGATTGGATTGGAAATCCGGCGATAGAATAATTTTGAACGATATTGAATTCCCTTCGAATGTTTATCCATTCTTAAACCTAAAGAAACACGGTGTTGAAATAGATTTTGCAAAATCGCGGAATGGAATAGTAGATATCGAAGACATTGAAAAATTAATTATTCCCAAGACAAAACTCATTTCAATAAGTATGGTACAGTTTCTTTCGGGCTACAAAGCCGATATTGATGCAATCGGTGAACTCTGTAAACAAAAAGGTATAATTTTTTGTGTAGATGCAATTCAGGCGGTTGGTGCTGTTCAGATTGATCTAAAAAATTCTCCAATAGATTTTCTTACCGGAGGCACACAGAAATGGTTAATGAGCAGCCAAGGTCTTTCATATTTTTATGTGACTGAAGAATTGCAAAATAAAATTGATCAAAAAAATGTGGGATGGACATCAGTAGAAGATCCTTGGAATCTATTGGACTATAATCTGACTTTGAGATCAAATGCCGAACGGTTTCAAACAGGAACTTTAAATGCATTGGGTATAGCAATATTTGATGCAGCACTGAAAATGTTTAAACAATCGAAAGATGAAAACTTCGAATTGAGAGTTTTAGAAAACACGAATTATTTTATTAACAAACTTTCTGATATAGGAATCGAACCGTTGCTAAAAAATATTTCTAATAAGCACCTTGCCGGAATTGTTACATTCCAACATGATAAATCCAAAGAAATATTTTCTGAATTAGAAAAAAGAAAAATTTATGGCGCAGTCCGCGAAGGAATGATTCGCTTTTCTCCGCATTTTTATAATACAAAAGATGAGATTGATAGAGTAGTTAATGAGTTGAAAAATATTGCGGGATAAAAAAGCGGGGAGAAGAGCCAAAACCTAGGTTGGGGGGAGACCTAAGTCTCAGCCGCAACTCCCCAAAATTTATTGTTCGGGATTGTAACTTAATTCAATTTTTATATGAAAATCAGCGCCGCTGAATAATGTGTATTTTACTTCACTTATTGTACATTTATAATCTTCACCAACCATATCACTAATTACTTTTGCAACAGCATTTTCTATCGAGCCAACGCTAACAGACTTTAACTTATTTTTCAAAATTTTATCAACATCTATGGTTTTTTCTAGACCGGAAGTCATTTTAAATCCCTTGTTGATTTTCCTTGAATCCTTAGAAGCAATAACTTTAAAATCCTAACTGCAATATAACTATCCTCTGATAAATTTCAATAGCTCATTTGTTTTTTTATTCATTAATTTTTCATCGCTCTTAGATTCAACATTTAATCGAAGCAAAGGTTCCGTATTACTCATTCTAATATTAAAACGCCAATCGGGATATTCAACGCTAAGACCGTCCAATTCGTCATTTATTCCGCCAGTATATCTTTTTTTGAGTTCTTTAATTTTTTCCACTGGATTACTTACTGTTGAATTAATTTCACCCGAACAAGGATATAAACGTATCATAGCGTCAAGAAGTTCCGAAAGTTTAGAATTTTCATCCGACATTAATTGGAGAATAAGGACAAATGGAATTAACCCGCTGTCTGAATAGAAATTATCACGGTAATAATGATGTGCCGACATTTCCCCGCCATAAATTGCGTTTACTTCTCTCATTTTTTGTTTAATAAATGCATGTCCGCTTTGCGAAACAACAGCTTGACCCCCGGCTTTTTTTACTACTTCGATCGTATTCCAAATCAGGCGGGGATCGTGCACAATTTTTTCACCGGGATTTGCTTTCAAAATAGATTTTGCTAGTAAACCCACAATATAATATCCCTCGATAAAATTACCTTTTTCATCAAAGAAAAAACATCTATCATAATCGCCGTCCCAGGCAACGCCAAGATCAGCCCCGTGTTTTTTTATTGCATCAATAGTTGAATGTCTGTTTTCAGGTAAAAGAGGATTAGGTACACCGTTAGGAAAATTTGAATCGGGTTCCGGAAAAATCTTTATCATTTTAATAGGCAAATATTTTTCTAGAGCATCCAATGCCGGACCAACACAACCATTACCGGCATTAACAACAACTTTGTACGGAAGAATTTTCTTTGCATCAAAAAATTTTGTGACTTTAGTAATAAAGTCTTTCATAATATCTTTTTGAATAACTTTTCCTTTTTGATCTGAAATTTCACCAAGGTCATTCTTCAAAATCATCTTTTCAATTTCATTGAGACCGGAATCGTAACCCATTGGTACAGATCCTTTCTTAACAAATTTTAGTCCGTTGTATTCCGGCGGATTGTGGCTTGCAGTTATCATAATTCCGCCATCGGCATTAAGGAATGGGGTTCCGAAGTAGATCATTTCTGTTCCGCATAAACCCAGATCAAAAACATCACAACCGGCATCATTTAATCCTTTTGATAATGCTTCAGATAATTCAGGTGAAGATTTTCGTACATCTCGACCGATTACAACTGTTTTGGCGTTCAAATATTTAGCGAATGTACGGCCGATTTTATAAGCAAGTTCTGTATTCAATTCTCCGGGTACTTTGCCTCTGATATCGTATGCTTTGAATGATGAAATATTATCCATTAATTCTCCGTAATGATTCTGAACTATTCGTTAATCGAAAAATAAGTAAAACTAAATAAATTAACGGCAGCAGCGGATAAATTTTTGCATAGACAAGAACAATTTACCAACTTATTTTTCCAGCGCTTTTCTAAAAGGAGGTTGTCATCGAAGTCAATTCTACGAAACCGTTAAAATTTACGCACTGCACAAATACTAAATGCAACTCCTTATTTCCAATTTTACTTCATGAAAGTTTAAGTGATACGGATTTTCTTTGTCCTAACTGCGAGGGAAAATTACACACGCATCATATCGTTCAATGCAGTAATTGCCAATCAATAGTAAACTTTCTTGATCTTGATGATGGGGAAGAGTCAATCGTTTTTTACGTTAAAAAATGCCAGCATTGTACTGGCACTGAAGAAGACGAAAAACGGTTACAGTTTTTCTGCTTCCCGGATGTCATGCTCTAACACTAAACCTCACAAAAATATTAATAATTTTATTCTTGTGAACTTACTAAATATTATATATGTTACACCATCAGATGTTATAACATTAATACTAATTCGTAATAAATTTATCACAAACAAAAGAGGTTCAAAATGAAAAAACTATTTTATTCCGCATTTATGGTTTTATTTGCATTACTTTCTATAAATGCACAAACAAAATGGACAATAGATAATGCTCACTCAAAAGTCCAATTTACTGTTACTCACTTAATCATTTCTGAAGTAACAGGACAATTCAAATCATTTGATGGAAATATTGAATCATCCAAGGATGATTTTTCAGATGCAAAAATTGATTTCTCCGCAGATATAGCAAGTATCAATACCGATAATGAGAAAAGAGATACTCATTTAAAATCAGATGATTTTTTTAATGCAGAAAAGTTTCCTAAAATGACTTTTAAGGGAAAATCACTGAAGAAAATCGACGAGAAAAATTATAAGCTCGTTGGAGATTTTACAATCCGTGACGTAACAAAAGAAGTTACACTTGATGTTGTTTATAACGGAACAGTACAAGCATGGGGACAAACAAAAGCGGGTTTCAAAATTAAAGGTGAGATTAATAGATTTGATTATAATCTAAAGTGGAACGCTTTAATGGAAGCCGGTGGTGCTGTTGTCGGCAAAACAGTTTATATTACAGTTGATCTTGAATTACAAAAATCCAAATGAAACTTGAAGAAGAAATAAAACAACCAAAATTTAGAAACGAATATCATAAGCTCGCCGTTAATGTACTTTACACAAACGGCTGGCTTGTTAATTTGTATTCAAATCTATTTTCTAAGCATGATATTACAAGTAATCAATACAACATTCTTCGAATACTTCGCGGGCAATATCCTAATCCTGCAACAGTAAACTTGTTAAAAGAAAGAATGCTTGATAAAATGTCTGATGCCTCCCGGCTCGTAGAGCGTTTGCGGACAAAAGGATTTGTTAAACGCGATCTCTCCTCTAAAGACCGTAGATGTGTTGATATTATTATTACCGAAAAAGGGCTACATCTTTTAAAAGAAATTGATAAGCTAAATGATAAACATGATTCATTCCTTAAAAACTTATCTGAAAGCGAAGCTAAAAAGTTAAATAACTTGTTGGATAAGCTCCGCGATTGAGTAATGAGTTTTATTTTTTAATACTAGCCCTCTAAATGAGGGCTTTTTTATTTTAACATAATTTAACTATTCCACTCTGCTACTTAATTGGTTCTAAAAACGCTACATCTTATTTTTGAATGTATTCATCTTTATATAAATAAATCAGGTGTTACTATGAAAAAATCATTATCTCTTCAAAAATTATCAATTGTTTCTTTACTATTTGTTTTTGTCTTTGCGTTTCAAGTAAGCGCACAAGTAATCAATCAAGATACAGTCAAATCTCAAAAACTCGATACGGGCAAAATGTGGACGTTTGAATTTCCTCCGTTCGATTATTTAGAAAAAACTTACGGTTTTAAGACAACACAGGAATGGTTTGATGATGTTCGTTTATCAGCGCTTCGTATTCCGGGATGTACGGCATCATTTGTTTCGGAAGACGGATTGATTATGACCAACAACCATTGTTCACGAGGCACAAGAAGGCAAGTTCAAAAAGAAGGTGAAGATCTTGCAAGCACAGCTTTCTTTGCACCAACTTTGGCAGATGAAAGGAAAGTACCAAACTATACTGCCGAGCAGTTGGTAATGTTGAAAGATGTTACAAAAGAAGTTTTATCCGTTCTGCTAAATGGGAAAAATGAGCAAGAAAAAATTTCTCTACGCGATGAAAAGATGAGAGAATTAAAAGATCAATATGAAAAAGAAACTAAATTAAAATGTGATGTAATTTCTTACTATAACGGAAGTCTATTCTTCGTACAGGGATTCAAAACTTATACTGATGTTCGTTTAGTATTCCAGCCTGAAGAACAAATTGCTTCTTACGGCGGCGATCCGGATAATTTTACTTACCCTCGATATGATCTCGACTGCACTTTCTTAAGAATCTACGGTGATGATGGAAAACCGATCAAATCAGATCATTACTTTAAATGGAGCCAGAACGGTGCTGCTAATGGAGAATTGGTTTTTACAGTTGGTAATCCGGGCTCAACAAACAGATTAAGAACTGTTGCTCAATTAGAATATTTGCGCGACATTCAATATAGAAACAGTGCTTACTTATCAGATAATATTTACAATCGTCTGGAACAACTTAAATCCGTAAATCCGAAAAATGCAGATGAATATGAAAGAGCGCGTTTAGCATTCAGCAACGGATGGAAGAGCACAGTTAATACTTATAAAGCACTGAACGATCCTTACCTATTAGCACGTAAAAAAGATTTTGAAAAGAAACTTCAAAAAGTTGTTTTCAATGATCCGGAATTAAATAAACAATACGGACATGTTTGGAAAACTATAGAAACTACCCGTAATGAACTTAGAAAAATTGAACCAAAACTGGCAGGTTATTCCGTTAATACCCAATATTTTTCGCGTTACTTACAAATAGCGAATGCTATCGTCAGTTACGCTAAATATCAAATGCTTCCTGAAGAAAAGAAAAAAGAATTAGAAGCACAAAGACAAAGAGCGGGCGGATTTGGCGGCGGACAGAGAGGCGGCGGAAATCAACAACCGGGATTTAGAGATAACTTGTATCCCGATAATTTTGACAGCATCCTTGAAGAAGCTAAACTTGAAATCAACATTGATTACATTACAATGAATCTTGGCAAGAACGATGTTGCTGTGGTAAAAGACTTTGGTAACAAAGCAGGAAAAGATGTTGCAAAAAGTTTGATTGCTAAATCACTTTTCAAAGATAAAGCCGCTGTACAAGAACTTTTCAAGAAAACTCCCGAAGAAATCTTAGGAATCGAAGATCCCTTCGTACAATTCTATGCCAGAAGCTACGATCAGCTTGAACCGTTGAGAACCCAACAAAAAGAAATTATGGATACTGAAAATGTTGCATTCGGATTGCTCGGACAAATTCTTTATAAGACATACGGAACATCTATTACTCCCGATGCTAACAGAACTTTGAGATTGAGCGATGGTCTGATGAAAGGTTACGATTACAATGGAACAACAGCGCCGATTAAATCTACTTTCTTTGGAATGTATGATAGATTTTACGGCTTCGAAGGAAAATATCCTTTCAACTTACCTGATAGATGGAAAACAATTCCGAAAGATCTTGATCTATCAACACCGATTAACTTTGTTGCAACAAATGATATCGTTGGCGGTAACTCCGGAAGTGCTGTGATCAACAAAAACGCAGAAGTTATCGGGCTTGCATTTGACGGCAACATAGAAAGTTTACAAGGCAACTTTATTTATTTGCCGACATACAATAGAACAGTAGCTGTTGATTCGAAAGGGATATATGAAGCAATTAAAAAGGTCTATAAATTTGATCGTCTTGCAGATGAATTAAAAGATGGAAAGATGAAGTAAGTTTTATTTCAACTAGATACTTATAGTATTTCGGAAGGGTCTTTGGCCCTTCTTTTATTTTAATTAATTAATTTTTGGTTTATTAGATTGGCTTAACTAAGTAATAACTAATTAAAGTAGATTATTTATTCTTAGCTGTTTTAAATTTTAGAAACCCAATTTCTTAAAGAAATTGGGTTTCTATTAAATGATTGGGAGAGATAAAAAAAGAAAGGGAATTAATGCAATCCGATGTTACTGTCACTTCACCGTGCAATAATCATTGTATTATGAATCCAGCTACTAATTATTGCGATGGCTGTTTTAGAACAATAGAAGAAATTATTCATTGGTCTGTTTATTCCGATGAAGAAAAAAAACAAGTGTTGCAGAAAGTTGAAAGAAGAAAAATGTCTTTAAAAAAAGAAAATAAAAATTAAATTTTGTTACGCAACTAACTTTTTGCAGAACGCTGATTGCTGACAGCTGAAAGCTTCCTCTCGTAAGCAAAATCCACAATCATCTTCAAAGTTTTTTTGTATGAATACCCTGCATGTTTGGCAGAACGCATAAATCCCGCACCTTCCTGCAGATCAGGATTGGGATTAACCTCAAGTACATAAAGTTTGTTATCTTCTTTTGAAAGACGCATATCTACACGGGCATAGTCACGGCATCCTACAGTACGAAAACATTGCAGCGCCATACTTTCAGCTTCTGCTCGTGTTTTATCAGGTAATTGTGCCGGGCAAATTGGAATTGTTTTATGGTATGCCTCATGCTGAGGGTCCCACTTAGCTTGAAAACTTACTATCGGATGTAAATTATCCGGCATCTTTGAAAAATCAATTTCACTGATAGGAAGAACTTTCGGATCTTTATCACCAAAAACTGCAACATTTAATTCTCTGCCAAGTATAAATTCTTCAACAAGAGCAGGTTGATTGAAAGAATTAAAAACATATTCAACTCGTTTCTTAAGTGTTTCTACATTATATACAATTGCATTGTCATCAATTCCAACACTTGCATCTTCCAATGCCGGTTTAACAATAAGAGGATAACGCAAACCTAATCGGAATGAACGCTCCATGTTTTTGATAATTTTATATCGCGGAGTACGGATACTGAGTGAACTTAATATTCTTTTGGTGAGAGTTTTATTTTGGCAAGTTCCAAGTGCCATAGGAGGTGCACCAGTGTATGCTATTCCCAACAGTTCTAAAATTCCAGTAAAACTAGTTTCCAGTCTTGGCTGATCTTTGAAAAGCTCTACCAGATTAAAAACGACATCCGGTTTATTTTTTTCATAATCTTTAATGAAAAGCTGAAGATTATCCATAATATTAAGCGTATAAGCTTCATAACCGGCTTTAGTAAGGGATTTCGCCATATACTCATACTCGTAAATTGGGTTATTCTCACCCATTCCGAATACGGGTTTGAAATCCAAATCCTTTGTACGAACCTTCTTAGATAGATAAATCTCGGGGTTAACCTCATTGAACACAACAGCGACTTTCATTCCGTCCTATTTTTTTTTGCAAACTAAACAAAATTGTTTTGCATATCAAAAGTTTTGTTATTTTTGCCCCACATATGATAAGGAAGGATTTAGTAAAATGAGTTTTTATCCGCAGCCTAACAAATATCAATGCGGACCATTTGCGTTGAAATATGCTCTTGTTATGTTAGGTGTTTTCAAAGATGAAGTTCAGATTGGAATTATTGCCGGCAGTACATGGTGGGCAGGAACTGATGAGTTTGGTCTTGCACGTGCCGCCAGAAGATTCAACTGCAGAATGAAACATTTTCAATCCAGCAATCCCGATGATGCACGCCGTATGTTGATCCAACACTTAAAGAAAGGTTATCCGTGTATTCTAAGTGTAAAAAATTGGGAACATTGGTGTACGGTTGTAAGTTATCAAAAAGGAAAGTTCGTTGTTATAGACAGCGAATTAGATAAAGTTGTTTCCGTACAAACTACTTCACGTCTTATTAGAAGATGGAAATATGTAGAAGAAGGTACAGGAATAATTAGTTATGACGGTTACGCATTGATTCCGAAATTCAAAGCAATAACACATGCACAATTTACACCGGAAAAAGCTAAACTACTTATGTATGATAAGAATGAAGATATAGCAAACAAATGGGATCAATACACGAACGACTTAATAAATATTTGCAAACCGCGTACTAAGTTAAGTCAAAATATTATTTCGTTTTCAGAATTTCTCCGCCGAAACGAACAGAATTTGATTAAACGTGTTGCTAACTGGCACGGTGAACCGACATATTCCGAACTTAAAAAAATATTATCCAACATGAAGTTTATTGCCGATGTTTATGATTTTATCATTCCTGAAGATGAAGAGAAACGTGCAGCGATTGATATTGCATCACTTCTTATGATGTACAGCTGCGGTAAGTATGGAATGAATCCGATTTATTAATTGAGAACCTTGCCTGCCGGCAGGTTGCGAATTACAACTTTCGACTGACCACTGACAACTGACTAATAATATGAACCGTCATCCAAAAATATTTCAAAGAGAAAACTCAGCTTTACTAGTTATTGATATTCAAGAAAAACTTCTTCCTGTTATTTACGAAAGTGAACGTGTTGTTGATAATGCTGTTAAACTTATTAACGGATTCAAGATTTTAAATTCGCCCGTTTACTTTACAGAGCAATATCCGAAAGGATTAGGTTCTACCGAATCGCGAATTAAATCTGCGCTGGAAGAGAGAAGCGCAATCCATAAAATGTCGTTTAGTTGTTTTGGTGCCGGCAATTTGTTTGAAGAGTTGAAAAATAAAAATGTTCAGCAAGTTGTTGTATGCGGAATTGAATCTCATGTATGCGTAATGCAAACAGTACTCGATTTAATTGCAAACGATTTCCAAGTTCAAGTTGCGGCAGATGCAGTTTCTTCCCGTCGTAAATTTGATTATGAAACCGCCCTCGAAAGAATGAGATCGAATGAAGCCGAGATCACATTAACAGAATCAATCTTATTTGAGATGCTAAACATTTGCGGTACGGATGAATTTAAAGCGATATCAAAATTAGTTAAGTGATCACCTCAAAGATTTTTTAGGGTATTCGAACAAAATAATTTTACCGCAGTTTCTCTCAACTTCACTCCATGAATTTACTTTTAATTCTATTCCAACTACAGCACAAGTCGGAAACTCCGGTAGAAACTTATTACCAAGAAGGTTTGCAATGTTTGATAATCCGGGATTATGTCCGAAGAGCATTACATTATTATTCTCGTCTTTTATTTCCCGAATAGTAGTTATTAAATCATGCATAGCTGATTCATAAATTCTTTCATCACTTATTATTTCATTTTTATTGTAATTGAATTCATCGGCAAAGATTTCTGCAGTAGATAAAGCCCGGACAGCAGGACTGGAAATGATCAAATCCGGAATAATATTTTTTCCTTTAATCAATTTAGCCATCAAGGGAGAGTCTTTTAATCCGCGGGCATTCAATGTTCTTTGAAAGTCCGATAGACTTGGATCATCCCAGCTTGATTTAGCATGGCGGATAAGATAAAGTGTTTTCGTAATCGGCATATTTAGGACTGAATGAAAAATTAATCAGTATTATTAGTGATTCGTTGAAGTTGTTCATTAAGCAGACGAAGGTTTTCATTCTTTTGATCAGTGAAATTTCTTTTTGCATAGCCTGTATAGAAACTTTGATCTTTTACAAAATCAATAGTCTTTACTAACCAATCCCGTTCACTAAGTTTATGTCCCAGATGATTTTCATACTCAACTCTATA
The DNA here is from genome assembly GCA_016234355.1 of Ignavibacteriales bacterium. Taxonomy (GTDB): domain Bacteria; phylum Bacteroidota; class Ignavibacteria; order Ignavibacteriales; family Melioribacteraceae; genus Fen-1258. The sequence goes on from JACRFC010000130.1 coordinate 15,196, forward strand.
TTTATCGTTACGATCAAAAAATGTTTCTTTGCCAAGATGAAAAAGATCGGCATCGCATAATATTTTTTCAAATTTATTTTTTGGTCTTTGAGGGACCTTAGTTGCAAAAATAGCTCCAATAATTATTTCAATCTTGTTTGAAGGATATTGTAATTCGGTTAAAAATTTTCGTGCATATTCAACGCTTACTTTTTCATGTCCATCTGTTTTTTCAATATATCCTACATCATGGAACCAGGCTGCGATCTGGATCATTTCAAGCTCGTCTTCAGAAAGTTTTTCGCCAATTCCGATTTCAATAACCGATTGAACAACATCGTTTGTATGAATTACATCGTGATAGAAATTTTCGACAGGAGTTCTTGTAGTAAGAATTGACAAAACATAAGTCCGGGTACTGTTCAAATAGGATTTTAACATTGATCCGCTTTCTATTTTCTTATAAGCAATTTAAGAAAATATAAATAAGTGTAGAATAAAATTGTTGGCTGATTCTTCTCCATGTGATATATAATGATTTACCTATTTTTAGATACCGGATGCGGGATTGGAACAATTTCTTCAATGGCAAAAAATAAATTTAATATTGATGAAGTAATCGGAATTGAAAAATTTGAAAATGCTGCAAGTGCGGCATCAACAAAATTGGATAAAGTAATTTGCGGCGAAATAGAAACACTTAATAATTGCACTCAACTTCCTGTTGATGTGAAGCAGTTGGGTAAGAAAACTTTGGACTGATATATGGTATTCCTAAATTCAAACCACGCAAAATAAAGAGCAGAGCTAGAATAAGAGTAAGAACAGGAATTAGTTTATTAATTCTTTGACGAATATTTAGATTAATAATTTTTCCAAGAATAGATGCCGCAAACATTATGGGGAAGGTACCTAATCCGAACAGAGCCATATACGCTGCACCGTGCAGCCAATCTGC
>JACRFC010000131.1 GCA_016234355.1 Ignavibacteriales bacterium
CGGCGGTTTTCAGTTGCAGATAAATTAGCGCAAACAATAGAAGAAAGCTTAAAGAAAGCAGAACAGCTAAAGCAAAGCATTTTAAAAAGAGCGTTTGAAGGAAAACTAACTTAAATTTTTAATTATAAATTTTGAGTTATTAATTCATGATAGAGTTTATAAAAAATTTATTAAAGCAAAAAGAAGGTATCCGGTTAGAGTTCAAAGAAGCAAAGGAAAAGCTTCCGGAGAATTTATTTGAGACTATTTGCGCTTTTTTGAATAGAGAAGGCGGTTCCATAATGTTAGGTGTTACGGATGATGGGACTTGCATTGGAGTTGCACCGGAGTTGGTAGGGAAGTTCTCCGCCGAAATATCTTCGCTGTCAAATAACAAAAACAAATTAGATCCGCCATTTATTCTTTTCCCTTCTATTGCTGAAATTAAAAGGACAAAAATAATTCATATACAAGTTCCGGCAAGTTCGCAAGTTCATAAATGCAATGGTGTTATTTTCGACAGAAGTGCAGATGGTGATTTCAGAGTAACTGATACTGCAAAGATTGCAGAGCTCCATAACAGAAAGAAAGCACATTTTACGGAAGGAATAATTTATCCTGCTTTAGCGAAAAAAGATTTTGTTAAGGAATTGTTCCCCAAAATTAGAAACCTGATAAGAAGCAACAAACCAAATCATCCTTGGCTTGCTTTAGATGATCAACAGCTATTTGTCACTTCCGGTTTATACAAAAAAGATTATCAAACAAATAAAGAAGGATTCACTTTAGCGGCAGCTTTGCTATTAGGCAAAGAAGAAACTATCCAAAATATTCTTCCTCATTATAAAATTGATGCGCTTGTTAGAAAACAAAATTTAGAACGATATGATGATAGATTAATTATCAGAACTAATCTGATTGATGCTTATGATCTTTTGATGGGATTTATTGAAAAACATCTTCCGGATAAATTTTATATGGAAGGTGCAACGCGCATTAGTATAAGAGAAAAAATTTTTAGAGAAGTTGTAGCCAACTTAATTGTTCATAGAGAATATACAAACGCTCATTCTGCTTCATTAATTATATACACTGACAGAATTGAAGTACTGAACGCCAATAATCCAAACGGCAGTGGTCCTATTTCGATTAATAATTTCACACCGTTTCCAAAGAACCCAACTATCTCCAAGTTCTTTGTACAGCTTGGAAGAGTTGAAGAACTCGGTTCAGGACTAATTAACGTTGAAAGATATCTGAAGCTATATTCAAAAAATTCCACTCCTGTATTTATAGAAGATTATGTTTTTAAAACAATTATACCGACTGAAGTTGAAGGTACTATTCATGTTGCTATCGGTGAAGCCGATACAATTGGAGTGGCTTTAGATGCTGTACTTGCTGGCGGTGTAAGTGGCGGTGTAAGTGGCGGTATAAGTGGCGGTGTAAGTAATGATGTTAAAAATAGACTAATGGAAATATTAGGATTTCTTCTACAGAATAATGGCGCAAAGTTAGCTGAGATTGAGAAGAAAATTAAATTAACTCATAGAACTGCCGAAAGATATATTCGGGTTTTACGAAGTTTAAAAGTAATTAAGTTTGTAGGTGCTGCGAAAACCGGGCGCTATATTGTTACCAAGATATTTATGGATAAAGTAAATCAAAAGGAAGCATAAGCACGTGACCTCATCAACAATCATATCTAAAGTCTGGAACTACTGTAACATTCTCCGTGATGACGGAGTAAGTTACGGAGATTACCTTGAACAACTTACTTATTTACTATTTCTCAAAATGGCGTTTGAGTATTCTAAACCACCTTACAACAGAGAAACCATTATTGACAAAAAATACGATTGGGAAAAACTCCGTTCAAAAACCGGTGCTGAGCTGGAAGTTTTTTATGTAACAGTATTAACCGAACTTGGCAAAAAGAAAGGCATGCTGGGAGAAATATTTTTTAAGTCACAAAATAAAATTCAAGACCCGGCAAAACTTTATAAACTGATTCAGCTTATTGATGAAGAGAACTGGTTGACAATGGAGACAGATGTTAAAGGTGATATTTATGAAGGACTTCTTGAAAAAAATGCAGAGGATACAAAGAGCGGAGCGGGACAGTACTTTACTCCCCGTGCATTAATAAAAGCTATGGTTGAATGCATTAAACCGGAACCGATGAAGACAATTGCAGACCCGGCGTGCGGAACGGGCGGTTTTTTTCTTTCGTCATATAATTATTTAAGTAAATTAAATCTGGATCGCACTCAGAAAGAATTTCTAAAGTTCAAGACATTCAAAGGATGGGAAATTGTACCGAGTGCCGCTAGATTGTGCCTAATGAATTTATACTTACACAGTATCAGCGATCTGGACAGCGAACCATTAATTGAAAGGGAAGACAGTTTACTTTCCAAACCATCAAACAATTATGATTATGTATTAACGAATCCGCCGTTTGGTAAAAAGAGCAGTATAACTATAACAAATGAAGAAGGAACACAGAAAAGAGAGTCGCTTACTTATGAAAGACAGGATTTCTGGGTTACTACTTCCAACAAACAACTTAATTTTGTTCAGCATATAGTATCAATGTTAAAAGCTGGTGGTAAAGCTGCAGTTGTTGTTCCGGATAATGTTTTATTTGAAGGTGGCTCAGGAGAAACAGTAAGGAAAAATTTATTACAAACAACCGATCTGCATACAATTCTAAGACTGCCGACCGGGATATTTTATGCGCAAGGTGTTAAGGCAAATGTAATTTTCTTCGATAACAAACCTGCAAGCAAAACTACGTGGACTAAAGAAGTATGGATTTATGATTTTAGGACGAATCAACATTTTACGTTAAAGACCAGCACTCTAAAGTTTGAACACCTTGAGGAATTTATAAAATGTTATAATCCTAAAAACAGATTTAAGCGAACAGAATCCGAAAAATTTAAGAAATATTCATACGATGAAATAATTTCTCGTGATAAAACCAATCTAGATATTACCTGGCTAAGAGATGAAAGTTTAGCCGATACAGACAATTTACCCGATCCGGATGTTTTAGCAACTGATATTATTGAAAATGTGGAAAGTGCTCTAGAAATGTTCAAAGAGATGAACAATAACTTAAACAATAAAGAATAATTTTATTTTACTAACTCACCTTCCATATATTCCGAGGAAGAAATAATTTTCCCACTTTCATCATAAGAAAAACATTTTCCATCAAGCAGATTATTTTTGTAAATGCGGAAATCGGATAGATTACCGCTCGGAAAATAATATTTTGTAATTCCGTCTTTCAATCCGTTATGATATTCTATTTCAGCGTTAAGCAATCCGGATTTTGAATAGAATTTTACAATCCCGTCTAATTTATCGTTTAGGTAGATCTCTTCGGATTCAACTTCTCCGCTAGGGAAAAAAGTTTTCGCAGAACCTTCGCGCAAATCATTCGTATAATTTTCTTCGGCAACTTTAACACCATCTTTATTGAATTTTGACGATATCCCGTTTTTCATGTTGCTAATGTATTGTGCAATTTCTGCAAGAGTTCCGCCGTCGTTGTAATATTTACTTTCGCTTTCTAAAGAACCGTGCTTATAATTTAATTCAGCTTTGATAAATCCACCGGCGTAATATTCTTTTATCAATCCGTCGAGTTTTCCTTCTCTGAAAGTAACCTGTCTTTTCAAAGTACCTTCATCCCAGTACTCATCAAAATTCTCTTCCACTTTGCTAACCTTAGCACCGTAGTCAAAACGTTCGCGCTTAATGATCTGACCGTTTTCATAAGTATCTATTACTTTAATTTTGCCATCGGGATAATAGAGGTAAGAGATTCCATCGAGTTGATCGTTCTTGTAATTTGCATCTAAAGCGATCATTCCAAAATCATAATATACTTTGCTCTTGCCGTCGAGTTTATCATTAACATAATTACGTTCTACTTCAACTTTTCCGTTTTCAAAAAATATTTTTGATTCACCATTAAGTTTACCGTTCTTGTAATTCCAAATTGCCTGAAGTTTACCGCTTTTATAGTATGTATTGCTTAAACCGTCTTGAAGATCATTCATATAAACCGGTTCTGCCCAAAGCTCACCTGTTTCATAATACCATTTGGATTTTCCTTCGAGCTTTCCACTGCGGTAATTCCATTCCATGCTTTTTTTACCATCTTCGAAATACCATACTGAAAGTCCTTCCTCTTTTCCATTTTCATAATTCCATTCCTTCCAAAGTTTACCGCTTTCATAAAATTCTTTATAGAGACCGTTTCTTACGCCGTTAACAATTGTGCCTTCTGATTTCAATTTGCCGTTCGAATAATATTCTCTTTTGATCTCACTCTGAGCAGATGAAAGATACGGGATGATCAGAAATATTATTGCTAAAAGGTGTTTGATTTTAATTACTCGCATTTATTAAATATAATTTTGCACCAAATTAATCACAAAAAAGTTAATGTGAAATGGATAAGAGTTGATTAAATTTATAATAATAAAAAAGAGAAACTATGTTCACGACAAAAGTTAAAGTTTATTTTTATGATGCCGACCCGGCGGGCATAATTTTTTATGCAAGTTTATTTAAATACGTTCATGCCGCATACGAAGATCTAATGAGAAGTTTTCACACCGAAAGAGATTATTTTTTTGATAAAGAATACATATTGCCGATAATTCATGCCGAAGCCGATTATGTTAGACCGATAAAAGTGGGAGATGAACTTCGCATTGATGTTATTGTAAGTCTTCTAAAGAATTCTTCTTTTGAAATAAGTTATAAATTTTACAAAGATGACGGCACATTTACTGCAATTGCCAAAACAGTTCATGTTTGTGTACTGAAAGAACAATTTAAGAAGATCGAGCTGCCAAAGGAATGTTACGATATGCTGAAAACTAACTTAGCTTAAGCTGTTTTAATAGTTCAGTTCTATTTGCTTTACCCATTTCGTTTCTTGGAATTTCACTAACTATAAAAAAACGTTTGGGAATTTTATACGCAGCTATTTTCTCTTTAAGAAAATCTTTTATCACATCTTCTGAAATAGTTTCGGATACAATTGCAGCACAGACTATTTGTCCCCACGTTTTATCTTGAAGACCAAACACTAATACATCTTTCACTAACGGATGTTTTCTTATAGCAGATTCAACCGCAGACGCTGTAATATTTTCGCCGCCGGAAATTATCAGATTATCTTTTCGTGATTCAATGTAAATGTATCCTTCACTATCAATCCATCCGTAATCACCGGTATGATACCATCCGTCTTTCAGTTTGTTGTTTGTTGTTGGTTGATCGTTGTAATATTCCTTAAAAAGTGATTTCGAAAATACGGCAACTTCACCTAAATCATTCTTGCTCTTGCCCGCCAAAAGTACGGCGGGTAAACTCATGATCTTGATCTTATTCTCGCCAAGAAGTTTTCCAGCCGAATCCGGTTTAGATTTTATTTCATCTGGATGAAGAGCTGTTATCATAGAACATGTTTCGGTAGAGCCGTAAACTTTTACAACATGCCATGATTTTTCTACAGCTTCAATAATTAATTCTGTTTGAGAAGGACCGCCGCCAAGAAAAACATACTTCAAATTTTTATTTGGTTTAACATTACAATCCAACAAATTTTGAAGAGTTGTTGTTACTAATGAAATATATGTTGGGTTTGATTGTTTGATTGCTTGGTTGATGTCTTCAATTTTGAGAGATGCCGGAAATACAATTAAACCGCCTGATAGCAACGACCGGCAAAGTATCATAAATCCGCCAATATGGTAAAATGGTAATGAGGCGAGCCAAATATCCTCAGAGGATAATTCAGCAAAAGAATTAGTTGCCAAAACACTTTCGTACAAACTTTGAAATGTATGAACAACTGCTTTAGGGTTTCCTGTGCTGCCGGATGTAAACATTATGAGTGCAGAATGTAGAATGTAGAATGTAGAATGTCGGGTTTTGAATCTTACCTGACGGCAGATAGGTTTTGTACTTCGCCCTTTATCCTTACTGCTTATATCCCAATAAATTATATCTTGGAATTTTATAGTAGAGAAAAATGATTTAAGAGTTTCATCTAAAATTAAATATTTAATATTTGCCTGCAGAAGTTGTGTTTCTATTTCTTCAGTAGTATTTCTTGTGTTTAAGGGAACCGGAATAGCACCTATGAACCATAATGCATTTACCAATACAAAAAAATTATAACTGTGTGTAAATAAAATTCCCACATGATCATTTTCTTTAACATTATGTGTCAGCAGGTAATTGGCGGTAAGATTACACTCTTCAAAAAATATATGATATGAAATAAAACCTTGCTCTGTTTGGATTGCCGCGCTGTTTGGATGTTTGGATGCTTGTTCGTACAGCCAATGTTTTTTATTGCTAATCGTGATCATGTGAGATACAAGTTAAACTGTGGCGGATAGTTATCAAGTGTAAAAATAATTTTTCCATTTTCTACTTTAAATGAATCTGCACAAATATCTTTTTCAAAAAAATCTGATGTATCAAGTCCGTGTGCAAAATTATGATTTGTAATTGCGGCAAGTAAGACCAATCCGCTTTTCCCCACGGCGCTTTCAAATGAAGATGAGATAATTACTTTTTTATTTTTCTTGCCGGCATTCTTGATTAACCGCAAAGATGAAATCAGTCCTCCGAGAACCATAGGTTTAAGAATAATAAACTCGATTTTGCATTCATTTATAAGCTTCTCTGCGTTCTCGAATGAAACTAAAGATTCATCCAGTGCAATGGGTATTGGAGATTCCTCCAGCAATTTGAAAATGCTGCAAATATGTTCACATGGCTCTTCAACATACGATATGTTGAACTGTTGAAATCTATCGAGATATTCCATCGCCTCGTCAGCGCTCCATTTTCGGTTTGCATCTAGCCGCAAATTGATGTTATAACCAAACTCGTTTCTTATCATTTTTAAAAGTAGAAAATCTTCATAAGCATCATCTCTTCCCACTTTTAATTTGAATGTGACAAATCCTTTCCGAATCTTCTCATCAACCTGAGCGACAATATTTTCTATATCACCTAAACCAATTACCGCATTCACATCAATTTCTGATTTTGTATTTATGAAAAATGCTTTCATGAAATCTTTATTATGTTGAATCATCAAACTAATAATAGCTTGCTCAAGTGCGAATTGAAGTGAAGGAACGAGCTTGAATTCAATTAATAATTCAGAAACTGCATGAAGAGTTTCTTCAACACTAAAACCAATCATTTGATGGCAGAGACCTTTCAAAATTCTTTCTGCATCTTCAAGTGTTTCTAAACTGAACCCGGAAATGGGAGAACATTCGCCAAAGGATACATTTCCATTTTCGTCACTGAGTGAAATTATAAATCCACTTCGCTCGGTTATTACTTGTGATGCCGTCTGAAATGGAGCTTTAAGTTGTAGTGTAAAAGGAAAGTATTTAAAATCTTTTATTATCATAAAAGAATTCCGGCTGCAAACAGCAAACCGTATAAGGCAGATAATTTAGCCGTCAGCTCTAGAGTTTTGTTTAATTCACGTCCGCGTAACGTAAAGATCATCCGGACTAATTTGATTGATAATGGAAAAGAAAGAAGTGGAAGAAATATCAAAATACTTTTCTTGAATGTGAAATAAACAACAAACAAAATTGCATACGAAACTATCATAAAAAAAACATATTGGATACGGGTGAACCGTTCACCAAAGATTACAGCAAGTGTATTCTTTCCGTTTGAATGATCTTCTTCCCGATCGCGGTAATTATTTACAACTAAAATATTTGTTATAAGCGCGCCAACAGGAATTGATGACCAAAAAACCATTGCAGTAATTTCATTTGCCTGAACATAATATGTTCCGACTGTACCGATAAATCCAAAAAAAATAAATACTGCTATATCACCAAGACCGTTGTAAGCAAGCGGAAATGGTCCAGCCGTGTAAGCTATGCCGGTGATAATAGAAAAAATTCCGATTAGTAAAATGAAAATTCCGCCAAGATAAACCAGATATAACCCGAGAATAAAACTCAATCCGAAAGTAAAATATATTCCAACTTTCATTTCCTGCTTGGATAATAAACCTGAAGCCGCTGCGCGTTGCGGACCAATTCTATCTTTTTTGTCTGTACCATGTAAAAAATCAAAAAGATCATTTACTAAATTTGTTCCAATTTGAATTAAGAGTGAACATAACAACGCAACAATAGCTGCTATTGGATGAAACACACCATCGCGTAGTGCAATAGAACTGCCGAC
>JACRFC010000133.1 GCA_016234355.1 Ignavibacteriales bacterium
ACTTGCAACTGTCTTCGGTGCGTTATTCGGTACAACAACAAGCGGAGCTTATATTGAATCTGCAACAGGAATTGAAGCTGGAGGAAAATCCGGGCTGACTGCTGTTGTAACTGCAATTTTATTTTTAGTCGCGCTTTTCTTCGCACCGCTGTTTGCTGCAATTCCTCCTTATGCTTACGGATCAGCATTAATTATTGTCGGATTACTGATGATCTCTCCGGTCTCACATTTAAAATTTGATGATCTTGCAGAAACGATTCCGGTTTTTGTTACAATGACATTAATGAGCTTCACTTATAATCTTGGAATCGGAATGACCGCGGGATTTGTTGTTTATCCTTTAACAATGTTAATTGCGGGAAGAATCAAAACAGTAACTTTAGGAATGTGGGTGTTGTTTGGTTTCTCAGTTTTGTTTTATGTTTTTTATCCATATTAATCTACATACAGCTAACTGCAAACTAATGAGGTTTTTATGATTGATCATTTCCTACAATCAGCAATTGATGAAGCCAAAAAAGGATTAAGCGAAGGCGGAATTCCGATCGGCTCTGTTCTTGTAATTGATAATAAAATTGTTGGACGCGGACACAACAGACGTGTTCAAAATGGTAGCGTTATTCTTCATGCAGAAATGGATTGTTTTGAAAATGCCGGAAGACTAACCGCAAAAGATTATCAAAGAGCAACTTTATATTCTACACTTTCTCCTTGTGATATGTGCAGCGGTACGGCACTGCTTTATAAAATTCCCAAGATTGTGATCGGCGAGAACAAAACATTCAAAGGACCGGAAGAATATGTCAGATCGCGCGGCGTTGAGTTAATAATATTAAATGATTCAACCTGTATAAAGTTAATGGAAGATTTTATTTCGAGTAATCCAAAATTATGGAATGAAGATATTGGGGAGTAAAAAAAGCGATTAGCAATTAGCTTTTTGCTATTAGCTTTAATAAGAGCAGAATCTTTTCTTAATAACTTTCATCTTATTCTATATCAAAAGCTGAAGGCAGAGCGCTTACAGCTAAAAGCAAATAACATGGAATAATAATGGCAACAAAGAATGCATATGTTAAACACATTAAAGGTGTAACATTTTTAGGGAAATCGGATTCCAACCACTGGATAACTATGGACGGACCCGAGGAATTTGGCGGAAGCAATGCCGGGACACGACCGAAAGAATTATTACTTATTGCACTTGGCGGATGTACCGGAAGTGATGTTGCAACAATTCTTCAAAAGAAAAAAATTAAACTAGATGGATTTGAAATGAATATCTCTGCCGATGTTCAAGAAACTCATCCGCAAGTTTATACCAAGATTCATATCGAATATGTTTTTTATGGAAAAGATATTCCCAAAGAAGCCGTTGAGAGAGCAATTAAACTTTCGCAGGATATTTACTGCAGTGTTACGGCAATGCTGCAAAAGGCAGTTGAGATTTCCCACTCTTATAATATTATAGAGACTTGATAAACCTGCCTGCGGTAGGCACATAGGCGTCAACTTAATTTCACATTATGATTTTATTTTTTTTCTATAAGCATTTATTCTAAAATAGATTAGAAAAATTTCCATAGCTCTTATTCATCCTCTACGAGGATGTTTGTTGTGTGTTTCTTTCATTCTACAAAAATTGAACATCTACGATGTTCAGCTAACAATAACCTCGTAGAGGTTACATTATTGTAGTAAAAAAATTCAAAAAATCCTCCATAATCCTCGTAGAGGATTAACAAATAATTGCTGTTTTTATTGCTTATCAATATTTTCACCTGTCTTTCCCCTTGGTAATTATGAGTTAAGTTGACGCCTATGTGCGGTAGGCAGGTCAAGTCTCTACTTAATTTATAAATATTCTTCCGGTATCGGTTTTCTTCCCGCAAATCCTTCTTCAATACCATGATAAAACAGAATATCATCTTCATCGCTTCGCCAACAGAGTAGTACCTCTTCATTATCTATAATTGCGGGGAAATCAACCAGACCTATTTGAAAATTCCAATCTTTATAAGTACAGCCGATATCATTAAGTTCTTTCATAAAAGAATCTATATCCGAAATGAGCTGTTGAATTTCTTGATTGTCTTCTATTTTTCCACCCAATGATTCTGCTATAGTCTTTATTTGAATTGCATTGTTCAAAATATCACGAACGATCTGTTTTACGAGCGGCAGCGTCCGCTTTGCTTCGTACGGAGTAAAATATTTGATTTCTGTTTGTGACATAAAGATTATATTCTTTTTAACAAAAATTTATGTTCAAATTTTATTTCCAAACAAATTTAATATTAAATGTGTGACTTGACAAGAGATATAAAAAAAATTATTTTGAACTCGTACTAATTATAATTGGTTTATTCTATTAGATGAAGACAACAAAGATATACGGGAAAAAAACAGATCTGGCACTCACAACGTGGGTCAAACTTGCCCGTGCATTCTCTTCATTCAACAAAAGATCAATCGAGAGCATTCGGACATTCGGCTTAACACAACCGCAATTTGCCGTAATAGAAATTATCGGACATTTGGGACCATTGAAGGTCGGTGAAATCTGTAATAAAATGCTGGTAAGCGGCGGCAATATGACCTTAGTCTTAGATAATATTGAGAAATTGGGTTTCATCGAAAGAGTACACAGTTTAGAAGATAGAAGAGCAATATTAATCCGATTAACACAGAAGGGAAAAGATTTATTTGATAATGTTTTTAAGAGTCACGCAGAGCATGTTGCAAAATTAATGTCTGTCCTTTCAGCCGAAGAGCAAAAAACACTTGGTGAGCTTTTGAAAAAATTAGGATTGATGGTTGGTAAACTAAAATAAAAATTTTTCTGTTATTATTACTAACTCGTAATTTACTATATCGAGCGAACAAAATAATTTAAAAGAAAGGATGAATTGTGATTGAAGTAAGAAAAAGTAATAAACGCGGTCATACAAAAATAAATTGGTTGGATAGCCGCCACAGTTTTTCGTTTGGAGAATATTATGATCCGGGTAATATTCACTTTGGTCCATTGCGTGTTATGAATGATGATATCATTCAGCCTGGAGAAGGATTTCCAACTCATCCCCATAGAGATATGGAAATTGTTACAATCATTCTTGAAGGAACAGTTACGCACAAAGACAGCTCCGGCGGAGAAGGAACAATTACTGTGAATGAAATACAGAGAATGACAGCCGGGAAAGGGATTCTGCATTCCGAGTTTAATGCCTCGGACACGGAAATTTTAAAACTATTGCAGATATGGTTTATTCCCAACAAACAAGGATTAACACCTTCTTATGAGCAAATTAAATTCTCTCACGAAGAAAAGAAGAACAAATTGCTAAAAGTTGTAAGCGGAAAAAAAGAAGACGGAATAATTTTTATAAATCAAGATGCGGAAATATTTCTATCGGATTTAGAAAAAGGGAAAATAATTCAATACAAGTTGAGCAAAGAACGAAGTGTTTATCTTCATGTGATTAATGGAACAATAAATGTAAATGACATTTCTCTAAACAACGGGGATGCAGTGAAAATAACAGAGGAAGATCAAATAAATATTTCAGCCGCAGAAAACTCAAATATTATTCTTTTCGATTTGATTCTGGATTTCTAAAACTGACGTATAAAGATTTTATTTTTCACTCTCACTTCTATAAAAAGAAGCTCTTTATTTTTTGTTGAGAAGTTTCGGATTAGTTGAAGAACTTTCCACAATGATTGCTATATTAAAGTAAAAAGTTCCTTAGTGCGCGAGTTTACATCTTAGGCACTCAGGCACTAAGGCACTCAGTTGCTCAAGCACCCAAAGATCCATTCTACTATTCACACCAAATACATTTTACTCTCATATCCTTAAGTGCTAATTTTCATAAGTAAAATTTTTGAAACTATGGAGTAATAATGGCAATTATCCGTCCCTTCAAAGCAGTTAGACCAAATGAAAAAGTTGCACACCTTGTTGCAAGTGTACCTTATGATGTTGTAAATCGTAAAGAAGCCGCAGAATTAGCAAAAGGCAATCCATTAAGTTTTTTGCGTATTACCCGTTCAGAAATTGAAATGAAAAAAGATATTAATGTTTATTCGCATGATGTATATCAGAAAGCAAAAGAGAATTGGGGGTGGTTGAAAAATAATGCACCCTTAAAGCAAGATAACGAACCTCATTTTTATGTTTATCAGCTTACAATGGGGAATCATTCTCAAGTTGGAATTGCAGCAACATTTTCCGTTGATGATTATGATAATGATGTAATTAAAAAACATGAAAAGACGCGTAAGGTAAAAGAAGATGACCGCACTAATCACATCATTAGAACCGAAGCTCAAACCGGTCCGGTATTTTTAACCTACAAACCGGTTGTAGAAGTTGATAAGGTTATTAGCAAAACTGTGAAAGAGACAGAACCGATTTATGATTTTACTTCTTCCGATGGAATTAAACATCAAGTATGGATTTTACCAAACGACTATGCAGAGATTATTGCAAATGAAATTGGTAAAGTAAAAAATCTTTACATAGCTGATGGACATCATCGCGCTGCAAGTGCGAGCCGTACACGAAAAGTAAAAAAAGATCTTAACGAAAATCATACGGGAGACGAAGAGTATAATTATTTTCTCGGCGTTCTTTTTCCGGCAGATCAGTTGAAGATACTTCCTTACAACCGTGCAGTTCTTGATTTGAAGATGAAAAAAAATGAATTCATGAAAAAAGTGGAAAAGAGTTTTTCAGTTGAAGAAACAAACTTTCCAAATCCGCCATCGAAAAGAACTATTACAATGTATATTGATAAAAAGTGGTATTTGTTAAAGCCGAACGATAATGTAAACCCCGGCGTTACCGTAGGAGGCAATCTTGATGTGAGCATTCTGCAAAATTATTTACTAAATCCTGTAGTTGGAATTGGAGATCCGCGTACCGATACAAACATTGATTTCATTGGCGGAATACGCGGTACGGAAGAATTAGAAAAATTAGTTGATAGCGGAAAAGCAGTTGTTGCATTTTCTATGTATCCGGTTTCGGTGGATGATCTGATAAATATTTCTGATGCAGGAGAAACAATGCCGCCTAAATCAACTTGGTTCGAACCGAAATTGAGAGATGGGTTGTTAGTGCATGTTATATAATTTGTAACTGTTATTCTAAATCCGGCATTTGCCGGATGAAGAATCTCAAACCTTTTACATTGGGATTTTTCGCTTTGCTCAGAATTTAAAAACCGAATTAATATAAACGGAGAAATCAAAATGGAAAAACGTATTTATAATTTAAGCGCCGGACCCGCTATTCTTCCCGAAGAAGTCTTGCTTGAAGCTCAGAAGGATTTTATTTCCTACAAAGGAAGCGGAATGAATGTTATGGAAATGAGTCATCGTGGAAAAATTTTTGATGCGATTATTAAAGAAGCAGATGCCGATCTAAGAAAACTTTTGGGTATTGATGATAAGTTCTCGATTTTATTTTTGCAAGGCGGCGCAACTTTGCAATTTTCAATGGTGCCGCTAAACTTAATGCCGCCGAAGAATAAAGCCGATTATATTGTAACAGGTTCGTGGGCAGAGAAAGCAGTAAAAGAAGCAAAACGAGTTGGTACTGTAAATATTGCTGCAACAACTAAAGCAGAAAATTATACTCGCATTCCAAAACAATCAGAATTGAAACTTGATACTGATGCATCTTATGTTCATTTCACATCGAACAACACAATTTATGGAACAGAATGGCGCAACGAACCTGAAACCGGAAATGTTCCGCTCGTTTGCGATGCTTCATCGGATTTCCTTCATAAAAAACTTGATATGAATAAATATGGTTTGATCTACGCTGGCGCACAAAAGAATATCGGTCCTGCCGGTGTTACTGTTGTAATCATTAGAAAAGATCTGCTTGAAAGAACTTCCGATTCGCTTCACACTTACATGAACTATAAGATTCATGTTGATAATGAATCAATGTATAATACACCAACAACATTTGGAATTTATATTGCAGGATTAGTATTTAAGTGGCTGTTAAATATGGGCGGACTCGATGAAATGTATAAACGCAATGTTGAGAAAGCAAATGTATTGTACGATGCTATTGACAACAGTGAGGGCTACTACAAAGGAACAACTGTAAAAGAAGACCGGTCACTGATGAACGTTACTTACAGATTGCCTAATGAACAACTGGAAGAAAAATTTATTAAAGAAGCATCGGCTGAAAATTTCAGCGGATTGAAAGGACACCGATCTGTAGGCGGTATCCGTGCTTCAATCTACAATGCTTTCCCCAAGAAAGGTGTTGATGAGTTAGTTCAGTTTATGACAGAATTCAAGAGAAACAATTAAACGAGAAGTAAGAATATAGAAATAAGAATTCAGTAGGGGTCGAAAACCATTCGGCCCTATTTTTTTAGAGAATAAGAATGATAAAAAAAATACTTCTGTTAATAGTGATTACGTTATACCTTTCCGGGTGTTCCAAGAAAGAAGAAAAGTTTGAACTTTTCAGTGTAGAATCATTTGCTTATTCAATGGAGAATGGCTGGGAATTAAATGCTGCTCTTCGCGCAAAAGGATTTGAGCAGAAAGAGAATGACAATAAATTTTCCGCAAGACTTTCTTACTATACAAATCTTCAAACTCCCGATGGGAAGCTGGTAAATAAAGTTTCTTCCGGCGTAATTGATAAAACCGAAA
>JACRFC010000134.1 GCA_016234355.1 Ignavibacteriales bacterium
ATTGTTGTAGAAAAGAGTTTATTTTACATTGATAAATCCTCGTAGAGGATTAACAATTTCCTCAGTATTCGTTCAAATTTGTTATAATTTTATTCTCAATATTGTAAACCCGCAGATTCTTAGGTTGACGCCTATGTGCTTACGCAGGTAAATCTGTGCTACGAGTTTTTAAAATTTGGTTTACGTTTTTCTAAAAAAGCTGTTGTTCCTTCCTTAAAATCTTCCGTGCCGCATCCTTCCGCAAATAAATTTGCTTCATAATTAAGACCGTCAGATTCCGAAAGGTCATTACAACTAACAATTGCAAGCAAAGTTTTTCTAACAGCAATTTGTCCTTTCGAAGAAATTTTTTCTGCAAACTCAGTTGCTTTACTCATTAACTCTTCTGAACTGAATATTTTGTTAACAAGACCAATTCTTAAAGCTTCATTTGCATCAATTACATCTCCGGTTAAAATTAATTCTGCTGCTCTACCGGAATTAATCAATCGGGTTAATCTTTGCGTTCCGCCATATCCCGGAATTATACCAAGGTTGACTTCCGGTTGTCCGAATTTTGCTTTCTCGTTTGCAAATCTTATATGACATGATAATGCAAATTCACAACCGCCTCCAAGTGCAAATCCGTTCACCGCTGCAATAACCGGTTTCCCAAGATTCTCTATCAAGTTAAAAACTGCCTGTCCGTTCTCTGAAAATTTTTTTCCGGTTGATTCATCTAATTTATTTAATTCGGAAATATCGGCTCCGGCAACAAAAGCTTTTTCTCCGGCGCCGGTTACTATTACAACATTTATACGTTCATCATTTTTTATTGCAGTAAAACATTCTTTCAATTCGGAAAGTGTCGCATCGTTAAGTGCGTTTAATTTATCCGGACGATTAATTGTAACAAACCCGATCTTATTTTTTACTTCGAATAAAATATTATTGTAATTCATAAATCCCTCTTTACATTTTTACAAAGATTGGAATGTTTGCTCTCAGATTGAAAGATAGATACTGATTCTTGGGTAAGTAATTGTAATAAGTAACAACATCCAGAATGAACATAGAAAAACCTGCGCCGATATGAAAACCGAATTTATTTACATCTTCAACAAAATTTTGTTTACCGCTGTCGTTCTTGAACTGATGCCAATTTTCGAAGAGAGCATACTCAGCACCGATATCAATTATGGGCATCAGTAAAACAACATTCTCCAAAATCGGTTTGAAATAATATCTTACTCCCGGAGCTATCATTAAAACATTACTTGAGAACGATGCATAGTCGCTTCGTTTATAAAAATCTTGTCTTCCCGGATAATGTTGGTAACCGATCATTGTGTAAAGAAATATAGGCAGAAACTCATTATCACTGTAAGAGAAAATAACTTCAGCACCTATGCCGATATTCTGCGCATCGGCAAATTCTCCAATTGGAAATCTGGGACCAACTGCAATTCCCATAAATAATCCTTTGGCAGCGCCGAATTTGAATTGACTAAAAGTAACAGAACTAAAAAGTAATAGAAAGAATAAAAGTTTTTTCATTTCGTTTTATTTATGGATTACTTTCCAAAAAGTTGTGTCCCGATTCCGTACTTAAAAACTAATTCCCCGCCGTGTATTCCTGTTATATATATTAGATAGCAACCCGCTAATCCAAGAGGAATAAAAATGTATTTCCAATTGTTCTCAAATTTTTTTTTGATAATTAAATATGTTCTTAAAATTAAAACTGCGCAAAAATACCAGAGTGTAATAGTTGCATTTTGTTCATGCTGTTCAATCATTCCATTCAATAAATTATTCTTTTCCTTCAAAATCATTTTTGCTGCCTCGTGTGCTTGATTTCCAGTTAACACGGCAGCTACAGCCGTTACAATTCCGGCAATTAAAATTATATATGCTGATTTACTCAAGTAATTTTTCTTTAATAGAACACCAAACGCTTCAAGAAAAAAATATAATATAAATAATACCACAGGAAAGTGAACGATGCGCGGATGAAGTTCAGCTAATATTTCCATTCGTAATTTTTCTTTTGTCCGTTACTATAATCAACTCGATTCAAATATATGATAATGAACCCAATATTCAAAAGTGATTGCAAGAAGGAAAGATTACAAGATTACAAGATTACAAGATTTCAAAATCACACACTGGTTAGCTTTGTAGTTTTGCAATTTTTTAATTTTGGAATTTTGCAATTCATCATCCGCATAAAACACTTCCTCCGTTTACATTTAGAATTTCTCCGTTGATATGTTGCGCTAAATCGGAAGCAAGAAATAAAGTTGGTCCGGCAATATCTTCTGCGGTGGCAATTCTTCCAACGGGAATTCCCTTTCTGATACTTTCTTTATAATCTTTATCAGCAAATACATCATCGTTCATTTCTGTATCTACCCATCCCGGTGCTACGGAATTTACGGTTATATTATTAGAAGCCAATTCAACAGCAAGAGATTTTGTGAATGAGATCATTCCGCCTTTTGAAGCTGCATAATGAGAATGAAATGCTTCTCCTCGCTGCCCGGCGGTTGAGGTTATTAAAATTATTCTTCCAAATTTATTTTTCTTCATGTAAGGCGTTACAGCTTTGCAGAATAAAAATGTTGAAGTAAGATTTATTCTAATCAATTCATCCCAGTGTTCAAGCGACATTTTTTCAAGTGTTCCGTCGTTCCAAATTCCGGCATTATGAACAAGTATATCTATCTTTCCAAAATCTTTAACAGTTTGATCAACCATATAAAAAATTTCTTTTTCGGATTCCATATCAACACGGTAACCTTTTACTCCGGCGCCTAATTCTTTTTCTAATTTTTCGGATTGAGATTTTGCATTCTTAAAAGTGAAAGCAACTTTGCTATTCGCTTTCAAAAATAATTTTACACATGCTTCACCAATCCCTCGTGAACCGCCTGTTATAATTGTAACTTTATTTGAAAGATCAATCATTTTAATACCTCACCTTAAATAAGAATAAACCTTTAGCGGGAACAGATTCATCCGCTTCTTCTCTGTTTTTTTGTTCGAGAACTTCTAATAAATAATCTTCACCAAGTTTTTTTTCTGCTGCAAATAAAAGTGTTCCAATAATTGTTCTTGCCATTCCGTGCATAAACCGATTTGCCGAGATATAAAAAGTTGAAATAGTTTTTCCTTTGTGCCAAATAATTTCTTTAACGTCGCAAGTTTTATCTTCAATTTCAATATTCTTTCTTGAGAACGAAGTAAAATCATGGTTGCCTAACAATACTTTTGAAATTTTGTTGAGGTATTTGAAATCAAATTTCGAAATGGAAGGTAAATAATATGAGTAATTATTATAGAATGGTGATTTGTGATCGGAAAAAAGATAAATGTAGCTTCTCTCCTTCGCATCAAACCTTGCATGAAAGGATTCATCTACTTTCTCCATTTTCAAAATAGAAATGTCATTCGGCAAAATCGAATTGAGTGAATAACGGAACCTATAAAGATCTAACTCGCTCTCTGTTCTAAAGTTTGCGACTTGTCCAAGAGCATGAACACCGGTATCTGTTCTGCCGGATCCGATCAGATTAACTTTTTCTTTCAAAATAACTTCAATGGCATCAATAATTTTTTGCTGAATGCTTATAGCATTATTCTGGATTTGCCATCCGGCATAATTAGTTCCGTCATATTGAATCTTTAATGAATAATTATTCATGGTTATGAGTATCTTAATAAAAAGATATACTTAAAAATAATGATTGTTTTTAGATATAAAAAAAATTAGATTACAAAAGAGTTAGAAACAAATTTCCTTTCCAAGTCAGGGCTATTTAATACTTTACTATTTTTAATACTAATAAATCAATACAGTCCCGATGGGGCTTTATTTTTAATAGTGAATTAAAATAAATTTTGGGTTGAGAGTTCAACCTATTAATTAACTAAATCTAATTACTAATTATGAGAGGTGTGTATGAGAAAATTAATACAGATATCTCTGTTATTTCTCATTATTTTACCCGGTTTTCTATTGGGGCAAAACACTTTTAAGGTGAAGGGAAAAGTAACCGATGCTAAAACAAAGGAGCCCTTAATCGGCGCATCCGTTGTTTTGAAAGTATTCAACGTCGGTGCTGCTTCTGATTTTAATGGCAACTTTTCCTTTGAAGTTCCTACCATTTTAGCAAAAGGGCAAACAAGTGACTTAGTTGCCAGTTTTGTTAACTATAAAAAACAAACTGTCAGCGTCACTGTTAATGGCTCTGACATTACTAATGATTTCTCTCTTGAGGAAGATATTCTCCAGATGCAGACAGTTGTTGTAACTGGAATCGGAACCTCAGTTGAAAAATCAAAACTTGGTAACACTATCGGACAAGTTTCAGCAGAACAAGTTGCCAACAGTAAAGCACTTGATGTTATCTCTGCAATTCAAGGTAAAGTTGCTAATGTTGAAATAACACAAACCAGCGGCGAAGCCGGCGCATCTACCTATATCAGAATAAGAGGTGCACATTCTATAACCGGCGGTACACAACCTTTAATGGTCGTTGATGGTTCACCAATCAATAATCAAGAAATCGGTGTAAGTGTTGGCGGCGTTACTCAGCAGAATCGTGCATCAGATATTAATCCAAAGGATATTGAATCAATCAGCATTTTAAAAGGAGCTTCTGCTGCTGCACTTTACGGATCGCGTGCTCTTAACGGTGTAGTTCTTATTACAACAAAGAGCGGTAAAGCCGGTAAAGCAAAAGTCTCTTATGATCTTTCATACTCTTACGACGATATTACACAAGTTCAGCCGTTGCAACAATTATATGGTCAAGGCACTGGTGGTGTAGCAAGCAAAACAGCAAGTGGAACTTGG
>JACRFC010000136.1 GCA_016234355.1 Ignavibacteriales bacterium
CGAGGAACGGCTTCCGGATCAAAATTATTTTCAACAGTTATCTTAAAATATTCTTTTTCCATTCCGCATAAAAGTTTAATAGTAACTTTTTCGAGACTTTCATAAACACCATGCTTAATTGCGTTCTCAAAAAGCGGTTGAAGTATCATGCCGGGAACTTCTAATTCTTTACATTCTTGTTTTACTTCTTCAACGAACTCGAACTTATCTGTAAACCGGATCTTTTCAATATCAAGATAAAGTTTAGCGTTGTTTATTTCCTCGCTTAATTTACTCTTCTGTTTTTCATTTTTTGAAAGAGTGCTTCTAAGAAACGCTGAAAGTTTAATTGTCATCTCTTGAGCTTGAGTAGGATTTGATAACGTAAGCGAGCTGATCGAATTCAAACTGTTGAAAATAAAATGAGGATTGATTTGATACTTCAGCGTTTTCAATTCCGATTCTTTTACAAGAGCATTTAGTTCAACTTCTCTTAAGAGTTTCTCCTGGAAATTATTGTAATAGATAATCACGTAATCTACCGCTATGATCACAGTATAATAAAGTATCCCGATCAAAAACCTCCACACTAAAGATTTTACCAGAAACTCAGCATAGATACTTTTTTCCGTGATAAAATTAATCATAATATAATAGCCAGCAAGAATCCATAAGCCGGATGTAATAACAGCCGCAGCAATATGATTTAGAAAGATCTTAACCGCATTATAATTTTCCAGCGAATTGAAACTAACAGTATACCAAAGACTAATTCCCAATAACTGATAGATCAGATTGAAGACAGCACTATCAAGCAAGGCAGTTAGAATTGGAATATTCAAAAAGAAGTTTAATACACTTACATGAACAAGAAAAATAAAAAACCAAACGACAAAATATGTAGCTAGTACTTTCTTATTGTTAATAAACGGATTTATCATTCTATGCTCATAGATTAATTAATAAAGAAGTTCGCCGCCGCCAAATATTGTAACACCCTTGATTACTAAAATTCCTTCAGAGCTTTGTTCCGGATCGTAAGGGGCAAAGCGTTTATCATCAAATCCGCCAAATACAGAAGTAACATTCAGTAAAACTTTCCATCCTTGCGGAACCCGCAAATTGCATCCGCCAAATAATGTTGTTATCTCTAAAGTATTTTCTCCGGGCGCCATTTTTACATTTGTGAGATCTAATTTTGTCCCGCCGAAAATTGTTGTAATTCTTCCGCCCTTAAAATTTTCTGAATGGATTACTTTATTGCATGAAGTAAGTACACAAACTTCATCTAAAATATCTTGTGAGTAAACTGCTCCTTGAGTTTGTGTTGATCCAACATTGAATTGAGTGTTGTGTACGCGTAACGGTTCTCTTCTTTTTAATATCAGCCAGAGACCGATAATAAATAATAGAATCGGCCAGAGATCGCGAAAATCAAAATCGAAAAAAAACGGAATAAAATGATGCGCTGTTCCGAACAAACCGATTATTAAAAAAATGTATCCCGCTAAACTGTTTTTATGATTGATTAGAATTACTATACCGATAATAAGAAAGATAGTATGCCATGAGAATATGGTATGACGTAAATCGAACCAGAAGAAGTTCAAGTTATCTAGAAAGAATAAACTTCCTAAAGCAATTAATATTATACCAAGCCAGATTCTTCTATTTGATGTTTGCATTGTAAGCTCCTTAAAAAATTGTTTTGATTTCGCCGCCGCCAAAAAGAACGATCCCCTTTATCAATAGTTTTCTTCCTTCTTGAATTTTTTTGTTGGGGTCTTTCATTCTTTTATCTCCAAATCCTCCGAAGATTGGAAGTACATCAAGTTCAACATTCCAATCGGATGGAACAATGAGTGTGGATCCTCCGAACACAGCAGTGATTTCAATATTGTTTTCACCCTCTGCAAGTTTGGAATTAGTCAGATTGATTTCAGAACCGCCAAAGATGGAGACAATATTTCCACCTTTAAAATTATCTGAGTTAACAATTTTTGAACTGCCTCCGAAGATGCTGATACTTTCAACATAATCATTACTGTTTTTAGGTTGTCCGGGTTCAGCAGGTTCGGTTGAATGTCTGAAATTTCCTTTTCTGCCGAAGATTATATAAAGACCGACCAAAACTAAAAGTAAAGGCCAGAGTTCAGGGATCAGATTAAATAAACCGATTGCAATTAATACTACGCCTGCTGTTTTATTTCTTGAAAGAAAGAAGAAAAGCAATCCGATCAGAATGAAAAAATATTCCCATGTAAAATATTCATAAGGAAAATCCAGCATATCATAATTACGCATGACGAACAATGCGCCGAGTATAATCAGCAAAATTCCGATGATTACCCGTCCGTGAAGTTTTGGTGTTTCCATTTTATCCTCCAATAATTTTTTATTTCTACCTATTCTGACGGCAAAGATAAATGGTTGTTACAATTTTTTAGATAGGAAATCGGCGAACAGCGGGAAATTATCGGCGAGTTAAAGATTAAGTAGCACAGAATCGTATTCTGTGCTAAAATTGTAGAGCAGATTAGAAATCTGCTCTACGACATTAATTTTGTTTTAACTACTAAAGTATGCCGTTACAATTTCTTATAGTGATGAATAATTTCACAGAATAGACTAGATTCATCTACTTCTTCTAAGTTCACAATTATATTATCAATGTCGGATGTCAATTCTTTGAACTGATCTACACCAACAGTAGTTGCAGTAAATCCGTCTTTACAAACTATCGTACCATCAAGAGTTTTTTCAAAATCAATTTCTCCAATTAGTCCGGCATCCGATTGTAATCGAAACCATTCCAAACGGTCATTCCAAAATTTTTCGAAATAGCTCGAGAAAAAAACAATTCCGTTAGGTTTAGTTACGCGTATGCTTTCGAGGATTAATTCTTTTTTATTAACATGAAAAGCAGAAATGCCGTTTTGTATGCAAACGACAACATCAAAAATATTATTTGGAAAAGAGAGTTGAACTGCATTCATTTGAACGAAGAAGCAATTTGAAATTTTACCGAGCATTTCTTTCCCAAGCTGTAAACTTGAAAGGGAAGTATCAATTCCCAAAACAGATTTTGCTTTTTTAGCAAGTGAAGGGAGGATACGACCGAATCCACAGCCGAGTTCTAAAACTAAATCTTGAGTATTAATTTTTTGCAAGACATAATTTACTTCAGCTTCAAAATATTGTTTAACACGCTGTGGAGCTATTTCATAAACTTGTTGTAATCTCTCGGCAGAAAGTTTATCTGAATAATAGTTCTTCATGCAAATCGCTCTTAAAAAATCTATTCGATTAACTTCGTTTCGTCTGCTTCAGGTAATTCTTCAACTTTATTCAACTGTTTTTCAATTTTTCTGGTAGCTTTAGATGCGTCATCAATCGTGTTGCTTGCTTCTTGTAATTTCTTTTGTGTCTTATCTAATAGATCACCGAATTTTCCGAATTCATTTTTCACGCTGCTTAAGATCTTCCAAACTTCACTTGATCTTTTTTCGATTGCTAAAGTTCTGAATCCCATTTGCAAACTATTTAATAACGCAGCTAAAGTTGTAGGTCCAGAAACAACAACACGGTATTCCCGTTGTAAAAATTCTGCTAAGCCCGGTCTTCTTAAAACCTCTGCATATAATCCTTCAACCGGCAGAAACATTATTGCAAAATCTGTTGTGTGCGGGGGATCGAGATATTTTTCAGCAATTTTTTTCGCTTCACCTTTGATACGAGTCTCAATTGCTTTATTCGCTTCATTAATTGCTGCGATATTTGCCAAATCTTGTGCATCAATTAGCCGCTGATAATCTTCGATTGGGAATTTAGCATCAATGGGCAGCCAAACTAATTCGCTCTTAGATAAATCACGTCCCGGAAGTTTAATTGCTATTTCAACTTTGTCATTACTTCCTTTTTTTGTGGAAACGTTTTTTTCATATTGTTCTTGAGTTAATATTTGGTCAATCAGATTTTCGAGTTGAATCTCACCCCATCCGCCGCGAGTCTTTACATTAGTTAATACATTTTTTAGATCGCCAACTCCGCGTGCTAATTCCTGCATATCTCCAAGACCTTTATAAACTTGCTCAAGCCTGTCACTAACAAGCTTAAAAGATTCTCCCAGTCGTTTCTCTAACGTTGCGTGAAGTTTTTCATCAACAGTCTGCCGCATTTCTTCTAATTTTTTTTCGTTCTTGTCTTGAATTTCTTTAAGCTGGGTTCCAACTTTTTCTTGAAGTTTATCAAATTTAATTTCATTTGTCTGGATCAATTGTGTCAGTTGGTTGTTAAGCTGTTCGCCGAATAATTTAATAGCATTACTTAATTCTAAGCGGTCGGATTTAGCATTATCGGATGTTTCTTTTCTGTTACGTGAAATCTCATCCCGGAATGAACGGTCTAGCTTTTCAAATTCATTGATCAACGTGGAATTATCACCGGCTGACAATTTCTTATTAACAAAAAAGAATAAAACAATTAGAGCTATTAAAATTATTAGCGAGAGAATTATCAAAATTTCATTCATAATTTCACCATGGATTTAGGAGTTGAGCGGAATTGAGAGGGCTTATTAAATCATCAAATTCATACAGCCATAGATAGTTTTTCTGTTTGCTCATCTAAAACGTTCAATGCCTTTTGGATGGTTTCTACTGCGGATTCTTCAAAGTATACTTCTCCGCACTGATTGCAGACCCACGCGGGAATTGAATCAAAGAACAAATGATAACCTTTCCTGTCAATATGAAAAGGTGCGGTCTTTCTTTCCATATTACCTTTGCAGTGCATACATTTCATAGCATTTTCCTTTTCTTAAAATTGTTTTCCCATTCTTCCTTGTTCGGAATATATGCTGTTACAATCGCTAAATAGTCCTCTTTCGACATTTGACTTACGGCATGAGGAAGAAAAAGAATTATTTTCTTTACTGACTTATGAACTAATGTTAGAATGTCTTTTTGATAACTCACAGGGAATTATAATTATAAGAGGAGTGAATTTCAACTCTACTTCAAAATTACTTTCTCCTATATGTTTTTTCAGTAAGTTATTTATCAAATATTTTGTTATTCAGCAAATCAATTATTTCATATTTTAGGGTGTCTTTCTAGGATAAACCAAAAATGAATAAATGGAAAAAAATATTAATCGGTGGTATAGCAACACTTTTAGTAATCATTGTTGTTTTTTCTTTCATTTCCTACTTCATGCTAAAGAAATCTTTGCCGGAATATGATGGGGAAATAAAAGCGGAAGGATTAGCTAATAAAGTTGAAATTCTAAGAGATAATTATGCAATTCCATTTATCAAAGCTCAAAGCGACGAAGATGCTGCGTTTGCATTAGGGTTCGTTCATGCACAGGAAAGATTATTTCAAATGGATGTTGCCCGAAGAGCAGGGGAAGGACGACTTAGCGAAGTTTTTGGAGCGAAGACTATTCCAATTGATCAAATGTTTAGAACAGTTGGTATCTACAAAAATGTAAAAGCGAATTATGAAAAGTTAAATCCACTTTCAAAAAAAATCTTAACTGCTTATTCTAACGGAGTAAATACATTTATAAAAACTGCCAAAGGAAATTATCCGGTCGAGTTTGATTTATTAGGTTATGATCCCTATCCGTGGAGACCGGAACATAGTTTAGTAATTGCAAAACTGATGGGCTGGGAACTGAACTTTAGCTGGTGGTCGGATATTACATTTTCTAAATTAGTTCAGAAGTTTGGAACAGAGAAAGCAAAAGAATTATTGCCGGACTTTCCGGAAAACTCGCCAACAATTATTCCATCCGGCTTAAAAGGAGTTGCAGTAATCTCTTCTGATTTAATAAAAGTTGATCAACAGTTTAGAAATTTTACCGGCTTTGTCGGAACACATATCGGCTCTAACAATTGGATCGTTAACGGTAAAATGTCAGCTTCCGGAAAACCGATAATTGCCAACGATCCGCATCTTGCTTACACCGCACCGGCACGCTGGTATTTTGCTATGATTAGAAGTAACGATTGGAATGCTGAAGGATTTACAATCCCCGGTTTACCTGCAATTGTAATTGGAAAGAATAAAAATATTTCATGGGCTTTAACAAACGTTATGGCAGATGACGCAGATTTTTATGTCGAGAAAATTGATTCGTTGGGGAAGAATTATTTTTTCAACAAATCGTGGCGTCTGCTATCAATCGAAAAAGATACAATTCATGTTAAAGATACAGCAAATGTAGTTTATGAAATCAAGCGTACACATCGCGGACCGATCATTACAGACATTCATCCGTTTAAGCAAATGTATCCAAACACCGGTATTAAAACTGCACAGCTTAGTATGAGATGGACAGGATTGGAGCCAAGTGATGAAATGTTTGCGGTAATCTCAATTAACAAAGCAAAGAACTGGGATGATTTTAAGAATGCTGTTAGATATTTCACCGTGCCAGGTCAGAATTTTGTTTATGGAGATGATAAGGGAAATATCGGTTATATATGTGCAGCACGTTTGCCAATTAGAAATTCAAACAGTCCGACATTAATTAACGATGGTACAACAGATGTAAACGATTGGAAAGGATTTGTCCCTTATGAAGAAATGCCGAAACTATTTAATCCGCAGCAAAATTTTATTGCATCGGCAAATAATAAAACTCTGCTGAACTTTAAATACCACATTTCAAATATTTGGGAACCGTCATCACGTATAGAAAGAATTATAGAACTGCTTAGTTCTAAACCAATTCATTCTAAAGAAGATTATAAAAAATATCAGCTTGATTTTACTTCACCGTATGCAAAGAAACTAACTCATTTTATAACATCAGCATTTGATAGCGTTAAGGTTACTGATAAAAATCTCAAACTTGCTTTAGAACTTTTTGATAATTGGAATTATGAAATGAATCCGGGCAGTCAAGTTCCAACTATTTACTCAAGGTTCTTTCAATATCTGATAAAAAATATTTTTGAAGATGAGATAGGAGTAGATCTGCTGAAGGAATATATTTTTGTTGCCAACGTCCCGTATAGGATTATTCCCAAACTATTGGAAGAAAACAAATCATCATTTTTTGATGATGTTCGCACACCGCAAAGAGAAACGCGGAACGATATAATAAGAAAAAGTTTAGTTGATGCACTTACCGATCTAGAAAAAAGTTATGGGAACGATATTGCAAATTGGCAATGGGGCGGTGTTCATAAAGTAACATTCAAACATATGTTTCATAATAAATCGGGACTGCTTGATAAAATAATAAATATCGGACCGTTCAACATCGGCGGTGATGGGACTACAATATTTAATACGGAATATTCATTTCCGGAATTATTTGAAAATTCGCGCGATCTAACAAAGCCGCATCGTTCCGAACAATATGAAAATATTCTTGGTCCTTCGATGCGTTACATTTTTGATTTTGCAGATCCTGATCATTTGGAATTTATTCTTCCAACCGGTCAAGCAGGGCATTTTATGAGCGATCATTATAAAGATATGAGTGAGATGTGGTTAAAAGGGAAATTTATAACAGTGCCGTTAAGAGAGGATGAGTTTAAGAAAAGAACAATTAATGTATTGAAGTTAATTCCGTAATAAAATAATTGTAATACTAATAAGTTTAGAAAATATTAAATTGTGCCGAGACAAAATGGAAAGCTATGAAAGTAATTGAACATCTTGATAAAGCAAAAAATACTTTAATCAGTTTTGAAATTATTCCGCCTAAACGGGGCGGCAACATAAAGCAGCTTCTTACCGTATTGGAAGATATCACTAAGTATGAACCACCTTTTATTGATATAACCAGCCATGCCGCAGAAGTTATATATGAGGAAACTGTTTCCGGTAATATGCAGATGAAGATAAAACGTAAACGTCCCGGAACTTTAGGAATTTGCGCTCTCATTCAAAACAAATATAATATAGACGCAGTACCACATGTTTTATGTACGGGATTTACACGCGAGGAAACAGAAGACTTTTTAATTGAACTTCACTATTTAGGGATTGATAATGTTCTTGCAATTCGCGGCGATGACAGCGAGTATAAAAAACCGGTAAAGTTCGGGAGAAGTATAAACAAATACGCAGTTGATCTAATCAGTCAAATCAATTCCATCAATAAAGGAAAATATTTGGAAGAAGGTTTGTTAGATGCACAGCCGATGGATTTTTGTATCGGTACAAGCGGTTACCCCGAAAAACATTTTGAATCACCTAACCTGAAAACCGATATCCGATATACAAAAACAAAAGTTGATGCCGGTGCTTCATATATTGTAACGCAAATGTTTTACAGCAACAAAAATTATTTTGAGTATGTTAATCTATGCCATAAAGAAAATATAACAGTTCCTATAATTCCGGGTTTGAAGATTATAACGAGTAAATCGCATGTAAGAACTCTTCCTAAAAATTTTTACATAGATATTCCCCAAGAATTGGCGGAAGAAATTGAAAAATCAAAACCGGAACATACACTTGAAATTGGAGTTAACTGGACTGTAAGGCAAGTTGAAGAATTATTAAATAAAAATGTTCCAGCAATTCATTTTTATATCATGCAGGATTCTAAACCAATTAAAATGCTGATGGAAAAATTAAAAATTTGAGTTAATAGAATGATCAAAACATCAACACGATTAAAATTTTCTTCTGCATTGCCTCGTAAACTTAAATGGGGAGTAGCCGGCTGCGGAAACTTTTCAGAAAATTCTTTTTTGCCCGCTCTTCTTCTAGCACAAAGGAGTAAACTCGTTTCTATTTATAGTCATGATTTGAAGAGAGCTAAGAACCTTGGATTAAAGTTTGGTGCTCAGAACGCATTTGATGACTTCGATACTTTTCTTGCTAGTAATATAGATGCAGTTTATATCTCAAGCGTTAACTCCGATCATTATTGGCAAGTACTAAAAGCCGCAAGAGCAGGAAAGAATATTTTATGTGAGAGACCGATTGCTTTGAACTCAGTTCAAATTGAAGAAATGATAAAAGTATGTAAAGAACAAAATGTGATTTTGATAATAAATCATTTGCACAGATTTCACCCTCTTGTTCAAAAAGCAAAAGAATTAATTAATAATCAAATGCTGGGCAAAATTGTTTCTATTTCGGCAACATACAACATTGATGTTTCGCCCGGTGATAATTTCAGATTTAAGAAAGAACTAAGCGGCGGCGGAGTACTTCGTGATCTTGGCGGACAGATGATAGATCTATTACGATTTTTTGGCGGAAATATTATTGATGTTAAAGCTTATATGGATAATGTTGTTTACAAGAGCGATGTAGAAGATTTCGCTTCGGCAATTGTAAAATTTGAAAAGAATGGGTATGGCTATTTCAATATCTCATATAATACTAAGAAGGCACACAACAGGATAGAAATTTTGGGTTACAATGGTTCACTTACCATTGAGAATTTTTTAGGTAAAAAGAATCTTGCAACTAAATTAATTATTGATCTTCAAGGTGAAGGTAAAAAAATGTTTCGCAAGAGAACAAATAAATTATTGTTTATGATCCGTTCAGTTCAAAAAACATTTTTGAAAAATGAAACAACTTTAGCAACTGGCAAAGATGGTTTAGAAAATATGTTAATCATAGAAAAAATAGAGAAACAATGCCTTTACGAAAAGAATTAATCCAAGCTTGTCATAAAATTTATGCTAACAATTTTGTCGCAGCATACGATGGAAATCTGTCTGCACGAATTGACGACAAGAAATTATTGATAACCCCTTCAGGTAAATGTAAGGGAGAGATGGAAGAGAAGGATCTTCTAGAAATTGATTATGAAGGAAATGTATTAAGCGGAGATGGTTTAGTCTCAGCTGAAGTGAAAATGCACCTTCTAGCCTATCGGAACAGAGAAGACGTTAACGCAGTTGTACATAGTCATCCAATTCATGCTTCGGCATTTTGTGTAGTGAATAAAGATTTAAGTCAGCCTATTTTTCCGGAATCAATTTTGTCGCTCGGGAAAATTCCGCTATGTAAATATTCCACAATATCAACTGAAGAAGTTGAAGAATCAATTTTACCTTATGTAGGATTTGTTTGGGTTCTGCTATTGCAAAATCATGGCGTTCTAGCATTCGGTAAGTCCATTAAAGACGCTTATTTCAAAGTAGAGAAACTTGAACATTTTGCTAAGATTATGACTGTAGCAGAAATACTTGGCGGGGCAAACAAACTTTCAGTTGATCAACTAAAAAAACTTTATATGATCTCCGAAGAAATTTACGGAGTTAAAGTTGATGATAAGATGAAATTTCTTTAAGAAATTATTAATATTAAAAGATTCAGAGATAAAAATGTCAAACGGTAAAATTAATGTTGCGCTTCTCGTTGGAGGCACTTCTCCTGAACGGGAGGTTTCAAAAAACACGGGCAAATCAATATTAAAAGCATTGAATGATCTTGGATACAAAGTAAAAGTTATTGATCCTTCTTTTGGTTTGAATCAACCGAAGGAAGTAGAAAAAATTTTTGCTGAAGTAGATTACACAGAAAGATCCAATAGAAATATTGTTGAGTCAATCAACTCAATAATGTTTGATGATGTAGATGTTGCATTTCTTGCACTTCACGGGAAATGGGGAGAAGACGGAAAAATTCAATCACTGTTGGAACTTCGTGATATAAAATATACAGGCTCAAAAGTTTTGGCAAGCGCTCTTGCAATGGATAAATGCATGACCAAAATTATGTTTCAGCATTTTGATGTAAATACACCAAGATGGTTTGTTGTTAATAAAAATGAAAATGATTTGGATTTGATACGTTCTAAAATTAAAAAATTCTTTGGTTACCCTTGTGTTATAAAACCTAATGATGAGGGATCTACTATTGGTCTAACAATATGCCGCGGTGATATTGAAGTACATCAAGCGTTAAAGAAAGCACACCAGTTTTCAGACAAAGCTTTAGTTGAAGAATATATTGCGGGGCATGAATTGACTGTTGCTATAATTGATCAGCAAGCATCGCCGGTTTTAGAGATCAAACCGAAAAGCGGTTTTTATGATTATGAAAATAAATATACAAGCGGTAGAACAGATTATATCGTCCCTGCTGAAATCCCCCAAAAAATTGCTGAACATCTTCAACACCAAGCACTTCTCGCATTTAATTCAGTTGGATGTGAAAGCTATGCACGGATTGATTTTAGAATGACAAATGATTTTAAAACTTATTGTCTGGAAGTAAATACTTTACCCGGAATGACAAGTACATCACTTGTTCCCAAAATGGCAAAAGCAGCCGGTATTACATTCGAACAATTGATTGATAGAATTATCAAGAATTCGCTTCAATGATATCGTTTAATAATAAACTTCTCAACAGACTCATTATCATTTTGATCTTACTAGGTTCCCTGGCTTTTTTATTTTTTAATGAAAACGGTATTTTGAAATATTTAAAGACCAAAAGCGAGTTGGAACATCTTGATCAAGAATTACGAAAAGCCGTCGAGCAAATAAAAGCGCTTGAAAGAGAAATTGATTCCTTAAAAACAAGCAAAGAGAAAATTGAGAAAGTTGCTCGAGAAAAATTTCATATGATGAAAAAGAATGAAAAGGTTTTTAAGATCGAAGAGAAATAAAAATTGAAAAACAAAGTTAATATTCCTTATACACCTCTTGCTGAAAGGTGCCGTCCTAAAACTTTAGATGATTTTGAAGGTCAAGAAAAATTAGTCGGGCCGGGAAAGCCTCTCCGTACAATGATCGAGTCCGATACTATGAGTTCAATTATTTTATGGGGTCCACCCGGCACAGGCAAAACAACTTTAGCAAAAATTATTTCTGAAACAACACAATCCGAGTTTCATCAAATAAATGCTGTATCATCGGGTGTGAAAGAAATTCGTCAGATTATTGAACTTGCAAAAAAGAATTTAGAGCATTTCAAAAAAACAATTTTATTCATTGATGAAATTCATCGTTTTAACAAAGCTCAGCAGGATGCGCTGCTTTCTTCTGTTGAGAGCGGCGAAATTATATTAATTGGTGCAACTACAGAGAATCCTTCATTTGAAGTGATCCCGGCGTTAAGATCGCGGGTACGAATCTTTGTTTTAGAAGAGCTATCTAAAAATAATCTTCTGAATATTTTAAACCATGCTTTAACAAAAGATGAGTTTATTAAAAAACTTAATATCAAATCAATTGATAGCGATTTTCTCTTTTATGTTTCCGGCGGAGATGCGCGGATATTATTAAATATTCTGGAAGCCTCTTGCATTCAGGAATATGAGAAAGAGGAAATTATTATTAGCAAAGAAGTTATTGAGAATATTATTCAGCGGAAAAACATTTTATATGATAAAGCAGGCGAAGAGCACTACAATATTATTTCTGCATTCATAAAAAGTTTACGCGGTTCGGATCCGGATGCCGCCGTTTATTGGATGGCAAGAATGCTGGAAGGTGGAGAAGATCCATTGTTCATAGCAAGACGGATGGTGGTTCTGGCATCGGAAGATATTGGTAATGCCTCTCCCAATGCTCTTCTTATTGCTGAAGCGGCTTTCAGTGCAGTGGATAAAATTGGAATGCCTGAGGGAAGAATAATTCTTTCTCAATGTGCAACGTATCTCGCTTCATCACCCAAAAGTAATGCATCGTATTTTGCAATTGATAACGCACTTACAGACGCAAAAAATTTACCTCAATATCAAGTCCCAATTCATTTACGAAACGCACCGACAAAATTGATGAAAGAATTAGGTTATGGTAAGGAATACAAATACCCCCATTCATTCGAAAATAATTTCATCCAAGAAAATTATTTACCCGAAGAATTGAAGAATAAACAATATTATTTACCGTCAGAAAACGGTAATGAAAAGACAATAAAAGAAAGATTGACAAATTTGTGGAAGGGAAAAAAGAAATATTAGTAGCGAATAAACATTTTTCCGGGCAATTGTTTTACCAATCCCTTGAATTCCAATGTTAATAAGTTTACTAAACAATCGGATGTTGCCATTGAAGTTAATGAGGCGATCTCATCAATTTGTTTTGATTCATTTGTCAAAACATTAAAAACTTTCTCTTCGAATAAGGTTAGTTCAACACTAGGTTTCGGAATATTTATCCCAACTTCAGGCTTCAACTTTAAATTAAGTTCAAGTAATATATCTTCTACACAAGTTACTAATTTAGCTTCACCTCTTTGAATTAATGAGTTTGGTCCTTCGCTTTGTTGAGTATTTAAATTTCCGGGCACGGCAAATATTTCCCTGTTTTGATCAAGTGCATAGGCAGCTGTCTGCATAGCTCCGCCGTTAAGTTTTGTCTCAATTATTAATGTTCCTAATGAAACGCCCGAAATAATTCTGTTTCTTCTAGGAAAATTTTGTGCGTCAGGTTTTGTCCCTAATTCAAACTCTGAAATTATTACTCCATTTTCTTTAATCTGTGAAAAAAGTTTTTTGTTTTCCGGTGGATAAATTACATCCAGGCCAGATCCAATTACAGCAATTGTCCTACCATTGGATTTCAGAGCTGATTCATGCGCTATGGAATCAACACCGCGAGCGAGTCCGCTTACGACAGTTATTTTCTTTTCACTGAGTTCTGATGAAAATTTTTCGGTTTCTATTTTACCATATGGAGATGGTTGTCTTGTACCAACAATAGCAAGAGAATATTTATCTTGTTCGATGAAACTACCAAGCGTATATATAATTAAAGGGGGAAAATAAATTTTTTTAAGAAGTTCGGGATAATCTTCATCCCAAAAAGTAATTAATCGCCCATCCAGAGAATTCAATTTCTCTAATTCGGAAATTAATTTAGATTTAATTTCATTATAACTATTCGAAGAAAGTTTAATTTTTGTTGCAAGAGTTTTACTAATCCCTTCAACCTGTAGTAAATTATTAAAATCTGTATGTAGAATTCTATCTAAAGAATGGAATTTGGAAAGAAGAGAAAATATTTTTAACGGACCAATCCCCTCTATACTGAGTAATAATCGAAGATGAACTAAATTATCTAAGTTAGTTTGAGACAAATTATAATCTGAAAATTATTATTCGTTGATTTCAATGTCGTCTACAATTGCAATTACCATTGTATTAACTGGAGCGTTAGCGTGTCCCAGTATTTGTTCAATAGCATCACCCTCTTGAACAACAATTACAGAATCCCCAATTCCAGCGTCTATCTGATCTAAAGCTATAAAATCTTTTTGGCCTACTAAGGTTCCATTATAATCAATCGGATGAACTATTAATAACTTATGCCCAATTAAAAATTTATTTTTGGGAGTGGATACTATATTACCTTTAATCTTTGCTAGAAACATTTGTCTTTTTCTTAATAAAAACCGAAGATTTCAATAAGATTGCTAATGGAATAATAATAATGTAAGCGAGTAAAAGAGTTATAGGCGAGATAGTGAGGGAAAAAAAACTATCCCAATTACCCTGTGCCATAAAT
This sequence comes from Ignavibacteriales bacterium, assembly GCA_016234355.1. Classification (GTDB taxonomy): domain Bacteria; phylum Bacteroidota; class Ignavibacteria; order Ignavibacteriales; family Melioribacteraceae; genus Fen-1258. The sequence goes on from JACRFC010000136.1 coordinate 14,432, forward strand.
ATATATCCTAAAGTTAAAACCACTAAACCTGATGCAATTAGAACATAATTGTTCTTATTCCAATAATCTATAAATGATGATGATATTGACTTCTTAACTTCCTTTATATTTCTTTTTTCTTTAACCACAATAACCTCTAAAAATTATAGAATAAGTACTTTATAATAGTAACAATAAGTATAAAGAATTGTGCTATAAATAATATGGTAAAAAAATATATCATAAGAATACTTTTGTCAAGATATATTATTTGTGAAGATTATTTACAAATTTTGCCCTAATATTTTTATATTGAAACAAATAGAATTCCTTTGGAACTAACTCTACTACTTTAGAAATAACTATATAAATTATTATAGTTACTACATTTAATTTCAATTAAATCGTCACAAATTAATTTTTAGATCATTGATTTATAATAGTACATCTTGAATGAAAATTGAGGCTCACCTGATTATTTGGTGGCAAAAGTTGTTTAAGCAAAATATTGATACTTATACATAAGTTTTTTAATATTTCTTTTTCAAAACTCTTGACAAAAGAATAAATAAAGTATAATTTTAAAATCCGCAATAAATAAAGTTCTTTGACAGAGTGAGTGACTAAAGAAATTCTTTAGATAGTTCAGCTTTGTTGATTCAAAAAATTACAAACTCTACAACGGAGAGTTTGATCCTGGCTCAGGACGAACGCTGGCGGCGTGCCTAACACATGCAAGTCTACGAGAAAAAGGTAGCAATATCTTGAGTAAAGTGGCGCAAGGGTGAGTAATATGTAAGTAATCTACCCATGGATTTGGGATAACGTAGAGAAATCGACGCTAATACCGAATAATGCAGCGGCACCACATGGTGATGTTGTTAAAGTTGCAGCAATGTAACGTCTATGGATGAACTTTCATCTGATTAGCTAGTTGGTAGGGTAATTGCCTACCAAGGCTACGATCAGTAGCTGGTCTGAGAGGATGATCAGCCACACTGGAACTGAGATACGGTCCAGACTCCTACGGGAGGCAGCAGTGAGGAATATTGGGCAATGCCCGAAAGGGTGACCCAGCAACGCCGCGTGGAGGATGAAAGCCGTAAGGTTGTAAACTCCTTTTGAAGGGGACGAATAACTAAGTTTCGTAAGGGACTTAGACTGACTGTACCCTTAGAAAAAGCCCCGGCTAACTACGTGCCAGCAGCCGCGGTAATACGTAGGGGGCAAGCGTTGTCCGGATTTACTGGGTGTAAAGGGCGCGTAGGCGGATTTATAAGTCAGTGGTGAAATCCTGCAGCTTAACTGCAGAACTGCCTCTGATACTGCAAATCTTGAGTTCGGAAGAGAGAAGCGGAATTCCAGGTGTAGTAGTGAAATACGTAGATATCTTGAAGAACTCCAGTGGCGAAGGCGTGTTCTTGGTCCGTAACTGACGCTGAGGCTCGTAAGCGTGGTGAGCAAACAGGATTAGATACCCTGGTAGTCCA
>JACRFC010000137.1 GCA_016234355.1 Ignavibacteriales bacterium
GGAATACCTGCAACATTATTAATTACATTCGTTCCAATATTTTTTTGACCAAACAGAAAATCAATTTTAGATGAGTTAAGTTCTCCTCCGTAATGGACAATGTAACTAAGAAAGATTAAGAGCAATGAAGTTGCCAGGAAAAGAAATATTGTAAAGTGTAAATAGTTAATCTGCGCATATGCTGTTAGAATCGGGTTACTAATCATTCCCGACTTATTCATAAATTCAATGAAGAATCTCGAAACACCAAGGAACTCGCCAATAATTAGAGAGATAAAAACGCTCCTGGCACTGATTTTTTTGAGAGTTAATCCTAAAATAAAAACAGCAGTTATAGGTGCACTAATAAATGCCTGCGTGCTTTGTAAAAAAATGTAAATGTGCGAGTTCACAATCTTCACAAAAGGAACAAGAAGAATTACAACAACAACTGTAATGATGGTAGCCATTCTTCCAACCAGAACCAATGTTCTGTCCGATGCGTCGGGATGTTTTGGTTTATAAAAATCAATTGTGTAAAGTGCGGCAATACTATTAAATGCTGCCGATAGAGACGACATAACAGCAGATAAAAATCCTGCAATTACCAATCCTTTAATTCCAACCGGAAGAATATTACTTGCCAGCAGAACAGGGTAAGCTTCATCGCCTTTTATATCAGGATAGAGTGCAAATGCAATTAAACCCGGCATTACTAGAACAAATAATGGTAAAATTTTTAGAAAAGAAGTTATGATCGTACCGGTGCGTGCGTCGTTAATACTTCTTGCACCGAGTACCCGCTGCACTATGTAATGATCTGCACACCAATACCAAAATGCGATTATAGGAGCACCGAAAATAATTCCTGTCCACGGAAAATCGGGATCGCTCATCGGTTTGAACATCTGGAAATGTTCAGCAGGTAATCTTTCACGCAGACCGGCAAGACCACCGACTTCATTAAAGCTGAATATTGTTAATAAAAAAGCACCGACAAGTAAAAGAATTCCTTGGAACACTTGTGTACGAACAACTGCGGAAAAACCGCCGACCAAAGAATAAATTCCGGTAAGAAGAACAATAATAACCGCTGAAGAGAAAATGCTTAATCCGAAAATTTTATTAAATAGAATTCCCCCGGCAAAAAGAGTAACCAAAACTTTGGTTATTACATAAGTAAAAATTGAGAGCCCCGAGAAAAATTTTCTACTTGATGCATCAAATCTTTTTCCTAAAAATTCCGGTGTGGTTAGAACCCCTGCTTTTTTATAGATAGGCGCGATAATCCATCCAAGAAGTATTAGAAAAAAAATTGCTATCAATTCAAATTGAGCAACGGCTAATCCCCGTGCCGCACCTTGTCCAGCCAGACCTATAAAATGTTCACTGGAAATGTTGGTTGCAAAAAGTGAAATACCAACAGCAAACCAACTAAGGTTTCTGCCTGCAAGAAAATAGTCTGTTAAATTTTTATCACGGTTACGCATGTATAGTCCAATCCCCAGAACGGCAAAAAAGTAAACAAGAATTATTAAACTATCGTAAATGCTGATGGGATTATTCATGTGGAATACTAAACAAAAATAGTACCGTTGATGAATTGATAATTTCGCCAAAATTGGAAGTAATTCTTAGGGGCTTTTATAGTTAACTTATTATTTTGATAACCGGCATTTATTAATTTAATAATTCACCTTACGCAGTTTATAGACTTGGCGCTCTTGGCGTTTTTCTTCGCAAAGACCGCCAAGATAACATGACTACGGCAGACAGGAGCGAAGATCGCAAAGAAATGATAACTAAAAAAACTTTCGTGCGTAAGGTGAATTAATAAGTCTATTTACCATCACGACATTTGTCGTCATTTAATAAGAAGCATCTTTTTCGTTAAGGAATATTTATCAGCAGTTAATCTGTAAAAATATACACCTGTTGTGAATGCAGAGTGTAGAGTGCTGAACGTAGAGTGATAAACACCCGGTTGTTTTATTTCATCTACAAGTGTAGCCACTTCACGCCCAAGTATATCATAAACTTTTAAAATAACATGTTGTAAAGACTCGCCGCCGCGGGTCTCTACGGATGGAATTGTGTATTGAATTGTTGTTTCCGGATTAAACGGATTTGGGTAGTTCTGTTCCAATCGAAATTCAGCCGGCAATTTTTCTGTTGGATTTTCTTCAACACTTACAATCAAACCATCTTTGGAAGCATACGGAAGGTATGTGCTTCTTAAATTAGCGGCAACCGGTTTTTCAGTTTGGCGATCCATCGAGATCAAACCCATTGTTTGATATCCATTCGATTTATATTGATACCAATCGAAAACACACCACCAGGTCGTTCCCATTAGAAAACCGTTCGAGTTTGCGTTACCTGCTGCATCATAAGGTGTATGAAGCTTAAATGCATTGAACGTTTGAGTCAATACATTTGATTGTTCATTTGTCGTTGAACCATTTTCTGATGACCAATAACCAAATTCTGTATCAATGATTGGTTTATTAGGATTAGCAGTTTTTGCGTTATTCAAGAATGAAAATGTTGGACCCAAGTAACTTCCACTCGCACCGTAGAAGATACCATAATAAAGTGTCCACCCTGCAACATCGAGAGGCGGCATAGTGGGATCGTTTGGTCCCGGTCTATCTGCTGCCGCCGATTGTGTAAGTAATCTTCCATCGTTATAATTTGTTTTATAATCTTCCTTAATAATGTTGTGATAAACCAATCTTCCGGCTACTTCTTTACATTCGTTGGAAGTACTCCACATTATCACCGATGGTCTGTTATAATCTTTAAAGACCATTTCTCTAAACATTTGTTGATGAATATGGCGCTGATTGTTCTGAATATTGAAAGACTCAGGAGTATCGAACCAATAGACAGGAATCTCTTCCATGATCGCAAGGCCTAATCTATCTGCAATTAAATATGTATAAGGATGATTGGGATAATGCGCTGTTCGCACGTATATAGCATTCAAACTTTTTATTGTGTTTAGATCCGAATAGATGATATCCTTCGGGACGCTTCTTCCATAAAGAGGATGTTCTTCATGCCGTGCAACGCCTGGTAAAAACATTATTCTATCATTGAGTGTGAACTTACCTTGGTTTGTTCCAACTGTTCTAATTCCAAATTGAGTGTAGTATTCATCAACAATATTTCCGTTTTCTGTAAGAGTAATTTTTGCAACATAAAGATTCGGTTGTTTAGGACTCCACAATTTCGGATTTGTTATCTTTAGATTTGTTTTCCATACAGTGGAACTTTCATTACTAACAACAACTACGTTTTGTGTTATGCCGGTTAAAGTAACTTCGTTTCCAATGATATCCTTCGCAAATTCCGATTGAATATTGTTTTGATTTATCAATGCTTCATAAACTCTAACAGATGCGGTTACATTTGAAGGAGAAGTTTTCTTATTGAAGATGACTATGTTTGTTTCAAGGTTCCCCTCTAAGTCCTTTGGAATTACATTCGTTCTAACAACGGAAACCGTAGATGCTATTTCAAGATAAACATCGTGAAGTATTCCGGAATAGTTAAACCAATCGGCTATAGTATATGGAACAATATCATTACGTGTGCCCCAGGCAATATTATCAACGCGCACTGCAATTGTATTTATTCCGCCATAATTGAGTTTGGATGATACATCGAATGCGAAAGGTGTGTAACCGCCCTCATGATAGCCGACATACTGATCATTGATCCAAACATCACAGATATAATTGACGGAATAAAAGATCAGCTTAATAAATTTGCCGGCATTTGCTGCATCAACATTAAAAGTCTTTCTATACCAAATTCCGTCTGTATAAAACTCCGGCGGTTTTGGAAATGTGTTCATCTTATTTTCAACACCGGGAAGTGTTTTGGTTTCCCATGATGTATCGTCGAAAGTGGAAAGATGACGGTTGGCAGCTTCTGTTACAATGTTAGCTAAACCAAGAGCATCACGCTTTGATAATGATATATTATCATTTGCAGCAAATCTTTGTTTCTTCCAATCACCGGCAAGATTGATCATAGCTCTAGATTGTTTTTCGAATGTCGGGAGTGGAAATCCATTTTGATATGGAATCTTAATACCATTAACATCAACCAAACTCAAGGTTGGTTCTAACGTGGCGGTTTGTGCCGATGTAATCCCGCTATCAATAATAATCAGATTTAAAAGAATGATAACTAATGTAAGAATTGATAGGCGCATAAAAACTCTTTTGGGTTAAAGATGACAATTTTATTTTTCAAAAAGGGTACCAGAAAACAAAATAAAAACAGTGCAAATTTCGTAAAATTTGGATATAACATTGCGCACCAATACCGGCATTTATTATATTGATAACATTCTGTTATAAATTTGATAAGCCGAGGTAATTCATACTGCAAGAAGTTCCCGCTATGTGTAATCAACTTTAGTATTTATTTCAATCCAAGTTCTTTGCACATTCTATAATAGTTTGGCGGTGCCAGACCAAGTTTTTTGGCGGCTTCTGAATCAGATTCCGATTGCATACGAACATACTTGAAATATTTTTCCCGCAAAATCTTTTCCATATGTTTCAGCGGTTGAGGTCCTTCTGGCGATTTAAAACTTAATCCGTCATTGGCAAAATAATTTTCACTAAGAGATGCTCTCTTGCCCAATGCAGTTTGAATCAATTGGGGAGTAATAATTTTTTCATCATAGAAAAGTAACCGTTGTATTAGATTTTTTAATTCGCGCACATTACCGGGCCATTCATAATCTACTAAGAGTTTTATCGCTTCTTCATTTAAAGCAGGCATCTCTTTTCCCATGTCAATCGAAAACTCATTCATGAAATAATCAATAAGATAATGTATATCCTCTTTCCTTTCGCGTAATGGCGGTACATGAATAGGTACAACATTCAACCGGTAAAATAGATCTTCACGGAATCTTTTTTCGCGAACCTCATCTTCAATGTTTCTATTCGTTGCTGAAATTACCCGGACATCAACTTTAATTTTTTCTGTCCGACCAATTTTTTCAACTTCTCCATCTTGTAGAACACGTAGAAGTTTTACCTGTGCTGAAAGAGGGAGTTCGGAAATTTCATCAAGAAAGATTGTACCGTGGTGTGCCATCTCGAAAAGCCCGGGTTTACTTTTTTCGGCACCGGTGAAAGCTCCTTTCTCATAGCCGAACAATTCACTTTCAATAAGCTGATCAGGAATTCCTCCACAATTGATCGGGACAAAATTTTCATATTTACGAAGACTGTTGTAATGAATATTGTATGCAACCAATTCTTTGCCCGTTCCGGAAGAACCTGAAATAAGTATTGGTGCATTGCTAATACAATATTTTGAAATACCTTCTCGTAATTGATTTATTGCGGAAGAAACTCCTATTATTTTTTTGTTAGCAAGAATGTCTTCAACATTTCTATTCAGTTTCTGATTAGATTTCTGTTTTTCTTTAATAAGTTTCTTTCTTTCATAAGCGTTGATGATGCTCATGATAAAATCGGTGGGTTGATAAATGTACTGTTCAATATCTCCGGGATATTTTGTACAGTACCAAAACGCTCCGGCTTCAATTAAGTTGTGAGCAAATTCATAATCGGTAATGTTGACGGTCATCTTTGTTATAACAATTATTTGAAGTGCTGAATCGAAATCCTTTATTTTTTTTATGAGTTGTGCGCCTCGTAATCCGCCGGCAATTTGAAAATCCATAATCACTACATCATAAAAATTCTTTTTCTTGTCTAACAGTTCAATTGCAGAACGCCCATCCGAAATCACATCAATTATTTTAATTCTATTTTCAAATGGTCTAATCGTGTTTTCTACTCTACGCACATCAAAGTCTTCGTCTTCAATCAGCAAAACTTTTATTTGTTCCTCAAACATTATTCTATTCTCCAATTAGTCTGAATGTGGAATTACAATTGTAAATTTACATCCGCCAACGTCAAGATTTTCAACGTCAATACTCCAGCCGCATCTTTGTTTGGATATCTCATAAGCAATATAACACCCATAACCGGTAGATTGCCCTTCTGTTTTAGTTGAAACATTTTCTAAAAACAATTTTTTAATTCCGGATTCATCTTTCTCCATCAAATAAGGAAGAATCCCGGGACCATTATCAGAAATAACCAATGTTGTTGTCTGCTCTTCAGAATTATGTTTCGTCAAAACGTTAATAATAAGATCAATATCACCTCCGTGGTCAACACTATTTTGTATTAAAGGTTCAATTACTTCCCATACTACAAATTCATTGATGCCAATGGGTGGAACCTTTTCATCAAGGTTCATTTTTATTTTGAACGAACCCGATTTGCACGCCGTGCGATTAAAAATATGTTCAACAATAAAACGAATTACTTCATTCAAATCTGTTTTAAAAGCAGTGTTACGTACCGTTTGAATAGGAGGATCGTACCATTTCATATCATAGATAACACGTGAGATAAAACTGGAATAACGGGAAACACGATACTTAATTTCGTTAATGTTTTCGGGTGAGAGCATTCTAAGATCATCTTTAATAAAACCCATTACCTTTTCTGCTTTATGGTGCGTGTGATAAATGCGTTTTGTGAACATTGCTTCCTTATAGTGTTCTATTTCCTGTTTAATGCTGCGCTCGTGCTCTTCCAGCAAAAGTTTTTGTGTTTCATCTCTTTCCTTTACAGTATAAGTTGAAATGTAATACATCGCCAGTAAACCAAGTAAAAAGAGTGCCGAATAAATTAGAGATGTCTCTTCGTAGTTAGAAACAATTTCGCGCTGTATGAATGAAACATCGGCAGTATTGCGCATATAAAGGGCACCAACAAACTCGCCGCTTGGAACGAAGGGAACAAATATGTGATAGGTTTGCTTATCACTTAATATGTTTATTATCTGTTCTTTGTTCATAAGTTCTGTCTTAATGCTATCGTAAAACTTAATTGCTTGTCTGTGACGTTCGGATGCATCCGGTAGATCAATCTTCTGACTAAAGATAAATGAAAAGAGCACGCGTCCGTCATCAATAGCACGAATTTTTTTACCGTCATTTACAAGTAAACAAATTTCTTCCACATTCTGCTGTAAAACTTGCTGATTAAGAATAATATCGAAAAATTGAATGATCCGACGCTTATCGGATTCGTTCAGAGGCGTATTTAACTTCGATGTTTCCAAAAGCAGTTCTAATGTTGTTGTACTGAGATTCGCAAATCTTTCGGCAGAATGTTTCTGGAACCATTCCTGCGTGCTTTCTACAAAGTTGTGAAGCGATGTTTTATGTACATAAGAGAGTATAAATTGAAAAATAATCAGTCCGATAAAGAACACTGTTAAGTGCTTAAACTCGAAGTGGTATTTTTTTAAATTTTCGAATAACTGGTTTTTCATAATAAAATTATTTTATGAAAACATCGCCGGAGTTTATAATTCGCTGGGCTTTACCAAGCGCCTCTTTTACACCAATTTGATTCTGAATTGCCAAATTTAGATAAGAAGCAATTATATCGGAACATTTTGTATATTTTTCCGAGAACGGTCTGTGAACACCACTCTTCAAAACTTTATTGTAAAATTTTAATTCCGGATGTCTCTCCATAAACTTGTTGTCCGAATAAATACTTTTCTTAATTGGCAAGTATCCGCCATCTTCATAGAAAATTCTCTGTACTTCATCACTCAATAGATATTTTACAAACTCAATTACTTCGCTTTTCTTCGTTGAATACTTAGACACCATCAAATTCCAACCGCCTATTATACTTGCTGGTTTTCCCCCGGAAAAATGAGGCATTGGAGCTTTTTTATAAATGTTCGAAACGTCTTCATTCTTTATACTCTTGCCGTACCATTCATAAAATCCCCACCATCCTCTAAGAAAAACATCCTGATGATTTATGAAGTGAAAATAGCTTTCGGTTTCTCTGTAATTAGTAATTTCTTTTGGTGACAAATTGTATTTGTTCACAAGATCAACCAAAAGTTGCAGTGCGTTTTCTGCTGCCTTAGTATTTAATCTGATGGTATCATTAACAAATAATTTTTCGTTCTGGGACTCAAGCATTTCGACAAAGCTGCACATCAATCCTTCATAATCATCGGAAGGGAATACATAGAACGAATGACCGGGCTGTTTCAGTTTCCGTCCGATAGAAATGAACCTATCCCATGTTATAGAATTATCAAGTTCGTTTTTTATCGAAGAATAATCCGGCAGCTTTTTGAGAAATGAATTGTTGTAATACAAAATTCCGATATCAAAATAGAGAGGGAGCGCTACAAGATCATCTTTGTAAAAACATGTTCCAATCGCTTCATCAATTATCTGTTGATGTTGAGATGGCTGGAAATATTTAGTTAATGGCTCAGTCCATTTAGCAAAACGAGGAACCCAAATTTGATCAACCGAAAAGAGATCCACGCGGTCGCTTTTACTTCTAAGATATCGGATTAGTAATTCCTTCCTTTCATTTGTACTGAATTTTTCAAACGGAAGGTTAATCGGTACAACTTCAATTCTGCCTTTGTTTTTCTCGTTAAAGCGATCAATTACCAGTTTATGAGTTTGAGAAATATTATCAACATAATAAATTTTTTTTACTCCTTCGTTACTAACCTTAAAATAATCACCAAACAAAAACATGATAACAAAAACTGTAAGAACAAAAAAAGTAATTGTCGCAATAGAAACATAGAACGTTTTTATATTTTGCTTAAGTTTTAACATGGTATTAGATCTATAGTATACTCTTTTTTTTCAACTGCTCAAATTTTTTAAACCAGCTTGAAAAATTTGCCGTAAACGGTAGAGCCAATAGTTGACCTCCGAAACCAAATCTTCTCAAAATAATCATATTAACAGATGAAACTTTTACAGAATTCAATGCAGCGTTATTGATTTCCACTCCATATTCTGCAGCAAGCTTTGCAGTTTTATCCTCCAGATTTTTGTACATCTTCTCGGTTCTCAAAATATTTTTTATATCTTCTTTTGCTTCATCGAACGTTGCGACTTTTTCTTTTTTACCTTCTCTTTTATCTAATAATTTGATGAGTGAATATCCTTCCGTTGTTTTAATTGGACCGAATACCTCTCCAATTTTCATTCGAGATGCTGCTTTCCCGATTTCGCCTTTTTCCGATTCTTTAAAAAATCCGGATTCCCCGCCCCGTAATCTAAGAGAATCGCGATATGTATATTTTTTTGCTAGTTCCTTGAAATCAACACCTTTGTCTAATTCGTTAAGAACTAACTCAATTGTGTTAAGATCATTCGTTAAAATTTCCACGATATTAAATTCGTCGGGTTGTTGAATAACCTGGTTTGCTTTAACAAAAAATTTATAAGCATCGTCATCACTTACAGATTGATCCTTAAAAATCTTTTTCATCATTTCGTGTGAAAGGTAGTAATCTCTCCACCTTTTTAATTCTGAAGCGACTTCAGGTAATTTTTCGTATTCGCGCTTCTTTGCCTCTCTCACAAGCAGTTCATTTTGAATGTAGAAACTGATATAAGAGTTCAACCGGCTTTTTATTTGAGTGGAATCAACGGTGTAAAATTCAAAGTCTTGAAATGCAAGATAATCGAACAATTTAGATAATGTAACCGGTTCCTTGGGAAATTTTATAATGACTTCGTTTAGCTCTTTCGCATCAAATGATTTTTTGAGTTTAGGAACATCAACCTCGCCAATCCTAAACTTACCTCCTTTGTCTTTCACCAGATTCTTATTGTTTTCATTGAGATAGTTCATCATTACTTTGAACAGCTTTTCAACAATTGAGCGATCTGCATTAACAATAATCCCTTTAAAAAACTTTTTATAAAACTCTTGATAAATTTTATCTTCTATTCGAGATTTGATCACTTTTTCAGCTTTCGATTTTTCATTTTTATCCAGATCCATTTTTGAAGTAACAGAATATATTTTACAGATATACCAACCTTCTTTTAGTTCTATCGGGGGTGTAACTTGTCCAACACCAACCTTATAAATTGCATCTTCCATTTTTTCATTCATGGTGCCAAAGGTAACCCCGGCTGCTTCTTTCTGCTCGTTTTTTTCCGGTCGTGTTGTAAGGATCGAATCAAAAGATGCACCCAAACCGATATCAGAATAGATTTTTTCAATCTCTTCCTTATCCTGAGAAAAAATAAATTTAGTCCGCACACTTCTCATCATCCGGACTTGTCCTTGCAATATTGCAGAATCAGGTATAACTATTTTATCCAGAACTTCTTTCTTGTATAGAGCATCCCTCAGATAAACATTTGACAAATTTTCCATCGTTGCATGAAAATTTTGTGATCTATCTACTCCTTCTTTATTGGCAGCTTGAGCTAAAAGTTTTTCTGCTATTAGTGTGTAAAGAAAATTTTTCTTGAATGAGGTGGAATCAAAACTGTCATCTGTTTTAATATGGGGAATAAATTCGTACCGTTTACGAAACTCATCTTTTGTAATTGTTATGCTGCCCGCTTTAGCTACAATCTCTTTTGGTGACTGTGAATAAAGATTTGAAATTCCGAATAGGAAAATTAATAGATAAGCGAGCATTTGATTGGATCTCATGTTTTTACTTTCACATAATTTTTTTATTACACATCAAAATAACGAAAAAATCAGTTTAACAACCGATGTTAGCAATTCATGAATTATCGAACTGAAAATTTCATCCATATTGTAATAAACGAATTTTCAATATGCTTGTAAGTTCAAATGAAATTTATGTAATTTTTAGATGCAATTCTTATCTCTATTTTTTATAGCATGAGGTTAAAATGATTCGTAGAGTATTTTATTTTGTCTCAATTTTTATAATATTTTTTACTACCAGTTGTAAATCGCAATTCACTGAAGCCACTTCGAATACCCAGGATTCCACATTAATTTCCGGATGGAATTTAGTGTGGTCTGATGAATTTAATTATACGGGTCTTCCGGATCCTAAAAAGTGGGGTTATGATGTTGCCGCTCCGGGATGGGTTAACAATGAAGCACAAGCATACCACGAAAATAGACTCGAAAATTCACGCGTTGAAAATGGAAAACTTATTATTGAAGCCCGCTTGGATAATTATAAAAATTATCTTTACTCCTCTGCCCGACTCGTAACAAAAAATCGTGGTGATTGGACATACGGACGCTTTGAAATCCGTGCAAAACTCCCATATGGTAAAGGAACGTGGCCTGCAATCTGGATGCTTCCTACAATTTGGAATCTTGGCAACGGCAGTTGGCCCGATAATGGCGAGATTGATATTATGGAACACGTCGGTTACGATCAAGGTCTTATTCATGCATCAACACATTGCAATAAATATGTATGGACAAATGGGAATCAAAAAACTGCAACAATAAAAGTTTCCGATTGCTCAACAGCATTTCATAATTATATTTTAGAATGGTCGGCAAACGAGATTAAAGTTTATGTTGACGGAACACTATATTTCACAAATACTAATGAGAACAAAGGATGGCAATACTGGCCATTCTTCAAAGATTTTCATTTAATTTTAAATCTCGCGATTGGCGGTGATTGGGGAGGCGCTCAAGGAATTGATAATAATATTTTCCCTCAAAGAATGGAAGTTGAGTATGTAAGGGTATATAAGAAAAAGGAATAACGATGCTTATTATTAATCTTTCATTCTACATAAAAAAGTTGTTTTAACTAATTGTGAAATTGAAAAAGTAGTAACAGCTAATGGATTATATGACTATCATTTAGAAATTATTCCGCGTGTCGCTATTATAAACTTCGTCCACATAAAAAATACTTAACTCCATATTTTTAAACTCTAATAATTAATATGTAAAAACTCATTACGTTCTAATTTTTATTCTCTTTCTGTATTGGTTTTTTCAAACATCAAAATCAACTTACTCTCGAAATAATTTTCTTAAGGAAGCAACTCGTATTTCTGAAATGTAATTTTAAGGAAATCAGTTAACGCCCTTTTTATTATTAATAAAACAAGATCGGCGAAGTATCTGGTCTGCTAAGATTTTGTTGGCTCAATCAAATTAATACGTCGTGAAATGGGAGTGGCAATCAGGATTATAAACTAACAAGATTATTACTTTTCAGCATTATAAGAATATTTTAATCTTTCCAAACGATTCAAAACTGAATTAAAATATTTTTCTTTTAATTCATCATTAAGGAATGATCTATTTATCAAGTTTTTGATATCATTCTCTTTATTTAAAAAACGTTTATAGATTTTATCAATTCTAGTTTTACTAATTCCTATTTTGATTCCAAATTCATAAAAATCATCTTTTGCATATTTGCTGCCATACTTATAAGATTCTGCCATGAAATTATCCTTAAATAATTCTAGTGCTGTGTTCCCTTCATCAGGAATATGTATAGATGTATTTAAAAGATCATACGCTGGCGTTAATATATAATCACCAAACTCAACATTTCTAAAAACAGAAAAGTTCTTTAAATGAGCATCGCCATTGCTCACTAAATAATTAAATATAACTAATGAGTAGAATCTTTCAATTTCTATCGGATAAGCGCTAATAAACTTTTTCATTAGCCCGGCAATTTCTTCATACGAAAAATCATACTTATAATTTTTCCCGGAATTTTCTTCTGATTTACCAGCGACTTGTGCAAAGTCTTCTTGCAATAATTTAGTACTATCTGACAATACATCAAACCGCTTTACTATATAAGCTGGTTTTTTATCTTCAAATTGCATGAATGCATTTGGAGGTATATTGATTTCAAATAGCTGGACTGCTAGTTGCATTGTTAAATGTTCATTTGCGGGAGTAGCCTCTAAATGGTTAAATGAACCAATTGGTGTTGGTTTCAATATATACTCACCACCTATGTCAGTTAATACTAATTTAACTTTCTCAAGCTTTAACGAGTGTTTTATTTGAATACCGGAAATTGATAAACGCTCACTCTGGCTTAAACGTACTTCATTAAACTCTGGTCGGGTAAAGGGGAGGATATGACTTACTTTTTTTCCATTGAATAATTTTTTAAGACATGGATTGCAAAAAGTTTCGTATCCTTCTTTTAAGCAACTTGGACATACTTTCATTCTCAAATCACCTCTCTTACTGAAATAGCCCCAATCGTATTGCTAGCAGTTTTTATGAGTCTTGTAAAATGATCATTCTCATCAATCTTAAGTTTTTTACACTGTAAATATTTTTGATCACCTTCGGCTAACAACCCAAAGAAAAAGGGAAACAAAATTTTCGCCCGATGTTCCAACTCAGTTTTTGGTAATGACAGACTAATGGAAGGTTTTGTTTTATCGGCAAAATATTTTTCATCATATTGAAATATATATTCTTGATTGGTGTAAGTTAAATACCCCGCCAATTCATTGTTATAATATATTTCAGCTTGTTTTTTCATTAGCTCTTCGCCTTGATTTCTATCTGAAGTCCTAAGACATTTAGAATTTTTCCTAGTTTTCCAATGCTCGGGTTTCCTCTCCCGTTCTCTATTTCTATTAAATAGCGCAATCCAACTTTAGCAATCTCTGCTAAATCTACCTGCTTAATATTAAGAAACTCTCTTCTCTGTTTTATTATTTTACCAAGATCTTCTTTATTCATCGATTTATATAAATTAGTTAAGTGCAGTATATTGCATTTTAGTGCGAAAATATAATCAATAGACCATATTGTCAAGCAAAATATGCAATATATTACATTTGATATAACTCTATTATATTAATATGCAGTATAATGCATTTTCAAAATTCAAGAAGAAAAAATATCTCATCTCTATTAAAAAAACCCGAAAAAAAATTTCATTTCGGGATTTTTTCTTTGCGTAGAGACAGAGAATCTCTGTGCACTTCAAAATATTAGTTTCTCATTTAGTTTTCACAGCTTTTAATATTTTGTGACCAACCCAAAAATTTTTCTATCTATTATAGATGCTCTAGAAATAAATTTTCAAATAGATCATGCAATATCTAGCATTTTACATGTGGACGGGCTTTTGGATAGGCACAACAGTTAAAAAGTAATTACTTCATTAGCCGAAGAAATTATTGATTCTGCTAATTCTTCGTTTGAAAGTCTTTTGGTAATTAAAAATTCTTTCCCGCCGGCAATCAACAATTCCGACGGCATTGATCTTAAATTATAAATACTGCCCATTGAATAACAATAAGCACCGGCATTTTTAATAATAAGCTTGTCCCCTTCACGTATTTCGGGTAATTCTCTTTGTTCGGCAAAGCAATCGCCCGTCTCGCAAATATTACCGCATACATCGTAAATTTTTAATTCACCGTTAGGATTACTTATGTTTTCTATTTGATGATATGAACTGTAAAGCAACGGACGTATCAGGTGATTAAATCCGGAATTGGTACCTGCAATCAATCTTCCTCTGTTATTTTTTATGGTATTCACTTCTATTAAAAGATATCCCGACTCGGCAACAATATATTTACCGGGTTCAAAATACATATATAAATCTCTCCCGTATCTTTTGCAAAAATCGGAAAAAATAGAACTGATATTTTCTCCAAAGCCGGCGTAATCAATTCTTGCACTTGTGGGTTTATAAGGAATTTTAAATCCCCCGCCGAAATCAATAAACCTTAAATGCGGGAAATCCTCTTGATTAGCAATTTTAAGTAAGTTGGTCATACTTTCATAAACTTTATCTGTTTCACCTATTCCCGAACCTGTGTGCTCGTGAAGCCCAACGACTTTAATATTATATTTATTAGTAATCTCTTTTACAGAATTAACATCTGATAACAATATTCCGAATTTAGTAATCTCACCACCGGTTTTTACATGCTTATGAGCACCGGCATAAACATCAGGATTAAATCTAATACAGATTTCACTTCCCGGATAAGCAGCAGCATATTTTTGCAATCTGCTCAATGAATCAATATTAAAGAGTACGCCGGTTTTTTTTATTTCGCGCATTTCTTCACCGGTAATATTATTCGCTGTGTATAAAATATCATCTTTTGAAAATCCCAATTTTAATGCAAGATGTACTTCTGCCGGGCTAACCGTATCAAGATAAGCTTTACTGCTTTTTAACAAATGCAAGATCCCGATATTATAATTCGCCTTCATTGCATATAATATTTTTAGCTTGGGCCATGTTATATACTTATAAAGCTCCTTATACCGTTTAACAATTAAATCTGCATCATATATGTACAAGGGTGTACCATATTTTTCGGCAAATTTGATAAATAAGTTTTGATCAATTGAGGTAATCTTTTCCATAGTTTTATTTTTTTTAAATATTATAGATAGTTAATATTTTTAATTCACCTTACGCAAAAACTATTATCATTCATGATCATGCCCGCAAAAAATTATGGCTGGTAAATTCTTGATTGTAATATGCCGTTAAAATGCAAAGAAGAGCAAGAGCATAAGCATGATCAAGAACCGAAAGCTTATTCAACCTGCCTGCCGGTAGAGCGTGTTGCACAACACAAATTCTGTAAAACACAACCTTCAAGGTTGACACCTCGTTGGTGATATTACAACCTTGAAGGTTGCTTACCGACTTCTGCAACAGGCTCGGTAGGCAAGGTAAACATTGCGTAACATGAATTATTAAATAATCTTTTTAAGCTCATAAATTAGGTTATCAATTTGCTCGAAAGTATGAGTAGAAAATACAACAATCCTTAACGCACCTTTTTCTCCGGTGCCGATATATTTAATATACTGTATCACAAAATTTTTCTTCATCAGTTCATTCTGAAGTTTTTGCATTTCCGATTTACTATTCATTGCCCATGCAGCAATAGGCACATTTGAATCTTCCACTTCAATACCCAAATTCTTTAAGCCGGTTTTCAATCTTTTTGCATTCTCCCACAATTTGAGTTTCATTTCCGGTTTTGATTTAACCAATTTCAAACCCGTTAAACTTGCAGCTGCTGCAGATGAAGGCGGCGGAGTAGCTCCATTTTGTATTTGATTATTTTTTATCTCCTCAATAAATTTTTTATTTCCCGGAATGATTCCGCCAAATCCTCCGAATGCTTTCGAAAAAGTTCCTCCGAAATAAAATCTTTCCGAAGTTAAACCATAATGTTCATAAGTTCCTCTTCCGTTAGGTCCAAGAATGCCAAGAGCATGTGCATCATCTACCCATAAAATTCCGTTATATTTTTCTATTATGCTCGAATATTTATGAATAGGGGCGATCTTACCGAATATCGGAAAAATTCCGTCCGTTATTACCAATGGTTTTTGATCGGGTTGAAGATTTTGGAAAATTTTTTCTTCGAGATCGTTGTCGTCCAGATGTGAAAATTTATAAATAGGTTTCCCGCTTAACTTAGCTGCATATTCATTACTGTAGTGTGAGATTTCATCAATAAATACTGCATCGAACATGTTATTATTTATAAATGCTTGTACTGCGGCCATATCGGTTAAAAATCCGGAAGATAAATAAACGGCATCTTCACAATTAAAAAATTCTGCCGCTTCTTTTTCAACTTCCAATAAAAGCTGTGTTGTTCCATAACTACTTCTGGAAGACGAACTATTAATCCCGTATTTTTTTAACGCGTTAATAGCTGAGTTGATTACGTCTTCATTCTTATGCAGTTCGTAATAACTTGTGCCTCCAAAATAAAAATATTCTTTACCGTTGATTTTTGTTTTGGCACCGGGTGCGCTATCCATTAAATAATGCTGTTCAATATTTTTAAGATTTTCAGTTTTCATAGGGATAATTATTTTATAAGAGCATCGTAAATTATTTCTACAGGATGGAATGCGGTTCTTTCCGTTCCATCCTTAATCTGGTGCCTGCAGCTTGTACCGGGTGCACAAATAACAGTATCGGGATGTTCTTCTCTTATTGCAGGAAACAGAACCAACTCCCCGACTTTCATTGACAAATCATAATGTTCTTTTTCATAACCAAAGGCGCCGGCCATTCCGCAGCATCCGGATTGAATTTCTTCAACTTTATAATTTTGCGGTAATGAAAGTACTTCAATTGTTGCACTTGTAGATGCTATTGCTTTTTGATGGCAATGACCGTGTAGTTTGATCTTTCTGAAATTATTTGTAAATGATGCAGACAATATTTTTCCTTTCTTGATTTCCGAGGAGAGAAATTCTTCAAATGTAAAAGTTGATTCCGATATTCTTTCGGCTGAAGTTTTTAAGTTAGAATCAACAAGATCAAGATATTCATCTCTAAAAGATAGAATTGCAGACACTTCAATTCCAATTAATGGAGCAGCCGGATTAATTACATCTTTTAGCAGCATGATGTTTTCGTCTGCTACTTTTTTTGCGCTTCGCAATAAACCTTTTGTAATAAATGTTCTTCCGCTTTCCAAATGTTTTGGAACCAGAACTTCATAGCCCAAATGAGTAAGAAGAAGAAAAGCTTTTACACCTAATTCGGATTCATTATAATTTGTAAACTCATCAACGAATAAAAATACTTTTCCGTTCGGATAATTTGCTTTTTTATACCGGTCTCTATTTTTTTTATACCAATTCAAAAAAGTATTCTTTGATAATAGAGGAAGATTACGTTTCGAACTTAATCCGATTAGTTGATTTGTTAACTTTGATTTTAGAAAGAAATTTACAATACCCGCAAAGTTCGAAATGATAGAATTTATTTTTGGTAAGTACGCAATCAATTTGGTTCTTAACGGTACTCCATTCGAATCATAATAATGTTGTAAAAACTCGCTTTTCAATTTTGCCATATCAACACCGGAAGGACATTCGGATTTACAAGCTTTGCATGAGAGGCACAAATCCATCACTTCATAAATTTCGTGATGATCGAATGGATTTGTTTCCGGGGATCTGGTTAAAAATTCTCTTAATGTATTGGCACGTGCTCTTGTTGAATTTTTTTCTTCTCTTGTCGCTCTGTAGCTCGGGCACATAGTACCGCCGAGCAAATCGGTTTTTCTGCAATCCGCAGAACCGTTACATTTTTCAGCCGCTCTTAAAATTCCTTTTGTACCGGAGAAATCGTAAACAGTAGAAATGTTTTTAGGTTTCTTATCTATGTCATACCTTAAATTCGAATTCATCGCGACAGTGTTAACAATCTTACCGGGATTAAAAATATTTTTAGGGTCCCATACATTTTTAATTTCTTTACATAGCTGGTAATTATGTTCGCCAATTACAATTGGAATAAATTCACCTCTTAATCTGCCGTCGCCGTGCTCACCGCTCAATGATCCTTTATATTTTTTAACAAGATGCGCAATTTCTTTTGTTATTGTATAAAATAATTTTACGTCGAATGAATCTTTCAAATTCAGCATAGGATTTAAATGAAGTTCACCTGAACCAATATGTGCATAGTAAGCACAATCCAAATTATTCTCTTTTAATATTTGTTGAAACTCATTCATAAAATCCGGCAGATCAATCGGGCGAACACAAGTGTCTTCAATAAACTGTTCCGTTCTTTTATCGCCGGGGATATTCGCTAAAAGTCCTAAACCCGCCTTTCTAATACCCCAAACTTTATTAACATCATCGTTTAATAAAAGAGGAAAATGATAACCGTAACCTTCGTTCCTCATCTCTTTTTCAAGATCGGACGCTATTTGTTTTATTTCATCTTCAGAATCTCCGGCAAATTCCACTACAAGCAAAGCAGCCGGATCGCCTTTAATAAAGAAACGATTTTTCTTCTGCTCGATATTGACCTTAGTACATTCAAGAATTTTTCCATCAATTAATTCAGCCGCCCCGGGTTTATATTTTAAGGCAATTAAATTTGCTTTAAATGCTTCCGCCAAAGAATTCATGTGAACCGGAATAACGCCTACAACTTTTGGAGGAAGCGGAACCAAGTTTAATTTTATTTCGGTAGTGAAAGCTAATGTTCCTTCGGAACCGGCTAACAGTTTACAGACATTAAAATCTTCATCGCCCATTTCAAAAGCATTACATTTTAAGAGCTGATCAATCGCATATCCGTTATTTCTTCTGTTTATTTCTTGAGACGGGTATTCATTTATTATTTCCTCTTGATTTTTCCGGTCGGATAATATCTCGTTTAATTTTTTATATATTTTATTTTCGAGAGAAGTGCCGTTACATTTTTGAATAAGCTCTTCTTTTTTCATTGATTTGAAACATACTTCGGAACCATCGCTTAAAATTACGTCTGCTTCAAGAACGTGATCGCGTGTTGAACCGTACAAGATTGAATGCGACCCGCATGAATTATTGCCGAACATTCCACCGAGCATACATCGGCTGCCGGAAGCAGTTTCAGGTCCAAAAAACAATCCGTATCTCTTCAGATAAATATTCAATTCATCCAATACAACACCGGGTTGAACTTTAACCCATTTTTCTTCAGTATTAATTTCAATTATTTTATTCATGTATTTCGATATATCCACCACAATACCGTTGCCTACTACCTGCCCGGCTAATGAAGTACCGGCAGCTCTTGGAATAATCGAAATATTATTTTCCGACGAAAATCTTACGATTAGCTTTATGTCTTCTTTTGTTTTGGGAAGAACAATTGCTTGAGGTTTTTCTCTGTAAGCAGAAGCATCCGTAGCATAAATTATTTTTGATAATTCATCTAATAGAATATCGCCTTCAAAACTATCTCTCATTTTTTCCAATTGATAAACAGCAATAGAATTCATGCTAGTTAATCCTTAGCTCTTACCTATTCTTCAGTTTGTCTGATAAGTATTTAAACTCATCATCGCTAAATGTAACTTGTTTAAATATATCTATAATTAATTCTTTCGTTATTTTATTAAAATCTTCTTCCCTTGGAAAAATAAACACTCCGCCCAAATCCACAGCAGCTGGACTAATCAATAATTTATTTTCACCTTCTTCAAAAAAATAGGAAGGTCTGTGTTTGTTTCTAGGAAAAATCAACAGTCTCCAATAGTTATGGTAACTGCAAATAATATTCATCATCGGTTCTTCCTCGGATTGTTCTTTGTTTAGAAGATTATAAATACTTTCGAACTCGTCTATTAATTTTGAAATATTATTTGATTCAAGAGAAATGAAATTTCTTAAACAACCCGTTACAACAGTAGTTGCTAATTCATCATTTTCGAAAATAACTTCTCCATATGTGTTTATCATCTCTTTATATTCAGTATCAATTTTCATAAATTCAAAATTACCGGATTGAAAATGCATATGATCCGGTGCAGAAGCTCCGCACCCCGGTCCGTTATAAAAAACCGAATAGTTTTTCCCCAGCATTGACGAAATAGTAAGTAAATCTTCAATTTCGGATTTTATTGATTGAGGAACATGATTGACTGATGGAATTGTAAAATGCTTATCGAAAATTGGAAATGGATTAACCAAAAGGATATAGTCATTAATCACTTTTACAGCTTTTTGTTCATTCGGTAAATTATTTATACATAAAAAGCAAGGACGCGCTTCTATAGATTTAGCATCTACTTTGGCAGAGGAAGAAATAATTCTACCCGGATTAAAGTGTGCCTCAATGGTAAAATTATCGAACTCAAACTTTTTTATTTGAACTGCCGTTAAACTTCGATATCCATCAGAAGCAAGTTTCCAATTATTAAGCTGATGTTCAAATAATCTTTCAGCTTTTTTTGGTAAGTCGCTTAAATTATCATCATCATTTAGATACAGTTTATTATCAGGAAACTCTATCTGCATTTCTATTTTTCCTTTGACGCGCAAGCACTTCAATCGTTCTTATTCTATCTTTATAATCATTGTAATAGTTTTGTTTTTCAATATCCAAAGCCGCGTCTGAATTACCTTCCCATCTTCTGCAAAGATAAATAGGTTCATAAATTCTACCAATTTGATAATCTCTCGATATCATTAATCCGATAGCATAATCTTCACCGTAACTTACATTTGGAATTTTGTATTCACGAATAATAGGTGTATAAAATGCCCGCGGTGCACCAAGTCCGTTAATTCTCAGCGCATTATTTCTGCCGTTGTCGGGCGTCCACTCTTTATGATCAATGATACCCGGAGGAATTTCTTCGAGCTTAAAATTAGTCATTCTGTATGTACCGATAACCATTGCACATTTTTCTTCCTTAAAAGTATCAACGATAGTTTGAATGGTATTTTCATTTGCATAAACATCATCGCTGTCCAATTGTATTGAAAACCTACCGCATAATTTATTCCGAACAGCTTCATTCCAGCATCCGCCGATTCCTAAATCTTTTCTTTCCGGGATGATATGAATTAAGCGGGAATCTTTCCCGGCTATCTCTTTTATTCTTTCAGTTGTCCCATCATCCGAATAATTATCAACAACAATAAGATTGAATTTGAAATCGGTTTTTTGAGAAAGGACGGATTTTATGGCATCGTTAATTGTGCTTACTCTATTTTTTACCGGAATTATAACCGAAGCTTCATATTCAAAATCATCATTATCAATTTCAATTTCCTTAAAATTCGGAGCGAGATAAGCGTCAATTTTCTTCAAATGTTCGGTAACAGCTTTTTCCATTTCAATCTGTACTTCACGATTCTTTGGATCAACATAATCAAATTGTTTTGCACCGCTCTTTCGTAAATCTGTTTCAATGGTTGTATATAAAAACTCCGGAATTCTAACAAACCGACTAACTCTGGAAAGATGTAGTCTTAGCGAATAAATTCCGGCGTATTTGTATTCATTTTGGTTTTTAAAGGAGTTAAGAAATTCTGCGTTTATGAAGAGAAGATTTCCAAAATCAAAATCATCTCTTAAACTTCCCAACTGATAATCATTTACCGGATGCCGGCTGATTAAGTTGTCTTTAATGATATGATAATTTGAATAGACTAATCCGGCACCTGTGGAGTCTATTACATTATAAAACCTTTCAACTGCAAATTGGCCAAATTGATATTTGTTATCCTGAGTAAATAACAATATGTATTTCGTTTGAGTTTTTCTTATGATCAAATCAACTGTCGCAGAGCCTGTCAAATTTTTTATTTTAAGAATTTCACAATTATCCGGAGATTCATTTATTTCATCGCTGGCTAATAAATAAATTTTAGAAACGAGCTTGCAATTATGCAGTTCATTGATTGTATCTATGCTGTGCGGCGATCCACTATAAGGAAGAAATACGGTAATCATTTAATAATTATCTCCAATTGGGTAATACATTCTACTACTACCAATATTCAGTCCCTAACACATAGGCGTCAACTTAATTTTTTCTTCCGAACCTTCTAGCCTTTGTAATCATTTGTCCTTAGAGTACTAAAAATATTTATTTATCCTCTACGAGGATTATGTATTTGTCGTGTTTATTTATCTCTACAAAAATTAAACA
>JACRFC010000135.1 GCA_016234355.1 Ignavibacteriales bacterium
ATCAGCTAAAAGAGCAATACTATTAGAAAGTAAAACGATGACTACTTGTATTACTGCTGTAACTGATAGGAAGATAAACGACCATTTAACTGCCCAAAGACCTCTTTCAGATGTAACAATTGAAGGAGAAACAAAACCGTGGGTATGTGAATGTTCGCTATGACCTTCGTGTTTATGTTCGTGGTGTTGATTGTTATTTAATTTCACAAAAATTCCTATCTTTTAGTAAATTTTATTGTAGCGTATAACTATACTTCTACTGAACGGGTTATTGTCTATTGGAACATAGATATGCGTTCAGCTGCATATCTACGTTCCGTTTTGTCTTATTTTATTATTATTTCTAAATATTTTAAAATAGATTCGTGCATATCTATCGTCCTTTGCACAATCAGCTTTTAAACCTATTAACCTTTGCAGAAATCTATTTTCTTTGTTCTCAATTTCTAAAAACAAAGTACCCCGAGTTTAGGGGGTGTGAGAAGATAGTGTGTTAATTAATTTTAATTTCAGTTATAATCTTATCTCAAAATATTTTTTTAAAATTAATTATCTCACACCCCCTAAAGATGGTGTTTGGTACTAACTCAACTTAGCGTAAAAGGGAATTGATGTCAAGACGCACCCGACCTCACCCTAAATCCCTCTCCTTAAAAAAAGGAGAGGGACTTAAAAAATCTTTCCATCCTTCATTTCAAAAACTTTATCGCCGAGTCCTACTAACTGCGGGTTGTGCGTTACAATTAAAAAAGTAACTTTCAACTCATCTCTAAGTTTTACAAAAAGATTATGCAGAGCTTCGCTGTTAATAGAATCCAAATTTCCGGTCGGTTCATCTGCAAAAATAATATCGGGATTATTTGCAAGTGCGCGTGCAACAGCAACTCTTTGCTGTTCACCTCCGCTAAGTTCAGCCGGTTTGTGATGAAGACGGTCACTCAATCCAACCAAAGCAAGAAGTTCTTCAGCACGTTTAACCGCTTTTAATTTTGTCTCACCGTAGATCATTAATGGGATCGCAACATTTTCTGCTGCATCAAACTCCGGCAGTAAATGATGAAATTGAAATACAAATCCGATATGCTTATTTCTAAATTTAGAAAGTTTATCATCGTGGAGAGAAAAAATATTTGTCCCTTTTATTTTTACTTCGCCTTCATCGGCATTATCCAATCCGCTAAGAATATGGAGAAGCGTACTTTTACCCGCACCGGAAGCACCGACGATCACGCTGATCATTTTGCTTTCAACTTGCAAAGAAACACCTTTTAATATTTCCAGCTTGTGTTCGTTCTGTTTGTAAAATGATTTGTGAATGTTCTTCGCTTCAATAATAATTTCGTTCATGGTCATTCATATTTAATTGAATCAATAATTTTTGTATTAGCGGCTCTTTTAGCCGGATAAATTGCTGCGATAAATGCCATCAGCAGAGCCATCAAACCGATTACGAAAATATCGCTTAGTCTGATCTCAACCGGCATCGCATTGATTATGTACTTAGATGAATCGAGCGGATAAAAATTGTATTTGATCTGCAGGTAACAAACCACAACTCCAAGTATTAAACCGATAACTGTGCCGATCACACCGACAAGAAGTCCTTCGAACATAAATATTTTTCTAATTGATCTTTGATTAACTCCCATCGAGCGTAAAACACCAATGTCTTTCTTCTTTTCGATAACGGTCATAGTAAGAGAAGCGAAAATGTTGAAGACTGCAACTGCAATTATTAAACAGAGCAGAATATAAGCGCCCCATCTTTCGATCAGCATTACGTTGTAAAGTTCTTTGTGAAAATCATACCAGGTGTTGATCGAAAATAATTTTGTATCAATTCTGTTTTGAAGATCGCGCTTCATTTTTTCCGCATTGTGGAAATCGTTAAGACGTATCTCATAACCTGTAATTTGATTTTTCAAACCGAATAATTTCTGAGAACTTTGAAGTGATGTGAAAACAGAAAAACCATCATAATCTTTGTTGTTCGATTCGAATATGCCGGAGACAACAAATCTTCTTGTCTGCGGAATTGAAAGTGTTGTGATCGTTCTTTCAATATTGTAAGCGGAAGTAACGGTAATTGTATCGCCCACGCGTGAAGAGAGACGGAGTGCAAGCGGCAATCCTAAAATTATTTTTTCTGACCGGTCATCATTCAGATCGAAAGAACCGCTGATAATTTTTGATGCAACTCCCCATGATCTGTCTTTTTCATTGATCTGAATCCCTTTGAGATTAACTATCTCATAATTTTTTCTGTTGAGAAGAATTGCTTTACCATCAACAAAAGGAGAATAGTTTGTTATTTCTTGAGTCTGACGCAAAACATTTTCAACTGTGCTGATCTTTGCGAATCCATTTTCATCTATTACGGAAATTCTAATGTGCGGATCGAAGCTTACCATAATCGAAGTAACGAGCGACCCGAATCCGTTGAAGACTGATAGAACTATCACAAGTGCAGCAACACCGATCGTAATCCCAATTGTAGAGAGAAGCGAAATAATCGTAATGAAATTCATTTTTCTTTTCGCTTTCAAATATCTTTTTGCAATAAAAAATTCGATCATGCTATTCAAACCTAATTGCTGATATCGGTTTTATTCTTGACGCTATAAATGCCGGAAGAAAAGAAGCGGCAATAGATATAACAACTGTAACAACTGTAACGAGTAAATAATTATTCAATTCGATTGAGATTGGTACTTTGGTTACAAAATAGATCTTACCGGGCAGAGAAATAATATCAAAATTTTGTTGGAGAAAGCTTAGGACAAATGCGATTGCGATTCCAACCGCAACACCGATTGCAGTTAGAAACGCTGAGTGATATAAAAACGTTTTGATGATCAATTTTCTATTGGCGCCGAGTGAACGTAAAACTCCGATTGCATTTGTCCTTTCGAGAACGATCATTAACAAAGTACCGACTATGTTGAACACAGCAACGAAAATTATTAGTCCTAAAATTATCGGTATCGGTTTTTTCTGAAGTTCGATCCAGGTAAAAATATTTTGATGTAATTGATAGATCGTTCGGACATAATAAGGATAACCCAGAAAATCTTGAAGGCGATCTGCAACCACATTTACATTTGCCAGATTTTTCAACTTTATGTTGTAGCCGGAGATTTGATCACCAATCCCGAAAATATTTTGTGCAACTTTGATATTTATAAAAGCATTCAAGTCGTCATATTCGCTCATTCCGCTTTCGTAAATACCGGAAACAATGAATTGCTCGATCCCCGGC
Source organism: Ignavibacteriales bacterium (assembly GCA_016234355.1). Classification (GTDB taxonomy): domain Bacteria; phylum Bacteroidota; class Ignavibacteria; order Ignavibacteriales; family Melioribacteraceae; genus Fen-1258. Next base: position 3,260 of record JACRFC010000135.1, read on the forward strand.
GGGTTATCTGCAGTCGGGATTTGATCTTTTCTTAGACAGAAAATTGTAATAATATCTCCGGCTTTAACAAAAAGTTTTTCAGCAAGAGTTTTCCCAAGTATTATTTTTTGTAATTCATTTTCAGATTGTGACAGATCAAAATTTCCACTCTGAACAAAACTGTTTAACTCAGAGTTATCGCTTTGCACACCAAGTAGTGTAATTCCTTCGGTTATCTTTTTTGATTTAATGATTGCCAGCTTTGAAGTAAACGGCTCGATCTTAATGATATCTTTATTAAACTCTTTTTCGATCAGCGGTGCAGTTTCAGAAAAGGGAGGAAGGTTTCTATTCCCGAAAGAAACAACTTTAATATGTGAATTGAATCTGATAATTTTTTCTGAAACAACCTTATCAAAACCATCTAAAATAGTTAATGCAATAATTACAACCGCAACTCCAAGTGAAATACCAACGATAGTGATAGATGAAATGACCGAAAGAAAGCGTGAATCTTTCTTCGATCTCAGATATTTTTTGGTAAAAAAGAAAGGTAACGACATTTTTCACTTTGTTTTTTGTAAAGATATAAATAATAAGAGAGAAGGGAAATGAATCGTCGTAAATTGACATTTCTAAACTAATACTATATTTTTGAAGCCCTAAAATGAAAAATTGATCCGGTAATTATTTAGCACGGCACGAGTTTCCCTATTATAGGAAGTGTTGTATTAGAATCAAATTTTACGTTTTTTGAATATTTGATAAGCAGAGTGAGATCGGGGCGTAGCTCAGCCCGGCTAGAGCGCTTGGTTTGGGACCAAGAAGTCGCAGGTTCGAATCCTGTCGCCCCGACAACAATAGAGTAAATGCGTGTTTGTAAATTATTAACACGTTCTTTTTATGATGCGCCCATAGCTCAATTGGATAGAGCAACAGCCTTCTAAGCTGTAGGTTAGTGGTTCGAGTCCACTTGGGCGTACACAGGTTTGTTATTTGGAATTTTGAAATTTATGGTGAGCATAGCTCAGTTGGTTAGAGCATCTGGTTGTGGCCCAGAAGGTCGTGGGTTCGATCCCCATTGCTCACCCCAAAAAATTTGTTGACTAAACATTGGCTCCATCGTCTAATGGTTAGGACCTCGCCCTTTCACGGCGGTAATAGGGGTTCGAATCCCCTTGGAGTCACAAATTTTTATTTCATATCTATCACTTCATTTTTTTCGATCGTTAAAAATTCAAAATAATCTTGGAATGACTTTTTTCATTTTGTAATTTCATTCCAAAATAAGTTCGAGTTATGGAACAAGAATATAATTTCCGCAACAGAATATCCGATCAAGACGAATATAAAACGGATACAAAACTTTATAGAAAAAAAATATTCCCCACACCTTATTTTTTTACGAACATGCTTCGGATAATTTTGTATTCGAACAAGCAAGCCAAAAAAGGAATTTATAATAGTGAAAAATGGTATGATTCATCACTCGATACTTTAAGAAGTTTAGAGCGTACCGGAATTGAATTTCATTTATCCGGAATGGATAATATAAGAAAAGCAGAAGGTCCGGTAGTTTTTGTTGCAAATCATATGACGACTCTTGAAACTGTAATTCTACCTTCAATCATTTGTCCGATCAAACCTGTCGTTTATGTTATAAAAGAAGAGCTTAGCAAGTATCCGTTGTTTGGACCTATTGCTCTTGCAAGAGACCCTATTTTAGTTGGAAGAGAAAATCCGCGCGAGGATTTGAAGATTGTACTCGAGGAAGGAAGTAAAAAACTTCAAGCCGGTAAATCAATAATAATTTTTCCTCAACGGACAAGATCGGCTGGTTTGAATCCGGCATTATTTAATTCGCTTGGAAATAAATTAGCTAAGAGAAATAATGTTCCGGTTATTCCAATCGCACTTATTACAGATGCTTGGGGGAATGGTAAACATATTAAAGAAGTTGGCAAGATTGATCCTAAAAAACCGGTTCACATAGCATTTGATGAACCTATCTATATAACCGGTAATGGTACAGAGGAACACCAACACATTATAGAATTTATTTCTGGCAAATTTAAGGAATGGGGAAGACCGGAATTCGTAAAGTAATTTCCTTAAATCTTACTGTAGTAAAAGTAAATCCATCCAAAATCTTAACAATTCCTTAACACTACCATAACATTGAGTTAACATTCGAAATATAAATTTGGGCATCACAAAAACATTAATTGGAGTAATTATGAAGAAGTTGTTTCTGTTTCTATTAATCTTCACTTTAATTACATTAAAAACATTCGCTCAACAAGACACCACAGTTGCCAAAGTAGCTGAAAAGTTAGAAGAAGTTAAAGATGCTCTTGAAGGACTGAACGAATCTTATCTTGAAACCAAAGGTATTGTAGATGCACTAAAGAAAATAAAAATCAGCGGATATATCCAAGCTCAATATCAGAGTGCAGATATTGACGGCGCTGCTTCATTTGCAGGCGGAAATTTTAGTGCAGGTATGCATCAAAGATTTGGAGTAAGAAGAGGAAGAGTAAAATTCAATTATGATAACGATCTAACACAATATGTTTTGCAGATTGATGTAACCGAAAAAGGATTTGCAACCAAAGATGCATACGTTCAATTTAGAGAACCTTGGATGAAAACGTTTGACCTTTGGGCAGGTGTTTTTAACAGACCATTCGGCTTTGAAATTGAATATTCATCTAGTAGTAGAGAAAGTCCTGAACGTTCAAGATTATTTCAATCATTGTTTCCTGGTGAAAGAGATTTAGGATTCAAATTAGAAGTTAGACCTCAAGATGGTCCACTTAGTTTGTTCAATCTGAAAGCTGGTGTATTTGCAGGCAATGGAGTGAATGCTGAAACTGATAACAACAAAGATTTTATTGGCCGGCTTGGATTTTCATTTCCATTTACTGAAGAAAATCTTGCAATTGATGGAGGTATTTCTGCATATGTTGGTAATGTTTCTGTGCCAGCCGGTAAATCTTTAGTAACTGTCAACAGTCCGACTCTTGCTACATCCGATCTAACAGTTCGCGATGCAGAAAGAAGTTACATTGGCGGAGACTTACAATTATATTATGACCTTCCTGTTCTTGGCGGATTCTCACTAAGAGGTGAATACATTTCCGGTAAACAACCAGGCACATCTTCTGGCAATGGTTCATATACCGCTGCACCAGCCGGTGATGTTTATCTGAGAAACTTTACAGGTTATTATTTAATGTATGTTCAAAACGTTGGGGACTTCAATCAGTTCTTATTAAAGTATGATTCTTACGATCCAAACACAGATGTTGCAGGTGATCAAATTGGTCAAGTTGCGGCAGCAAAACTTGGTGTAGGAGATATTAAGTACACAACATTAGGATTGGGATGGATTTATCACTGGGATTCTAATATAAAATTTGTATTCTATTATGATATGGTATCTAACGAGACTTCAAAAAATCTTGCCGGTTTTACTGAAAACCTAAAAGACAATGTATTTACTTTCAGAATCCAATATAAATTCTAGTAAGATTTCTCTAATGAATTTTGCAAATAAAAATTTTAATAAAAAAAATAGGGAGTTAAAATGAAGAAATTATTTTTAATCATGATCACAGCAATGATTGCCTTTGGGTTTTTTATGCCGGGTAAAGTCATTACAGTTAAAGGATCAGATACAATGGTAATCCTTGCACAACGATGGGCGGAAAAATATATGGCTGAACATCCTGGTATAACAGTACAAGTTACCGGCGGTGGATCTGGTACCGGTATTGCAGCTTTGATTAATGGTACAACTGATATTTGTAATTCTTCACGTCCTATGAAACCAAGCGAAAGAGAAAAACTAAAAATTCGCTATGCATCATTAGGTGTTGAGATAAAATCGGCTAAGGATGGTTTGAGTGTTTATCTGAATGACGCTAATACCATTCATGAGTTATCAATAGAACAAATAAAAAACATCTACACCGGTAAAACTACAAACTGGAAAGATGTTGGCGGAAAAGATTCAAAGATAATTGTTTATGGAAGAGAGAATAGTTCCGGAACCTACGTTTATTTCAAAGATAATGTTCTTGGCGGAGAAGATTATACATCTTCAATGCAAAGTTTACCCGGTACAGCTGCAGTGGTAAATGCAGTGGCAAAGGATAAGAATGCAATTGGATTCGGTGGAGCTGCCTATGCAAAAGGAATTAAGTTTGCAGGTGTTAAAAAAGATGCAAACTCGAAAGCATATTTACCTACCGCTGAAAATGTTAAATCCGGCGATTACCCAATATCAAGATTTTTATATATGTACACAAAGAGCAGACCGACCGGAGAATTGAAAGACTACATTGATTGGATATTAAGTGCGGAAGGACAAGCAGTTGTTACTCAAGTTGGTTATTTTCCGGTAAAATAATGTTGATGACGAAATTGTTTTCTATACAGAATAAGAAAAGGGATGGCAAAGACTCACTTAACCGCAAGTTCAGGTTGAGTGAGTTTCTTGCTGAAAATATAATTAAACTCGTATCGTTTACTTCGTTCGCTGCTATAATTTTAATTTTTGCTTTTGTGTTTCGCGAAGCTGCACCAATTTTCTTCCCTCAAGAAAAGAAAACTTTATCAACTGAGTTCCAACAATCTGAAACTTATGGTGAAGAACCTGCTCAAAGCACACAAAAAACTTCGCAGGAATATGCTTCAAGTAATTCCGGTGCAAGCGATGTTGCATCATTCAAAAATCTCACTCAAAAAGAATGGCAGCCAGTTGGTGAAAATCCAAAGTACGGATTACTGCCTTTGTTTATCGGCAGCTTAAAAGCAACAATACTCGCAATTCTATTCGGAGCTCCGCTTGCAATTCTTGCAGCGATCTACTCTGCGTTATTTGCTTCAAAGAGATTAAGAGAAATAATAAAACCGGCAATTGAACTGCTTGCAAGTTTTCCTTCAGTTGTTATTGGATTTTTTGCTTTAATGACTATAGCTACTTTTTTTCAAAGTGTTTTTGGATTTACTTACCGACTCAATGCTTTTACCGGCGGAGTTGCTATGGCATTCGCAATTATTCCAATCATATATACTGTTACAGAGGATGCTCTAACCGCTGTACCAAAATATTTTTCTGAAGCAAGTCTTGCGCTCGGTGCAACTAAATGGCAGACGGCTCTCTTTGTAATTATGCCGGCAGCTACTCCCGGAATTTTTGCTGCGTTACTATTAGGGTTCGGACGTGCTTTTGGTGAGACGATGATTTTATTAATGGCAACAGGGAATGCACCACTTTCAACTTTTAATATTTTTGAACCTGTCAGAACTATGTCTGCAACAATCGGTGCAGAGATGGCTGAAGTTGTTTTTGGTGATACACACTATACAGTTTTGTTTTTCATTGGTGCTTTGCTGTTTGTAATTACTTTTATCATCAATGCGATTGCCGAATTTTATGTCCGGGCAAAATTGATGAAAAGGTTTAGGGGCGAATGATGAATAACAAATTTCTTGGTAGATCAATTGTAATTATGTCTGCACTTTCTACTTTGTTGATAATTGCTGCTTTGGTTTATATTATTTTAGATATTTATTCAGGCGGAAGAAATTATCTTACCTGGGAATTCTTAACAGGTAATCCTAAAGAGGGAATGACAGCCGGAGGAATTTTCCCCGCAATTGTTGGCACTGTTTTACTTGTTTTGATAATGTCTGTTGCATGTGTTCCAATTGGAACAATCACGGCAATCTATCTTAATGAATACGCGAGCAAAACTTCTGTATTTACAAAAATGATACGATTTGCAGTAAATACTTTATCCGGTGTTCCTGCAATTGTGTTTGGTTTATTTGGATTAGGTTTTTTCATCCAATTTGTTGGTGCCGGTATTGATAAATCAATTTATTCTGATGGACAACTTCACTGGGGACAACCGAATTTATTATGGGCAAGTTTAACAATGGCATTTCTTACTGTTCCTGTTGTTATTGTTTCGGTTGAAGAGTCTTTGAAAACGGTACCAAACGATCTTCGTGCAGCGGGTTTAGCTCTTGGTGCAACTAAATGGCAAACCATTCGTAAAATTGTTGTACCAAATTCACTTTCAGGAATAATGACCGGTGCAATTCTTGCAATTGGTCGCGGTGCCGGTGAAGTAGCACCAATTCTTTTTACGGGAGTTGCATATTTTCTTCCGCATCTTCCACAAAAACTCACAGATCAATTTATGAATTTAGGTTATCATATTTATGTGATGGCTACTCAATCAACAGATGTGGAAGCCACGAAAGGTATACAATATGCAACAGCGTTTATTTTGTTGATGCTTACATTCAGTTTATCATTTGTAGCTATGATCATTCGATATAGATTCAGAAAAAAATTAAAAGCTTAGGAATATTTGATGATTGAAAATCATAAAATTGTTGTAGAAAATCTTAATCTCTATTATGGGAAGAAAAAAGCTCTAAATAATGTTTCGATTGAAATTCCTTCGAATAAAGTTACAGCTTTGATCGGTCCATCGGGATGCGGAAAATCTACTTTCTTACGTGCACTAAACAGGATGAACGATTTGATTGACGGCGTTAAGATTGAAGGCAAAGTACTGCTGGATGAACTTGATATTTACAATAAAAATATTGACGTGGTAGAACTTAGAAAAAAAGTCGGTATGATTTTTCAGAAATCGAATCCATTTCCAAAATCCATATACGAGAACGTTGCTTTCGGTCCAAAGATCAACGGAATTACTGATAAGAAAAAATTGGATGAAATAGTTGAAACAAGTCTACTCCGCTCCGCATTATGGGATGAAGTAAAAGATGATCTCAATAAAAACGGGCTATCTCTTTCAGGCGGGCAGCAGCAACGTTTATGTATTGCAAGAGCTCTTGCTGTAGATCCGGAAATTCTATTAATGGATGAGCCTGCAAGCGCACTTGATCCGATATCTACAACAAAAGTTGAAGACCTAATTTTTGAATTAAAGAAAAACTATACGATCATTATAGTAACGCATAACATGCAGCAAGCTGCCCGTGTAAGCGATTACACAGCTTTTTTCTATATGGGTAAACTGATTGAATTTGGCGAAACCAATAAAATTTTTACTTCACCATCAAATAAACAAACTGAAGATTATATCCGCGGACGTTTCGGATAAAATAAAAAGGATTTGGTATGCAATTACATTTTAGTCAAGAAATAGAGAACTTAAAAACCAGTCTTATTAAAATGGCATCAATTGTTGATGAACAGGTTGATAAAGTAATCACCTCCTTAAATACAGGTGATGTTGAATTATGCAAAGGAATTAAATCTAAAGATATTGAAATTGATAGATACGATAATTTAATCCAGACTCAATGTGAAAATATTCTAGCTTTATTCCATCCCGTTGCTTCTGATTTAAGATTAGTAATGTCTGCAATAATGATTAACAACAATTTAGAACGTTGCGGTGATATTGCTGTAAATATTTCTCAAAGAATAAAGAAAGCCGGTAATGAGCGTTCTCTTATTTCGGAATCTCAAATTATTGATATGGCTCGCATTGCACAGGAGATGCTTAAAAATTCAATTGATTCTTTTATTAAAAATGATACAGAGCTTGCAAGTAAAGTTATTACCAGCGATGAAAAGGTTGATAAATTGAATAAACAAATATTCAATTTCCTTGTCTCAAGAATGCAGTCTAACAATGAATTAATTGAAGCTTGTACTCATCTTGTTGTGATGTCCCGCCATATTGAACGAATGGCAGATCATGCAACTAACATTGCAGAAAATTTAGTGTTTTATGTTGATGCTCAGATTATTGCTCATAGAAAAAAACTTGAACGCAACGGAAATTAGAATAAATCTGATTATTGCCAATATTTTCTTCTAGAAGATCTACAGAAACTTCATATTATGCTCAAAATCGCATCTTTTGAGCGGATCACAAATCTAACTATACACAGCTAAATTGTAAGTTAATTCAAACTTTGATTTTGCTTCGAATACTACCTTTTGCTATATTGAAAATGAATTCGATCACGGAACTTGTTGTTAATGGGAATAATCAAACCTAAAAGACTGAAACCAGGAGATGCAATTGGAATTATTTCTCCTGCTTCCTCGCCAGACGATCTAACAAAAATTAATAGCGGCGTTCATTATTTAGAAAAACTTGGCTACAGAGTTGAAGTAGGCAAAAATGTCGGCTCTCAAGAAGGATATCTTGCCGGATCTGATTCTCAAAGATTAGCCGATCTTCATGAAATGTTTAAGAACAAACAGATCAAAGCAATTTTTTCTATTCGCGGCGGATATGGTTCCGGAAGATTACTTGATAAAATTGATTATAAACTGATTCGTAATAATCCTAAAATATTTGTCGGTTACAGTGATATCAATGCTTTACAAATGGCTTTCTTTGCTAAAGCTGGATTAATAACATTTGCCGGACCGATGGTTGCTGTTGATTTTCATGATGAAGTTAGTGCCTTTACAGAAGAAGTTTTTTGGAGAACAATAACTTCGAACAAAAAAATTGGAAAACTCCAAAATCCGCGTAAAGAAAAATTTTATGTTCTTAATAAAGGAAGAGCAGTAGGCAGAATTCTTGGTGGAAATTTAAGTTTATTAAATTCTCTTCTCGGTACCGAATATCTGCCAAAACTTAAAGATACAATTCTACTTTTAGAAGATATCCATGAAGCACCATATCGTATTGACCGAATGTTAAATCAACTTCGTTTAACAAAAATATTAAAACAGATTCGCGGAGTGATCCTTGGTCATTTTGTTGATTGTGTTGAATCAGATCCAACAAAACAGACTTTTACCTTAAATGAAGTTATTGTTGAATATTTCCAGGATCAAAAAATGCCGGTTCTTTACAATGTTAAACACGGTCATATCAAAGATAACATCACAATTCCATATGGAATTAAATGTGTGTTAAATGCTTCTCGCGCATACATTGAAATTCCGGAAAACGCAGTACTATAACTCCATAAAAGTATAACTCATCTAAATTTGCTTATATCGAAGAATTATTTTTTAAGCTGATTCTCTTTTTTAAGAAAAATCCGTTTCGTTTCTAACAATTCATTCAAAATGAGCAAGGTTCGTTAAAGTTTTTTGCTGGTATATTTATTGTCCTTGATCTATATGGATAAATTACATTTTAATTGTATCAAGGCATAAAATGGAATTCATTATCGGATCGGAAATCAACTCTTTAGTAAATAACGATAAGAAGTTGATGAAAATATGAACCTTTACGAAATTTTACATAAGAAAGAATTGACGAAAGAAGAAATTATATTTCTTCTTAATCTAACGGACAAAAGCGATCAACAAAAACTTTTTGATCGTGCGGATGAAGTACGTTCTATCTATTGCGGTGATGAAGTGCATCTTAGAGGAATTATTGAATTCTCAAATTACTGCGAACAAAATTGTCTTTACTGCGGCTTGCGGGAAGACAATTATAAACTTACGCGGTACCGCATGACACCTGAAGAGATTATTGAAACTGCACATGTAATTTCTAATCTTGGCATTTATACAATAGTACTTCAATCCGGTGAAGATAATTATTACGATACAGATCTGATCGCTTACATAATATACCAGATCAAGCAGAGTACAAATGCGGCTATAACTTTAAGTCTTGGCGAAAGGGGATTTGATGAATACCGTACCTGGAAAATAGCCGGAGCGGATCGTTATTTATTAAAACATGAAACAGCAAGTCATAAACTATATTCAGTTTATCATAAAAAACAGAAATTGGAAGACCGTCTTTCTCACTTAAGATTTTTAAAAACTAATGGTTATCAAATCGGATCAAGCAACATGATCGGATTGCCCATGCAGACCATTGAAGATATTTCAGATGATATTTTATTGTGCAAAGAATTAGATCTGGACATGGCTGCTTTCGGTCCTTTCATACCTTCACCAGATACACCTTATCAAAATAAAAAAGCAGGAGATGTTGATCTAACATTACGAACAATGGCAGCGGCAAGAATAGTATTAAAGAAAGTTTATATTCCCGCAACTACTGCTCTTGCAACTCTTGATGAAGCAGGAAGAATTAAAGGATTAAATGCCGGTGCCAATATTGTTATGCTGGATCTAACCCCCGGTCATTACAGAGAGTTATATCAAATTTATACTGATAAAAAGTGTATGAGTGATAATCCACTTAATTACAAAGATTGTTTTCAATTACAGATTGAAGCTTTAGGAAGGAAAATTTCCTACTCGCGCAGCGATTCAATTAAATTAACTCGCCAGGTTACGGATTAATAAATCCCTTTTCTTACTTCTACATTTGATTGTATATTCACACCAAGAAATTAAAATATAAGAGGGTTTTTTAATGAAATTTTATATATCCATTCTATTAAGCACCATTGTTCTTTTTTCGGCTTGTAGCTCGCATAAAGATCAAGCATTATTTAATAGTGCAGCCGAAAAATCCAAAGCAAAAAATTATTCTGAAGCATTAAAAGATTATCAAGAAATTATCAACGAGTATTCGGGAAGTGAAAAAGCTCCGGAAAGTATTTTTGCTGTTGCAGTAATGTATCATATGTATCAGATACCAAATGTTTCAAAAGATGAATCACTAAAGAAGGCAGTGGAATATTATCAAAAACTATATCAGCAATTCCCTAAAGATGAAAGAGCACCTAAAGCTTTATTTATGTCTGGATTCATTCTAGCAAATGAATTGAGAAACATAGATGCTGCAAGGTTAACATATCAGCAATTTTTAGATAAATTTCCAAAACATGAACTTGCTTCACCTGCAAGAACGGAATTAGATAATCTCGGTAAGACTCCAGAAGAAATTCTTCAAGAGAAAGCAGTGAAAAAATAGTGGCTGTAAAAACTCAAGACTATAAAAAATTTTTAGACCCGGCTGTAATTTCCAAACTTAAAACTCTTGAACTAAAAGCAAGAATGGTGGTTGAAGGTTTTAAGGTTGGTTTACACAGGAGTCCGTATCATGGATTCAGCGTTGAGTTTAGTGAACATCGTCCTTATATGCAGGGCGATGCACTGAAAAATGTTGATTGGAAAGTTTTCGCTAAAAGTGAAAAGTATTATATCAAGCAATTCGAAGAGGAAACAAATTTACTCTCTCACATTTTTGTTGATGCCAGTAAATCAATGCAGTTCAAACATTCCGGTAAGGTTTCAAAAATTGATTACGCAACAATTCTCGCCGCAGCACTTGCTTATGTAATGATTGATCAGCAAGATTCTGTCGGGTTAGCAATTTACTCCGATAAAATTCATACTTATTTACCACCGAAATCAAATCGTGTTTACCTCAGAACTTTGTTGTCGGCACTTAATCAAATCCAGCCGGGCGGATCAACTACAACATCAAAATGTTTGGATTCTGTCGCAGAGAAAATTAAGAAACGGGGACTTACAATTATTATTTCGGATTTTTTTGATGATATGAATTCGATACTAACTGCTCTTAAGCACATTCATTATAAAAAAAATGAAGTGATTGTTTTTCAGATACTGGATCCAATTGAAAAAAGTTTCGGGTTCGATCGGGATTCCATTTTTGTTGATCTTGAATCGGGCGAACAAATATCAACACAGCCGCATCAAAT
>JACRFC010000139.1 GCA_016234355.1 Ignavibacteriales bacterium
AAGAAAAGCGCGACTAAAAATAAAATTGCAGTTACAACAGCAGTCAGCCCGGATTTTCCTCCAGCTTCAATTCCTGTTGCAGATTCAATATAAGCTCCGCTTGTTGTTGTACCGAATAACGCACCGAAGACAGTTGCAAGTGCATCGCACAACATTGGTTTTTCAATTTCAGGTAGATTACCATTTTCATCTAACATTTTTGCTTTGTAACCAAGACCAAGTAACGTTCCCATCGTATCAACAAAATCCATAATGAAGACAACAAGAATAACAGAAAAGAAACCCCAGCTTAGCGCTCCGGTTATATCTAGCTGTAAAAGAACGGGACGTACATCCGGTGGAAGACTTATTATTTTTTCGGGAAGTTGTGTAACGTCAAATATAAAACCGAGAATTGTAGTTGTTAAAATACCAATCAATATTGAACCGTTAATTTTTTTAATCATCATCACACCGATGAAAAGAAAAGCAAATATTCCAAGAAGAACAGAGGGCTCGTGAAAATTCCCGACATGAACAGGCGCACCGGGAACTCCAATTTTTACAATTCCGGTTTCATTCAAACCTATGAAAGTTAAAAACAATCCTATTCCCGATGCGAAAGCTATTTTTAAACTTTCTGGAATTGCATATGCAAGCCAACTTCTAATTTTAAACACCGTAAGAATAGTAAATAATAATCCGCCGATAAAAATTGCACCGAGCGCCGTCTGCCAGCTATAATGTAAAACATTTACAACTGTGTAAGCTATAAATGCATTCTCTCCCATATAAGGCGCAATTGCAAAAGGTCGCCTTGCATAAACACCCATTATAAGTGTTCCGAAGAAAGCGCTCATGATAGTTGCAACCATTGATGCGCCGAACGGCATTCCCGCAGCTTCAAGAATTTTGGGGTTAACAATAATAATGTAAGCCATTGTTACGAATGTTGTAGCCCCGGCAATAATTTCTTGTTTGATGGTTGTATTAAGTTCTTTTAGACCGAAAAATTTTGTAAGCATGTCTTCCTCGTATTATTTCTAATCTATATAATTTGGTGCGATATAATTCTACGTAAAACGTAAAGAGTGAAAGGGAAAACGAATTAGCAAATTCATTCTCATTTTCCAAAAAGGCATAGTATCAATTAGAAATATAAAAGAATTGATTTGCAGTTGCACGTATCAAAATATTGTTAGCATAAACATAATTTTATATATTCAAAAAGAAAATAAACTAAATAATTGCCGGTGAATTTAACTGTTAAAAATAGTATGGAGTTGCTCTGATCGAATCGAATGAAAGCAAATCAGTATCGGAAGATCAAAACGATCCTCTTCAATCCGAAGAAAGACTTTTCGATAAAATGGATAACGCTCCCGTTCCACTTTCTCCAATTAAAAAATTTTCCCGATCAAAGAACAATGTTGTTATAACGGGAGTTTGTGCAGGAATCGCTGAGTATTTAAAAACAGAACCGGCAAACATCCGGGTTATTGCACTTTTAACGCTCCTATTCGGCGGATGGAGCGTTGTTGCATATTTAATAACTGCTTTACTAATTCCGGTTGATAAAAATCCTATTCTTCTTTCTCAACCCGAAATAATTTCTTTAAGAAAAGAAAATATCAAAACTGTAATCAGCGGACTTTTAATACTATTCGGATTTTATTTTGCTTTAAGGATAATTGGAATCGCCGGCAGTTCAAGAATTTTTATTTTTCCAAATGATTTTATCTTTCCTCTTGCAGCTTTTGCAATTGGAATTTATTTTATAATAATTAAACCTTCAAAAGCCGAAATAACTTTATCAGGACAACCGGAAAAATTATTTAGATCACGGGGAGATCGAAAACTAACCGGAGTATGCGGCGGTCTTGCAAAGTATATCGGGATAGATGCAACCGTATTTCGCATAATATTTATCCTTGCTACGTTATTAACATTAGGAATATTTGCTTCACTCTATCTTATTCTTGCTGCTTTTATTCCTTACGAAGAAGGGCAAAAATTTGAATAACAGAATCATACTTGGATTTAGTTTTTTGATTTTCGGCATACTTTCAATGCTCGGTAGTCGCAATATAATTTTACTAACATTTGAAGATGTCGTCGGAATTGTTTTTATCTTTTATTCGATACCAACAGTTTATTCTGCGCTGAATAATGGTGAGAGAGGAAAATTAACTGCGTCAACAATAATGTTCCTAATCGGGGTTGTCTTTTTAGCAAAATCGTATTTTGAAATTCTTGATACACGGGGAATAGTTTTCTTCTCGGTTCTTTTTATAAGCGGTTCCGTCTTAGTGATTCTTTTCATAGAAAACATAAAAGAAAAGATTTTCCTCTATGCCGGTATTGTCCTTTTTGTATTGAGTTATATAAGTATTACTCAATTCAAAAAAATTGGTTTGTTTAGCGCTGCGAATAGAATAGGAAATTTGTTCGAAGTATTCTGGCCTGTAATATTGATTGTAATGGGAATGATAATTTTCATCAACAGAAAAAAGTAATGGTTTTAATTAACTCTGCCTTTCGGAATTTTACCAGCCGTAGAACTCGATAAATAAATAACCGTTGAAGGTGTGGGTGACCCTTCTTTAGATTCAATTGTAACAAAGTATGATTCTATATTCTCTTTCGGGAGAAACGGAAAAGAATTTATTTTCAAATACTCACTTCCGCTTGGTTGATACACGCCAAGTGAATAAGATTGACCTTTACTCTGAACCCAAACCTGATAACTTTTATTTGGCTGCAGCTGTTTTACATCTTTGAATTGAATCAGTCCTTCTTTTTGACTAAAAGATAAAAGAATTTGGGCGGAACTTTTCTCTGCTGCGTCTGAGCTTGATAAACCAATTACAATAATATCTTTGTAATTAAAAAATTCAATTAAAGATGTGTAATTGCTAATAAAATTATTTGCCGTACCAATTTGATTTTTTAGCGAGTTCACCTGGTTAGTTAAATCCTCTACAGTTCCATTGAGGGATTTGATTGATGTAAATGTAAAATATGATAGAGTTGAAAAAAGAACTATAGATAACAGTAACGCAACCGCTCCCATAATTCCTGATGAAGCTTTTTCCCGGGATTCTGATTTTGTTTGTTCGGTCGTTTTTGTTATTAGCTGCGGTGGTGGTAATAAAGATTTAGGTGTTCCGGTTGTATCTGGTAATTCTATTTTTTTTGACTCCATTGCCGGGGTTTTGGGTTCGGGTATTGGTGTTTTGGTTTTTCTTGGAGGAAGAGAAATTTGTGTATCGCCGCTTCCTGCTTGAAATGCCGATGTTGTTGTTGTTGTTTTTCGATCTATAAAACTTATTGTTTTATTCTTCGCCGAGCCGATTGAGGATTTACTTAATTTAATTGCCGCTGCATTTGTTTTTTTCTTTCCTTCAATAATTTTTGTTTTGATCTCCTCTTTCATACCGATCAATTTTTTTGCAACTAAATCTTTGATTGACAAATCGGGTCTTTCTAAATCAAGAATAACCGGAATCATTGAAATAATATTTTGAAATTCTCCCAATTCTCTTTTCGGTAAGTATCCGCCTTCATCCATATAATCTTTGAACTGCATGTAATTTTGTTTATCCATGCAGCCTGTTGCAAATGCAGCAATCATTTCGCTTAAAGCTTTGTCTGTCTTCACTCACCCACCAGATAATCTCTTAAACTTGTTAAAGCAGTCATAATTTTTCCGCGTACCGTTTCAACAGGAACATTAAGCTTATCGGAAATCTCATCTATTGCATATCCTTCATAATATGCTAAATGCAAAACATATTTCTGCGTATCGGTTAATTTTGATAATGCTTGTTCGATCTTTGGTTTAATAGTAAAAGCTGTGTTAAAATCTAAACTATCCATCTCATTTGGAAACGAGGGAAGAATAAAATAATCCTCGTAATCATCATCATAAAATTGAACTGTCATTCCTGCAGCGCGCTCTCTTCTTAAACTATCAACGGCTTTATTTCGGGCAAGTGTTACAAGCCAGCTAAAAACATTTCCGTTATTTAAATCGAGCTTGCTGATTTTACGCCAGATGATTACAAAAACTTCAACTAGTATCTGTTCTGCCGTGGCTTTATCGGGGGAAATTTTCTTAATTACTGTATATAATAGTGAGGAATACCTTTCGTAAAGTTCTTCCAGCGCACGTGATTCATACTGTGCAATCTCCCGTACTAATTCTAAATCCGATAACTCTTTAAATTTACTCACACTTATTCAATTTTGTTGAATGTTTATAATCAAAAGTATCATTACTATTTCAAAATTGCAATTGGCAACCAGCGGTCAGCTATCAGCGCTCAGCTATCGGCTTTAACTTAGTAAAATGAAAATTAAATACTCATCTCGGTTTTTTTTCAATTAGAATAAATGCTGAACGCTGAATGCTGACGGCTATAAGCTATTTTTATTATATTTGCTCATTAAAAACTTAAGACTGATTTATGACCTCAAACAAAATACGGCAGCAATTTTTAGATTTTTTCAAAAGCAAAGATCATAGGATTGTACCGAGTGCACCTGTCGTTCCGCATGGCGATCCGACTCTTCTTTTTACAAATGCAGGAATGAACCAATTTAAAGATGTATTTCTCGGAACCGGATCAAGAGAATATAAACGCGCGGCTGATACACAAAAATGTATCCGCGTTTCCGGTAAACATAACGATCTTGAAGAAGTCGGTTACGATACTTATCACCATACTTTTTTTGAAATGCTCGGCAATTGGAGCTTTGGCGACCCCTCTTCAAAAAACGGAATCGGGGCAGGCTACTACAAAAAAGAAGCAATTAAGTGGGGATGGGAACTTTTAACCGAAATTTGGAAACTTCCGAAAGAAAGATTGTGGGCAACTGTTTACAGAACAGATGATGAAGCACTAAATTATTGGAAAAGTGAAACAGATATTAATCCGAAACATATTTTAAAGTTTGATGAGAAAGATAATTTTTGGGAAATGGGGGAAACCGGTCCATGCGGTCCATGTTCGGAAATTCATATTAACTTAAGCGATGATTACGACAATCCGAAATATATAAATGCCGACGATCCGAAATGTATTGAGATCTGGAATCTGGTTTTCATTCAATACAACCGAGATGAGAACGGAACGCTTCACGAACTTCCTGCAAAACATGTTGATACGGGAATGGGATTCGAACGTGTCTGTGCTGTTCTTCAAAAGAAAAATTCCAATTACGATACCGATGTTTTCACTCCCATTATCAAATCAGTTGAAAAACTTTCCGGTGTGAGTTATAAAAAAGACCTGTCCGCCGCAGATTTATCGAAGGAGGAAGAAGATATGATTGCAATGCGCGTTATTGCCGATCATATCCGAACACTAACTTTTGCAATCGCAGATGGCGCTACCCCTGGTAACGAAGGGCGTGGTTATGTTTTAAGAAGATTGTTACGACGTGCCGCTCGTTACGGAAGAAAAATTAATTTGAAAGATCCGTTCTTATATAAATTAGTTCAGGTTGTCGTTGATAATTTTAATCATGTCTTTCCGGAAATAAAAACGAATCAATTGAATATTGAAAAGATTATCAAGGCAGAAGAAGAAAGCTTTAACTCAACGCTTGACCGTGGAATAGAATTATTTGATGTGTTGGTAAAAAAATTTAAAACAACAAACCAAAGAGTTATGTCCGGAGATGATGTTTTTAAGTTATATGACACGTTCGGATTCCCTGTTGACCTGACAGCAGTAATGGCACGTGAACAAGGATTTGATATTGATGAGTTACGTTTCAATGAACTAATGAAAGAACAAAAAGAACGCTCAAGCAAAGGAAGAAAAGAAGTAACTAGTTCAGTTAAAATTACTTTTGATGCCGTTGCTACTCTTACAGTATATGAAAAAACTGAATTTACCGGATATGGTGAATTAAAAACCGAAGCTAAAATTATCCAGGTAAAAAACTCTGATAACCAAACGTTTGTTCTTCTTGATAAGTCTCCTTTCTATGTTTTCGGTGGAGGACAAGTTGATGACACCGGATATATATTAGTTGGCGGCAAACAATTGCGTGTCGTTGATCTCGCTATAGTTAACAATCAAATTGTTCATGTTGTTGATACCGATGCAAATATCAAACTTGAAAATGGAATGAACGTAATTGCTCAAGTTGATGCGAACCGAAGATGGGACATAATGCGCAATCATTCCGCTACACATTTTCTTCACAAAGCACTTAGACAAATACTTGGTCAGCATGTTCAGCAGTCCGGTTCTTATGTCGGTCCCGATTATCTCCGTTTCGATTTCACTCATTTTGAAAAAGTAAAAGAATTAGAACTTGAAGCGATCGAATCACTGGTTAATGAAAAGATAAGAGAAAATCTTCCGTTGATCCATCGCCGCGATACTCCGTTTGAAGAAGCAATAAAACTGGGCGCGCTCATGTTCTTTGGTGATAAATACGGTGATAAAGTTAATGTAGTACAGTTCGGTGATTTTACAATGGAGTTCTGCGGCGGAACTCATGTTCAGAATAGTTCGCAGATCGGTTTATTTAAGATAGTCAGTGAATCCTCTATCGCAAGCGGAGTTAGAAGAATTGAAGCGGTAACGGGAGCGGGTGTTGAAAAATTTATTAAAGAACAAGAGTGCAGAATGCAGAATGCAGAACGCAGAGTTAATGAAATTCTTGATGAAAAAAAGAAACTTGAAAAAGAACTTGCCGATTTAAAACTCAAAGAAAAACTTGGCGGACTTGATCAAATAATTTCTTCTCCGGTTAATGTTAATGGTGTAAAAGTCTTCAAAGGAAAAGTTTCTGCTTCAAATATGGATGAATTAAAATCAATGGGAGATGAACTGCGCGAGAAGATGAAAAGCGGTGTTGGTGTATTGATCTCTCAAATCGAAGATAAAGTCGGAATTGTTGCAGTGGTAAGCGATGATCTGATCAAAGAGAAAAAAATTCTTGCCGGAAATATTGTTAAACAAGTTGCTCAAGTTGTTGGAGGAAGCGGCGGCGGACGCCCTCACCTTGCAACTGCCGGCGGAAAAGACGTAGAGAAAATTGATGAAGCGTTAAGAAGTATTGAAAGAACAATTAACCAATAATCTTTACTAAATAGATACAATGATCAAAATTCGGTTGATTGACTGACTGAATTAATGTAAATTCCGTCAGTCAATTGACGGTATTTACATGATTCTTGAACGAATCACTGAAAAAACTATACTTCAAAAACTAACGCCAGGTAAAGTTGTTGTTCTTTTAGGAGCGAGGCGTGTCGGTAAAACTTTCCTTCTCAAAAAAATTCTAACCTCTGTAAAAGAAAAATATATCTTTTGGAGCGGTGAAGATTTTGCGGTTCATGAAATTTTGAAGAGACGAAGTGTACAAAATTATAAGAATATAATAGCTGATAACACTTTGCTCGTTATTGATGAAGCACAAAAAATCCCGGATATCGGTTCCATTCTTAAGCTAATAGTTGATTCGTTTGCGAACTTAAAAATAATTGTTTCTGGTTCATCAGCTTTTGATATAACAAATCTAACCGGTGAGCCGCTAACCGGAAGAAAACACCAAATACTTATTTTCCCCTTTGCCGAGAAAGAATATTCTCAAATTGAAAAACCCGAAGAACAGTTTGATAACATGAAAGAGAGATTGGTTTATGGAAATATGCCCGAGCTAATTAATCTTTATAACAAGAACGAGAAAGAAGAATACCTGAGGGAACTTATAAATTCTTATCTGCTCAAAGACATACTGACATTTGAAAAAATAAAAAAATCTTCAAAAATATTTAATTTGTTGAAACTGATCGCATATCAAGTCGGCAATGAAGTATCACTACAAGAATTGGGTTCACGTTTATCAATGTCAAAGAACACTGTTGAACGATATCTTGATGTTCTATCAAAAGTTTTCGTTATATATAAATTAACCGGATTCAGTAAGAACTTACGGAAAGAAATAGTTAAGAATTCAAAATGGTATTTTATTGATAACGGAATTAGAAATGCAATCATAGCAAACTTCCAACCCCTTGAGCTGAGAAATGACGTTGGATCTCTGTGGGAAAATTACATGATAAGTGAAAGAATAAAGAAACAAACTTATGATGGAATGATTGTGAATAACTATTTTTGGAGAACATACGATCAACAAGAAATAGACTTTGTAGAAGAACGCGAAGGGAAGCTATTTGCATATGAATTCAAATGGAAAGAACAAAAAGTAAAACTACCTGCAGCATGGAAAAATGCTTATCCGGATTCTAAATTCGGAATAATTTCTCAAGAAAATTATTTTGAATGGTTAAGCTAATCTGGACTTTAATTAAATAATCACAAAAAATATTCGAAAGCGGACGTCCTCACCTTGCAACTGCCGGCGGAAAAGATGTAGAGAAAATTGATGATGCGTTGAATTCATTAGAAAAATTGTTCTATCAAAATTAGAGAGCTTGAATCATCAAGCTCTTTTTTTTGAATTTATTATATTGGAAGCAATCAATTGTGTGGTCATTCACCATTCCAACAGCTTGCATAAAAGCATAGCAAATTGTTGAGCCGACAAACTTGAATCCGCGTTTCTTCAAATCTTTACTCATCGCATCTGATTCATTTGTCGTAGCCGGAATTTCTTTAAGTGATTTCCGATTATTTACAATTGGCTTACTATCTACAAATTGCCAAATGTATTTATCGAACGAACCGAATTCTTTCTGAATAGAGAGAAAACATTTAGCGTTTTGAATCGTTGCCGCTATCTTTAATCTGTTGCGTACAATTCCCTCGTCTTGCAAAAGTTGTTTTACTTTTTTTGAATCGTACTTAGCGATTTTCTTCGCGTCAAAATTATTAAATGCTTTGCGGTAGTTTTCCCGTTTCCTGAGAATTGTAATCCAGCTTAATCCTGCTTGTGCCCCTTCAAGGATTAACATTTCAAAAAGTTTTCTGTCATCATGAACCGGCGCTCCCCATTCTTCATCATGATATTTTTGATAAAGCAGATCATTACCGGACCAAGCACATCTGGATACTGGTTGCTGGATACTTGATGCTCGATTATTAATTACTATTTCACCCATTTATTTCATTCCGTTTCTCATATTAAAATATTCTTTTTTTATCCGGAATCCAGTATCCAGTATCCAGAATCCAGAGACTATTTAATCCAGACTGTTTTAATATTAACAAATTCTTTTATTCCGTAATGAGAAAGTTCTCTTCCGTAACCGGAATTTTTTATTCCGCCGAATGGCAGCCGCGGATCTGATTTTACCATTCCGTTAATAAATACTGAGCCGCTCTCAATTTTTGCAGCAAGCTGTTTTGCTTTCTCGATGTTGGAAGTCCACAGCGAGGCACCAAGTCCAAATGCGGAATCGTTTGCTATTCTAATCGCATCCTTCTCATCAACAGCTTTTATTAGTGTAGCAACCGGACCGAATATTTCTTCTTCGTAAGCTGGAGTTCCCGGCAAAACATTTGAGAGAATTGTAGCTTCAAAATAAAAACCTTCGCGTGCAATTCTCTTTCCGCCACACAGAATTTTTGCGCCGCTTTGTACAGAACATTTTACTTGATCTTCCAGTTCGCAAAGTAAATCTTCCCGCGCAATTGGTCCAAGTTCAGTTTCTTTATTCATTGGATCACCGACTTTTACTTTACGCATTGCTTCTACAAATTTCTTTTCAAATTCATTGTAAATTTTCTCCACAACGATAAATCTTTTTGCCGCAATACAACTTTGTCCGTTATTAATCAGTCTTGCTGTTACTGCAGTTTTTACCGCTTCATTAATTTCGGCATCTTCTAGCACAATAAACGGATCGCTTCCGCCCAATTCTAAAACTGTTTTCTTC
>JACRFC010000140.1 GCA_016234355.1 Ignavibacteriales bacterium
CACAGATAATAATCAGCGAAAATCCGCCAAATCAGCGTTATCTGTGTTCTATTTATTATCTTGCAGTTGTAAGTAATCCAATTTTTCAGAGTTCTCTAATAAATATTTTCAGTTCAAGATAATCCAACATTAATCGAGATATATATGAAACTGCAAAAATTCTTATTTCTTATTTCTGTTTTCTTATTTCTAAATGTTTTCAATTACGCACAAATTAAAAAAGAAGAACTTATAAAGACAGTTGAGTTCCTTGCAAGCAAAGAACTTGCGGGAAGACTTCCCGGCAGCGACGGCTACACAAAAGCGGCTAATTTCATAGCCGGAGAATTAGCTAAATTAAATTTTTTACCGGGCGGCGATGATAACTATTTTCAGAAATTAAAAGTTGAATACAATGAAATATTAGCTCCCGAACATTTTTCTGTTATTAAAGATGGAAAGACGATCAATTATAAAATTGGTGATGATTATGCCTATCGCGGATTTACAGGTGCCGGTAATTTTACAGCTCCGGTTGTTTTCTGCGGATATGGTCTATCTCAGTCTGAATTGGGTTATGATGATTACTCCGGAATAGATGTTAAAGGAAAAGTTGTTCTCGCATTTAAGTACAATCCAAAATGGAACATTGACGGAAAAAATTTTATAAACGGAAATCCGCGTGAGAAAGCTATTGTTGCGGCTAATCATGGTGCTATTGGAATATTATTCGTTTCCTTTCCTAACGATGCAGAACCTCAGAGACCGATTGGAAGCGTTATACACGGCGAAGGTGAACAAATGATAAATTTTCCGGAGATACATATTGATCTGCCTGCTGCAGATGAAATTCTTAGTGGAAGTAACCATACATTAAAAGATCTGCAGACATTAATTGATTCAACAAAAAAACCATATTCCATACAGCTCGTTCCAAAAGTTGATATTGAAGTACACACTAAATATGAAAAAGAAAAAGAAGTAGTTAATGTTGTTGGAATGATCGAAGGAAGCGATCCCGGTCTAAAGAAAGAATATTTGATCATCGGCGCGCATCTCGATCATGTCGGCAGTCAAGCGGGTAAAATTTATTTCCCGGGTGCTAACGATAACGCTTCAGGTTCGGCTGCTTTACTTCAAATTGCACGTGAATTTTCTAAAGCTCAAGAAAAACCGAAGCGTTCAATTATTTTTGCCTTCTTCGCTAGTGAAGAACAGGGATTGTACGGTTCAAAATATTTTTCAGAGAATATGAAATTCTCAAAAGAAAAAGTTAAAGCAATGATAAATCTTGATTGTGTCGGTTATGGAGACAGCATTCAGATAGGCGGCGGAGAAAGTGCGCAAGCGCTCTGGAACATTGCAAAACAGATTGATAACGGGAATGATAAACTTTTAGTAACAAGAACCTGGAAAGGCGGCGGTGCAGATGCAGAACCATTCTACGAAAAGGGAATACAAACTTTGTATTTTGTTACAACAAACAGTTACAAACATCTTCACATGCTCTCCGATAAACCCGAGACACTAAACCTGCCTGTCCGGCAGGCAGGTCAAAATTTATTCGAAGCAATTACAAAATTAGCATTTAAGACAATTGTAAAAATTGCCGAATGAAAGCCCATCCCGCCAAAATAATCCGTCAAAAAACTGCCGGACAAGCGGCGGGCAAGCCCCACACTTCCCAATTTACCCGCCTTTGGCGCATTAGCGTCAACTTAACTCATAATTACCAAGGGGAAAGACATGTGAAAATATTGATAAGCAATAAAAACAGCAATTATTTGTTAATCCTCTACGAGGATTATTGAGGATTTTTTGAATTTTTTTACTACAATAATGTGACC
>JACRFC010000138.1 GCA_016234355.1 Ignavibacteriales bacterium
AACGATTGTTGCTTGAACCCATGTTAAAATATGATTTGTAAGTGTTGTCGAAAAAGATTCCGTAAGCATTATAATTGCGGATACCAATAAAAAAGGGAATAGAAACATAGAGCTCATCTTTTTTACTTGTATAAGTTGGGTAATCGGTATTCCACATTGTATATTGTTTGCGGTTCTTCAGAAGATCATCCGATTTTTCTCCAAGTCCGTAAAATTTTTCATCATCAAATAATTTTTTGAAACACCGCACTTCATCATTATCGAAAGAAACGCCAAAACTTTCTTCATCTGAGTTAAGAAGATTCATTTGTTTATCATAGATAGATATACGGCACGGATTTTTTTTAATATGAACAGTTAACTCATTTGTTGTAAGAATAAATTTTTCTTTTTCTTCTATGAAATCGAATTTTATTTTCTCGGGCTGTTGATAGACTACAGCGTAAGAAGGGGCTTGAGAAAATTCCTTTTGGTTTGTATACCGGAGGCGGATAATGTTTTGATCAACAATGTAAATATTAAATAGACAGTTGCTTAATTGGAATTCAACCCGGTTCGATTCAACTTTAACTGTGTTGACACTCCCGGCAAATTGAAATTGGCTTTGTGAATAATTTGTAATAGTCATAACTATTAAAATAATTGATATTAAACTTTTCATAATGTTATCTCAAAGAATAATTGAAGTGCATTGCAAAATAGGAATTGTGGTATAAAATAGAAATGTGCGGGACTATTTTAACACTAACATTTTTTTCGTTTGCACGTAATCTCCTGCTGAAATTCTATAAAAATAAACTCCGCTTGGTAGAGACGTTGCATGCAACGTCTCTACATAAACACCTGCTGGTTTGTATTCATCTACAAGAGTTGCAACTTCTCTTCCAAGCAGATCGTAAATTTTTAAATTCACAAAACTGCTAACCGCTAACTGCCAACTGATTATTGTACTTAGATTAAATGGATTGGGATAATTCTGATATAATTTAAAACTTACAGGAATATTAGAACTTACAACTGTCTTAAACTTTCTTTCGATTAGGTTCCATAATTCTGTTCTTCCATCATCATAACCTAATGCCCAAATACCAACTCCTTTTAAGTTTTTATTTATTGCCAAATCATATTTTAATTCTAAACTGACTGAGTCATCATACCATATTTGATTCCACGCAGTATCCTGCCATCTTAACCAAGGAGTTTTTGATATGCCGTCAAACAGTTTTTCTTTTTGATTATAAGATGATACAATTTCTCCATAACGAAGAGCCGGTTTTACCCAATTGTTTGTTGCACTCATCGAATCATATGGTGTTACTGTTGCATACGCTTCTTTCGACTTCGTCTTCCAATAATTTCCATAGTACGGCACACCTAAAATTAATTTGTTAGAAGGAACATTACTGTAATCTTCATTTAATGATTTTGTTAAGTTGAAAAATCCACCGGTTAACGGGGCTGATGGTCCTGTAGTTGAACTCCAGCTTCCATAAAAATCATAACCCATAATAAATAGATAGTCTGCATATTCCAGTATATTTGGAAAAACCCATTTGCCGAAACTTACTGCAGGTGTTGCAAATGCAATTTCATAACTAAATGTTGCTGAATTGAGATTTTTGCGCAGCTCATCTAAGAAATTTCTTACAGCAAATTCTTTATCGGAATCACGTATGTTTTCAAAATCAATAATCACTCCGCTTAGATTATAAGTCAACAATCTTGTTCGAATATTTTCCAATAATTTTCTTCTAACCCCAATATCAATCATCAATTTGTGAATATTATCGGGATTAAAGTTTGTTATCGTAATCATTAGCTTCACATTTTTATCTGCAACAGTGTTGATTAAATCAATCCAGGGCCAATTAAGCGGATCTTTCAAATTTCCGAGACTATCTGCTTCAAAGGAAAATACAGCAATATGTGACAGCAGATCATATCTTAAATTTTTATGCGTTCCGAGTTTATATTCCCACCATGGCAGAAAACCAAGTACGGTTTTATTTAGTTTTGCCTCAGTATTCTTTTTTAATGAAGTCGAACTTGCTTGTTTAACATACGGCTTGTTAAAGATTGAATTTTGTAAGTAGTATGAACTTTCAACTTGATGTGTTGATCTAAAATCTTGCGCAGTAATAAGTGTAGAACTAACTAACAACATTAAAAGATTTATACTTCTCAATTTGAACACCGTTAAAGTTTTTCATGAACCTAATAACAAAATAATGTTTTTAATTTATAGATAACACGTATAAAAAAAGACGCCGCAAAGACGTCTTTTAATATTATATTGATTTTTTATAACACCTTCTCCGTTTGTGTAATCTGTTCTCGAAGAACCGCCATTGAGCTTGAATTTTAGAATTTTCTTCCAGTTCACGGTTAGTCTCGACTTTTTGGATATTATTTCTAACAAAGACGTTATGCATTTCGTTAATAAGCATTGCATTTACACCTTTGTTCTGTAACTCAGGACGTACAGCCGTTAGATACAAATCAACATCCGGATTATTCTTCATTGCTTTTAAGATATGAATGAACCCGAACGGGAATAATTTGCCTTTACTCTTTTGAACAGCAATAGAAAGAGAGGGCATAGTAATTCCAAATGCTGCAACTTTATTATTTGTGTCTAAAATTATAGGAACATAATCCGGTTTTATGAATCCAAAATATGCTTTAACATACATGTCAATTTGTTTGTCCGTCAATTCAACAAAACCAAAAAGATTTTTATATGCATCGTTAATCAAATAAAAAATTTCTCTGGCATAAGGAAGCATCTCTTTTGCTTTCTTAACTCTTAAAATGCGAAGGTGATTTCTTTCTGCAACTGCATTAGCTATTCGCGAAACTTTTTCGGGTCCAGCAACAGTCGGATCAAAATTTACTGTGAACTCAATCCAATCCGCATCTTTTTCAAAACCAAGTTTCTCAATATGTTTTTTATAGTATGGATGATTATAAATCGAGCCGAAAGTACTAAGTTCATCAAATCCTTCTATCAGCATTCCTTCGCCATCAAGGTCGGTGAATCCGAGCGGACCATGAATTTTATTCATTCCTTTTTCTTTAGCCCAATTAATAACATGCTCGATTAATTTCTGTGATACTTGCTCATCATCAATAAAATCAATCCAACCAAATCTTGCAGATTTTTGATTCCACTTTTCATTGTATTTATGATTAACAATTCCCGCTATTCTTCCAACAATATTATCATCTTTATAAGCAAGCCAATATTTTACATCGCAAAAATCGAATGCCGGGTTTTTATCTTTTCTCAATGTTTTAAGTTCATCGAAGATCAGCGGTGGGACCCAGAACTTATTTCCTTTGAAAATCTCAAAAGGAAAACAAATAAATTTTTTAAGATCACGTTTAGATTTTACTTCTTTTATGATAATGCTCATAAACAGACCCGGTTATTAGTTTATATTTTAAAACTATCTGTATCTATTAAAAAGAAAGTGAAAATTTTAATTTAAGAAAACCCTCCGGTGTCACAAAGTAATTGAATACGTTACAAAAATGTACTTAGAATAATAATTCTTAACGCAATCTTCCAAAAATATTTCATATTCACAAATACAAGATAATATTTTTAAGTTCTATTGGATAGAATAAAAAAGATTGGTGCAAAAGCTGTCTGTTTAAAAAACGAGACGCTTCATGGAGCGTCTCTACAAAAAATATTTAAGACTTTATTCCTTCCCTTTGGGGAGCCTGCCTACCGGTAGGCAGGGTAAGGCGGGGCTTTTATTTTACCAATAATAATTTTTTTACTTCAATATAATTTCCGGCATCTAATTTATAGAAGTAAGCACCGCTCGGAAGATTTGTTCCGTCGAATGTAACTTCATACCTGCCGGATTCTTGCGATACGTTTACTAACTCAGCAATTTGTTTTGCCAGCATATCATAAACACGGAGACGAACAAATGCTTTTTGCGGAATTGTGTAGCTGATCTTTGTTATTGGATTAAATGGATTGGGATAATTTTGATCTAATTTATAAGTAGAAACATTTCCCAACTTTGCAGTTACCTCATAAGAGTATTCGAATGAGCCGTCGAAATCAATTTGCTTTAGACGGTACTTAAATTCTTTTCCGCCGGTTGGCTGATCTGTGAATGAATAATTCTTCGGTGAGTTGCTGTTACCATTGCCTTGAACAAAACCAATCTTAGACCAGCCATTAGCATTTAGCTCTTGGCTGTTAGCTAAAAGCTGATTGCTAACAGCTAACCGCTGAACTTCAAATCCATAATTATTTACTTCAGTAGCAGTCCGCCAATTTAATTCTACTTTATTGCCAATAACATTCGTAGTAAATGATGTGAGTTCGACAGGGAGAGCGGTTTCGTTATTAATTACTATGTCATCTATTGTAAAAGTTGTTCCATTTGTCCAACCATTTGTTAAAAATTTAAATCTTGCAAGAGTTTGTGTTGAAGTTTCAACTGATACATCATTAAATTCTTTGGTTGTACCAACCCAAATATCAGCTTTATCATTTACAATTGATTCAGTTGAATTATCTGGGGCAGTATACGTTTGAGAACTGCCTGTATTATTTAACACCCATGTAATTGTTTGAGTCCCTGTGAATGTAGTTGTACCATTTATATTATTTGTAATATCTCTGATTTTAAATTCGCCACTAGTTGCAGTAGTATTAATAGCTAATCGCGCATAAAGGTTCGCGTTTGAAGAAATCGTAGAACTATTTGATACATCTCCACCAACATAGATTATCATGACACTAGTAACTGCGCTTCCCCCAGTAACACTGAAGGAGAATTGAAATTTCATTCCTGTTGGAATAGTGCTAAAATCGACATTTCTTTCTGCATATGCATTAGTAGTCGCATCGGCAATTTTTGACATAACGAGCGCATTTGTTGAAACTGAGATAGTAGAATTTGCATTAGTAGTAGAAATATTTCTGAACTGATTAGTAGTTGGTGAAGAATTATAATAATCTGTTAACGTCGTACTAGAATTAAAATTCTGAGTAAATATTTGTCCAAAATCTTTATTAGGTGATAAAAACAATACCACAAATAATAATACTATCAATCTTTTCATACTCCCCCCGTAAGGAAAGTGTTTGTCTTACGTCTGTATCAATGAGGATGTTGTTTGTGTAGGTGAAATTAAAAAAAATCTTATCAAAAGTAAGTAAAGTTTTTTCATAACGATATCCCGGAGAATTAATTAGTTTTTCTTACTAACCTATTTCATTTAATTAGTATGCAAATTATTTAACAATATTTTCATTTCGGACAAGTAACCGGGAAATGCTTAAAGCCGTTTCAAAGTTGTAAGTATGTGTGGTAATATTTCTTTTTTCGAGCATTTCGATCCAGATATTTTCATTATTTATCAAGTTTGACTTAAAAGCCAATTTCATGCAGTCTCTTGGTGAATTACAGTCAATCATACCTTTGTATTCAAAAAACGCTTTAACGGTTTTCCATGCAAGTTCAAAACAGAACTCGAAGTATTGAATGCAGCCGGCTTGTTTCAATTCGTCATCGGTTTTTTGTTTTAAAGCGCCGTCAAACTGTGCGACAGCTTTTTGGTAATCATTTAATAGAAATTCGAATTTAGCCATACAGCACCGTGTAATTTTTTAGTGCTTCGTTTCTAAAAGAAGCGGAAACATTGTTCAAATCAACCAAATCAATTGAGTATAACGTAGGCAGTTCATCCAAAGCATCTTTAAGTTTGTAGAGGGATACAAAATCAACTGATTCCCCGCTTAGAATACCGAGGTCAAAGTCGGAGCGTTCTTTATTTTTTCCGGTTGCTCTCGAGCCGAACAGGATTATTTTTTTATCAATCAGTAAATCTTTATGCACTTCACAAACGGTTTTTATCGTGTCTATTATTTCTTGTATGCGTTTGGTGTTATCGCTTGTCAACATAAAATAACGCCGCTTAGTTATCAGAATTTAAAATGGACAAAAGCAGAAAGGAATAGAAGTGTAACAAGTTTTTTCATAACGAACCTCATTTATTAAAATTGAATAAAAGAGGAGAAGGAATTTCTATTGGAAGTTAATGAATGGTTTTATAAAAGAGAACAACTTTTTTCATATTTAAATAATTTATTTAGTTAAATAGACTTATCGGCTTTTTTTATAAATTAGCTGCAACTTTTAGAAAGCATACAAATGAAAAAGAATATTTTATTTATAACATTAATTTTTTCTGCGCTATTTTTAAGCGGCTGCATGGAAAACAGTAATAACGCACAAATCAAAATCGAGAATAAAATGAATGATCAAAATAAATATGAAGTTGCTACATTCGGTGCGGGATGTTTCTGGTGTACGGAAGCAGTATTCCAAAGATTAAAAGGAGTTGTAAAAGTAGAAAGCGGCTACAGCGGAGGAACTGTTCCGGATCCAACTTACGAAGCTGTCTGTACAGGAAAAACCGGTCATGCCGAATGCACGCAAATAACTTACGATCAAAAAATAATTTCTTACAAAGAACTGCTGGAAGTCTTCTGGAAAACTCACGATCCTACAACACTCAATCGCCAGGGTGCAGATTCCGGAACGCAGTACCGCTCTGCAATTTTTTATCACGATGATGTACAGAAACAACTTGCCGAGAAATACAAAAATGAATTAGAAGCAGCAAATATTTGGAGCGATCCGATTGTAACTGAAATTAGTCAGTTCAAAAAGTTTTACAAAGCGGAAGATTATCATCAGAACTATTACAATCAAAATGGAAACCAGCCGTACTGCAGTTTTGTTATAACACCTAAGATCGAGAAGTTTAAAAAAGTTTTTGCGGATAAACTGAAAAAAGAATAAATCTACTTTGCGTAAACTTTGCGTCTTAGCGTGGAATTATTTCACGCAAAGAACGCCAAGAAAATCGCAAAGCACGCAAAGAAAAACGATAATCATTACATCAGTGTCTATAGTCTATTAGCACCTCATAAATTTTTATCTTACCGGCACGGGCCAAACGGGGAGACTCTCGTGCCCTTCTTCATCAACGGATTGGACAGCAAAGAAATAATTGTCCTTTGAGTAAGGAAGAGTTATCTCCGTTTTGTCTGTAAGAAACTTCTTTTCCCAGAGCGGCTGATAAGTTTCTCGCATCAGAACAAAATATCCTTTCGGTGTTTTTCCTTGAGGAGCTTTCCATTTTAATGTTGTTGTGTTGGCCAATCCGCTTACAACTACTCCAACATTTTGAGGTGCATCGGGTGCAAGTGCAAGACTTGAAAGCACAGCAGCATTTACACAAGTTATCTTTCTCACATATTCGAAATCAATATTCTCAGGTAAGTCGCCATACTTAATTCCATTTTCTTCTCTAACATTTTGATGTTGATAATTGTAATTCTCATTCATCTCGCAAAAGCGAATAGCAGTAAATCCTTGCCTGTTGAAAGGAGTATGATCTCCGCCTCGAAGAAAACGATCGTTCCGGTAAATTAATTTCACTTCAAACTGATCAACATATCGCTCACCGATTTCTTTTATGTACCGTGCAAGCTGGCGTGAAGGGCTATCGTTCTCAGCATTTGTTGATTGACGAATATTTTTCTGAGCATCTGTTTCGTTCTGAGGAATGCTTTCGCTAAACACACGGACTTGCATATTATCACGTAATAAAGTTTCATTCGAGAAAGCATTTCCGATCATATCGTTGTTAAGCATTGCAACAACATTCCAATTCTGATCTTTTGCTTTTTTTGCAAGAAAAGTTGAACCGTTCAATCCTTGTTCTTCACCCGAAAAAGCAATAAAAATAATTGTTGCCGGAAAATTTCTTTTGCTCATCACTCGTGCAAGTTCTAAAACCGCAGTAACGCCGGATGCATCATCGTTTGCACCCGGTGCTGTTCCGACAGAATCGTTTGCCTCGCTGTTGCGTGAATCCAAATGTCCACCCACGATAAATATTCTTTTATCGTTCGGATCAGTTCCTTTAAGTGTCGCCATTACATTCGTCAATAAAACTTTTCTTATGATTCTCCTGCCATCCGGTTCTAAATAGACAGAATCAAGCTTTACTTCCAATCTTCCACCGGAATCTTTTGCATACGTTTCAAATTCCTTCTTCACCCAGTTACATGCAGCACCGATCCCTTTATCTTTTTCGGTGCGTGTACTTAAAGTATGTCTTGTACCGAAGCTAACCATCTTACGAACGTTACTTTCGAGATTGGCGGCAGAGATTTCTTTTATCATTTCGGTTATTTGGAAATCTCTATAAGAGGCCGTCTGTTGTCCGTAGTCAGTTGTTAGGTTAATAAATACTACTGTTGTAATGAAAAGTATTCTATATAAGCATTTCATAATTTCTCCCAACTGTTGAAAAATTAATTTTGAATCTGATTATAAAATACCACGATTTTGACTTGAAGAAAAGTTGATTTATTATATATACAGAACTTCACAAAAATATTTTTTGGGTCATTCATCTAATCCAATTATTTTGTATGTGTAAAAATCATTGCAAGGTGATGAAATGAAAAAACAACATCTATTAATTATTATTTCTCTCCTAACATTTAATTTCATAACGGCACAAACAGAACAA
>JACRFC010000010.1 GCA_016234355.1 Ignavibacteriales bacterium
GCCATTTTATGAAGAAAAATTTTATAGAGAATTAATTTCTCAAATAGATGACAGCAATGATTGGATACAGCCATGTTATAACGGAAAGGAAGGTCACCCGGTTTTATTTAAGAAAAATATATTCAAAAAAATTTTAACAGCAGATCCTTCTTCTTCACTTCGATTGATTAGAGATGATAACGATACGAAGAAAAAAAAATGGGAGTGCGGTTACTCACAAATATTAAATGATTTTGATACTCAAGACGATCTGAAATTATTTCAGTCTAAGTCATCTAATTAGTTTATTAAGATAATTATTAGCAGTAACTGCAAAATATTCAGCTTGAATCTCAACAATTATTAACGAGATGCTTTTTTCAAAAATAGTTGATAACTAGTTCAATTCAATTTTAAATCCTACTAAAAATTCCCAGCTATAGTTGAAATACCACATGTCAGTCTTACCGGGTTCATCTTTAATCTCATAATGAAAATGAAATCTGTTTGTTAAGTCGAACGAGTAACGGGCTTCCAAAATTAAATCGAACGGGAGAGATTTATTATACTGAACACCTAAACTAATAAATCCACCAAGAAATATTGAGTTATATTTTCCACTGATTTTTGAATTTTCGTCTAAGTAATTATCAGCAATTTCTTGAAGAGAAGATTCGTATTCTGAATCCTTAAAAAGTATTGCATTTAATTGTGGTCCTAGAGAAATAAAAAATCCAATCGTCTCAACCGCAGTCGTAAATTTTATTGGTGAACCGAGAGAAATTATAACTAATTTATCATTAACCGTTAGTGGTAATCTTGAATAAACTCTCGGTTTAATTACGTATAGACTATATTTTTGTTCATGACCCGCATATGTAACTTTAATCTCAGGCTCCCAGTTGATGTAGCCAATCTTATCAAGATATTTTGAGGATGAAAATAAAAGTGAGAAACCACTTTTGGGGAAACTCATTGAATTATAGCTACCAACCATACGTGAGCTATGATCGGTAGGTGCATAATTTGTTCCGTCAGGATTAAAGCCAAAATGGTATCCTGCTTTTAAAGTTATTTTGTTAAAAAAATTATTCTGAGATATTATAAGTGAAGAATTCAGTATTGATATGATAGAGATAGGATAGAATAAAAAAATAAGTTTTGTGATTTTCATAAAACTCCCCCTATTTAATTTGTTTCACTGCCAACTGTCCGCATGCCGCCGCTATATCATCGCCTTGCGTTTCGCGGATCATAACGGTGATGTTATTATTGCGGAGTTTGTCTGCAAATTGATGAATCTCTGTTAACGGTGTCGGTTCAAGTTCGGAAGAGATGCCTTCCGGAGCCATATGTTTTATACTATTGAACGGAATGATATTAATTTTTGACGGAATAGAACTGCAAATTTTAGTAAGCACTTTTATATCTTCGTTCCGGTCGTTGATATCTTTAAGCATTATGTATTCAAAAGTGATTCGTGTTTTTGTTTTCTTTGCATAATATTTTAATGCTTCAAGGTTTTCTTTGAGAGAATACTTTTTGTTGATCGGCATTATCATAGTTCTAATATCTTCAAATCCGGAGTGGAGTGAGAGAGCAAGTTTAACACGAACACCGCGATCGGCAAGATCTTTTATCTTTGGTGCTATGCCAGCAGTCGAAATCGTAATGCGCAATCTGCTCAATCCTTTTGTAAGCTCGTGTGTAAAAATTTCTACTGACTTTAATGTTGCTTCGTAATTAAGAAGAGGTTCACCCATCCCCATATAAACGATATTGGTAATATTTTTTTTACCATGTTCTTTGGCTGTCAGAAGATATTGATCTACAACTTCACCGACAGAAAGATTTCGTTTGTAGCCCATTAGTCCTGTTGCGCAAAATTTACAATCAAGCGGGCAGCCGACTTGAGTTGAAATACAAAGTGTATTTCTTTCTTTTTCCGGAATAACGACCGATTCGATTTTCCGATCATCATGCGTTGCAAACAAATATTTTTTTGTCCCGGTTGATGGTGAATTTTGAATTGTTACTAAGACTAAGGTTTGCAGTTCACAATTTGCAGTAAGTTTTTGTCTAAGTTCTTTTGAAATATTCTGCATTTCAGAAAAATCAACAGCAAGATGGTTGTACATCCAATTATAGACTTGTTTGCCTCTGAACTTTGACTCGCCAATTGAAACGAAATACTCTTCAAGTTCTGGAAGCGTTAGTCCCTTTAATTGTATTTTCTTGTTATTGGTATTCATTAAAACAAATATAGAGATCAAGATGGAAAGTGACAAAGATGTAAGTTCCTAAGTTCCTAAGTGCCTGAGTATAGAAAGAGGGTTTGATATTTGAAATCCTTTCAGTAGTTTTGAAAGGTAATCAACAAATCAAAATTAGATCAAACATGAGGAAAGGATGAATTTCGAATTAACAGAAGAACAATTAATGATTCAGCAGACTGCACGCGAGTTTGCAGAATCAGAGATAGCTCCAACAGCAGTAGAGCGGGATAAAGAAGCTAAATTTCCGGTCGAATTGGTTAAGAAACTTGGTGAACTTGGATTTATGGGAATGATGGTCGCACCTCAATATGACGGCGCCGGACTTGATACTGTAAGTTATGTTTTAGCAATGGTAGAGATTTCAAAAGTTGATGCTAGTTTGGGAGTAATAATGTCCGTAAACAATTCATTAGTTTGTTACGGATTAGAAAAGTGGGGAAGTGATTTAATAAAAGAAAAATATTTAAAGCCGCTTGCATGCGGAGAAAAACTTGGTGCTTTTGCATTGTCAGAACCTGAAGCCGGGAGCGATGCTACGCATCAACAAACTTCTGCGGTTAAAGATGGAGATCATTGGGCTATTAACGGAATGAAAAATTGGATCACAAATGGAATATCGGCCGATTATTTTCTTGTTGTTACGCAGACCGATAAAGAGAAAGCCCATCGTGGTATAACTACCTTCTTGGTTGAAAAAGGAACTCCGGGTTTTGGACATGGTGTTAAAGAAGATAAACTTGGAATCCGAAGCAGCGATACTTGCTCGTTGACTTTTGAAAATTGCAGAGTGCCTGAAGAAAATGTTATTTGGGAAATTGGTAAAGGATTTAATTTTGCAATGGAAACTCTCAACGGTGGAAGAATTGGAATTGCTTCTCAAGCTGTTGGAATTGCAGAAGGGGCACTTGAAGCTGCAACGAAATATGCAAAGACTAGAAAAGCATTCGGAACCGAGATTGCTAACCATCAAGCCATTCAATTCAAACTTGCGGATATGTCAACCAAGGTTGAAGCTGCAAAACTTTTAACTCTTCAGGCAGCGGCATTAAAAGATGCCGGTAAGAAATACGTTAAAGAATCAGCAATGGCAAAATTGTACGCATCTAAAATTGCAGTTGAATGTGCTCTTGAAGCAATTCAAATCCATGGCGGTTACGGTTATGTTAGAGAATATTTGGTAGAAAGATATTTACGCGATGCAAAAATTACTGAAATTTATGAAGGTACTTCGGAGATTCAAAGAATTGTAATTGCCAGAGAGTTATTGAAAGACTAAGGAGAATGAGATTTATGAATAAGGAATTGAATAAGGCGATCGAAGCTATTAAAGAGATTGCCGATCCCGACAAAATAATTTTGTTTGGTTCGCATGCTAAAGGGAAATCAAATTTTGATAGTGATATAGACTTGCTTGTTTTGAAAAGAGGAGTTAAAAACCGAAGAGAATTAGCTCAAAAAATTTATCTGAATTTCACTGATATTGGTGCCCCTGTTGATGTTATTGTTGAAGACCCTGTAGAGTTTGAAATAAAAAAGAAGGACCCTTTTCTTATCTATAAAGAAATATCTGAGAGCGGCAAGGTTGTGTATGAAAGAAATTAAGAAAGCTAAGGAATGGTTAGGCAGAGCCAAGAGCAATCTTTCGGTTGCAAAATTGGGCAAAGCTGATGAGTGTATTTTCTATGAAGACTTATGCTTCGAAGCTCAGCAGTCTGTTGAAAAAGCTTTGAAAGCACCTTGCATATACAATCAAATTTCATTTCCGAAAACACACGATATTTCTTTTTTAATCTCTCTTCTTGAGAAAAATAAAATAGAAGTTTCCGACAGAATTAAAAACGCCAAGAGGTTAACTGATTACGCTGTTGAGACTAGGTATCCTGCAGATCTTGAACCAGTAACTGAGAATGAATATAAAACTGTGATTAAAATTGCAGAAGAAGTTTTTGAATTGATTGATCAAATAATAAAATGATGGCTCGACTGTTAATTTCTTTTTTGTTCATAGCTGAAATCTCATATGCGCAAACAGATTGGGTAAGGTGGGAAGCAAATCAAGTTTCTTTTGAATTACCAACCCATCAAAACCATGATTATACAGTTGAAAAATCTAGTTTTGGAATGACATTGCTTTCTGTTTTTCGAAACACATATTACTTTTTTATTTCCGATTTAGATGGCGATAACTGTCCTTTTGAACCCTCATGCTCGGCTTTCTTTCTTCAGTCAGTTAAAGAAACAAGTATTATTAAGGGAACGTTGATGTTCGCAGACCGTTTTACACGGGACTTAAATTTTTTCAAAGGAATGAATCATTATACTTTACTTGCATCGAAGAAATTTTCTGATCCGGCTTATAACTATACACTTCATTCTGCAAAAATAAAATTCTAATCCAATATTGAAAACCAAAACCAACAAACGATTTATAGTTGCATTCTTTTTCTTGATAGTTCTACTGAACACCGCCAATTGCCAACTGCCAACTGACGGAAATATTTTCTCGCCTCAAAACAGACTACAATTCGGAAACTTTCTTTACAAGGATAGAGACTATTTACGCGCCGCTGAGGAATTTAAAGAATATTTAAAAAACGAAAGCAACGATACAATTGTTTTTAGATTAGCCAATAGTTATTTCAAAATCGGTCGCTTTGCTGAAGCAGCAGACAATTTTAAGGGATTATTTTTCGGCTCGCAATTCTCTGAAGAAACACGACTGTTATTTTATGAATCTATTTTTTTTCAGAATGACTACAAGTCATTGCGTAAACTTGCTGAAGGAAAAATCTATTCTTCTTCAAAATATGCTAATGAGATCGAACGATTAAAATACACATCATACTTTCTTGATAATTCTGTCTTGCCGGATGAAAATATTGTATTAAAATATTTTCCGGACTCGGTTCAGTCTCAAATGATAAATTTTTATCAACAGAAGAAAATTCCGCAACATAAAAGCCTTACAACTGCAGCGATATTGTCCACGTTAATGCCCGGAGCCGGTAAGATATATACCGGAGAAATTGGTGACGGAATAACTTCATTTATTGCAACTGCATTAACAACATATCTGGCAATTACAAATTTCAATGCAGATCATCAGTTTAGAGGATGGTTGTTTAGCGGACTTGCTGCTTTTTTCTATGCCGGGAATATTTACGGTTCAGCTTCTTCAGCACAAATTTATAATGCTAAGATTCAATTCAATTTTGATAAGGAAGTAAAACTATTTTTCGAACAAAGAAATTATTTTTTACCAAAGATAGATTACTAATATGAAAATCCGGTTTACAATAATATTCTTTCTATATGCATTTATATTTTCAATAAAAGCACAAGATCATTTATCAATTCAGCTTGATTATGCTAATAATCTATTTAACAGCAGACAATATTACGATGCGATTACCGAGTATAAACGTCTTCAATTTTTCGATTCCACTAAAACATTTAATTACGAAATAAATTATAAAATTGGAGAATGTTACAAAGCGGGTACCAAATATGATGACGCGATAAAATATTTTTCATTTGCCGAACTCAGTGCTCGTAATGAAGATGAATATTGTGATTCAAAGACACAGATTGTAAGAACAAATATTTTAAGAAGGACAACCGACCGTGCTCTGCAACTTTGTGATAAACTTGAAAAAGATCAACGATTTAACGGAAAGAGCGATCAAATCAATTATTGGCGCGGATGGGCGTTTATCTTTGCAGATAATTGGGAAAACGCCGCCAAATCTTTTGATAAAATTAATTCCAATCATGAATTAAAAAAACTTGCTGAGCGAACTGACAAAGCTAAAGTTTCTGTAACATTTGCAAAGGTAATTTCATATATTTTGCCCGGTTCGGGGGCAATTTATAGCGGTAAATTTTTATCTGGATTAATGTCATTAGGTTGGAATTTACTTTCCGGGTATTGGACGGTCAACTCATTCATAGAAGATAGAGTATTTGACGGAGTTGTAGCAGCAGAATTAGTTTGGCTGCGATTCTATAGAGGAGCCGTTCAAAACGCGGAAGAATTTGCAATCGAAAAAAATTTAGATGTCTCAAATAAATCTTTACATTATCTTCAGAACGAATATAAAGGTATCAAACCGTGAAGCTTTCAGAAGAAGAAGTAAGAAAAATTACGTTCGAAGCAATTAGTGAATTAGAAGACAAAGCTACTCCGGAAGCAGTAAAAGAATTAGTACGCAGACGGGTTGAATCAATGGGCGGTGATTACAAATTCGAGAAAGGCGATGCTTCATCAGGCCGTGTAATTTTAACATCGTTTGGTTTGAATCATCCCGGCATTGTTGCTGGTGTAACTAAGGCGCTTGGCGATGCAAATTGTGATATTCAGGATCTTAGTCAAAAAATTCTTGGCGATTTTTTTACAATGATTATGGTAATTGATATTTCTGCTTCACAAAAAGATTTAAAAGAAATTCAAGAAGAGATGAATAAAATTGCAGCACAGTTGAAAATTAAAATTTATTTACAGCACGAGGATGTGTTTAGATATATGCATAGGATTTGATAGTTGTCAGTAGTCAGTTGAGAGTTGATCGTTGATTGTTGTTATTTAATTTTAAAGATCGAAATTAATGAATGAGCGGAGTTGAAATGGCAAGATCATTATTTGAAAATTTAGAAGTTTATAAACTGTCTGAATCATTAGCTGATATTGTTTGGGAAATTGTTATTGAATGGGAAAATTTTACAAAGATTACAGTTGGCAATCAATTGGTTCGAGCGTGTGATAGTATAGGAGCCAATATTGCAGAAGGATTTGGAAGAGGAAGTAAAATTGATAACAGAAGATTTGTAAGAATTGCCCGAGGATCTTTATTCGAAACAAAACACTGGTTAAGACGCGCAGTAAAACGAAATTTATTGACAACACAAAATATTAATACGATTAAAAAAATCATTGACGAATTAAGCCCAAGATTAAGCGCATATATCAATTCGTTAGTGCGTTAAAATATTATCTTAAATAATCAACGCTCAACAGTCAACATTCAACAAACAAAAATATGCCATACGAATTTGAAGAAATACTTGAAACTATACGAATGACCGAAATCGAGCATTTCGATATTAGAACTGTAACGATGGGAATTAGTTTGAGAGATTGCCATGATCGTAATATTGAAGTTACTAAACAAAAAATATATGATAAGATCCTTCGATACGGAAAACAGCATGTAAAACTTGCTAAAGAAGTGGAATCACAATACGGAATTTCAATTGCAAATAAACGTATATCTGTAACACCAATTTCAATTCCGTTCGATGCTTGTAACGCAGAAGAATTTATTGAAATTGCAAAGACTCTTGATAAAGCTGCCGAAGAAATCGGTATAGACTATATTGCAGGATATTCCGCTTTAGTCCAAAAAGGGATGACAAACGGTGAACGCGAACTAATAAAATCAATTCCCTTTGCACTTTCACAAACAAAACGTGTTTGCTCAAGCGTCAATATCGGTTCAACAAAAGCCGGTATAAACATGGATGCTGTGATGATGATGGCGGAGGTAATAAAACTGACTGCAGAAAAAACAAAAGATAACGATTCGATCGGTTGTGCCAAACTTGTGGTTTTTGCAAATGCAGTTGAAGATAATCCATTTGTAGCAGGTGCATTTCACGGTGTTTCCGAACCGGAAATTGTTTTAAATATTGGTATCAGTGGTCCCGGTGTTGTATTGGAAGCTATCCGTGAAGCAGGAAATGTTGATCTGCAGCAGCTTTCGGAAGTAATTAAAAAAACAATTTTCAAAATTACACGTGCAGGAGAATTAATCGGAAGAAAAGTCGCAGAAAAAAATGGAATTCCATTTGGGATCGTTGATATTTCTTTAGCACCAACACCCGCTGAAGGTGACAGTATAGCAGATATTTTGAAAGCTATGGGCCTTGAAGATGTAGGTGCGCCCGGAACAACTGCAGCTCTGGCTATGTTGAATGATTCAGTTAAGAAAGCCGGCTTGATGGCAAGCTCTTCTGTCGGTGGAATGAGCGGGGCTTTTATTCCGGTAAGTGAAGACGTGGGGATGATCCGCGCTGTGCATGCCGGAAATCTTTCATTGGAAAAATTAGAAGCAATGACTGCAGTTTGTTCCGTTGGGCTAGATATGATTGCGGTGCCCGGCGATACTGCTGTTACAACTATTGCCGGAATAATTGCAGATGAAGCCGCCATCGGAATAATTAATGATAAAACAACAGCAGTAAGAATTATTCCCGCCTATGGAAAGAAGATCGGAGACTTTGTTGATTACGGCGGGCTCTTAGGTAGAGCACCGATCATGGAAGTAAGAACAATAAGCAGCGCAGGTTTTGTCGGCAGAGGCGGAAGAATTCCTGCACCAATGAGAAGTCTTACAAATTAAAATAAGCATTAAGAAAAAAGTTTTAATATAAAAGGAGGAGAAATGAGTAAAGGTCTAAAGATCGGTTTGGGGATCCTTGGTGTAGTAATTCTTTTTATTATTCTCACAGTATCATGGGCTACGAGTAAATATAACAGCTTTATTGGCTTGAATGAAAATGTAAAATCTGCTTGGAGCCAGGTGGAAAATGTTTATCAAAGAAGAGCGGATCTTGTTCCAAATTTAGTTGCAACAGTAAAAGGCGTAGCAAATTTTGAAAAAGAAACTTATACGGCAGTTACCGAAGCGCGCGCAAAAGTAGGTCAAATAAAACTTACTGCCGATCAGCTTAGCGATCCTGCAATGATTCAAAAATTCCAGGCGGCTCAGGATGGTTTGGGAAGTGCGTTGTCGCGATTATTAGTTGTGTCTGAAAATTATCCTCAACTGAAAGCGAATGAAAATTTTTTACAGCTTCAAGCTCAGTTAGAAGGAACGGAAAATAGGATAGCTGTTGAAAGACAAAAATATAATCAGATTGCTACTGAATTTAATACAGCGATAAAGAAATTTCCTGGTGTAATAATTGCCAACTTTGGCGGATTTAAGGAAAAAGAATATTTCAAAGCAGCTGCCGGTTCAGAACAATCACCGAAAGTACAGTTTTAACGTAGAGTGTAGAGCGACGAACGTAGAGTGATAAATAAATGAAAAAAGTTTTTCTGTTTATTCTAATACCAATTTTATTTCTTAAAGCACAGATTGAGATTCCGGTATTAAAAAATTATGCAAATGATTTTACAAATACGTTAACAAACTCTGAACTCAACACTCTGAACTCTGCACTCAAAAAATTTGACGATTCAACTTCCAACCAAATTGTGTTTCTAATGATCTCTGCTCTTAACGGAGCTTCATTAGAAGATTTTACATATCAAACATCAACTAAAAATCAAATCGGTTCAAAGAAAAATAATAATGGTGTTCTTTTCTTTGTTGCCAAAGATGACCGTAAAATGAGAATTGAAGTCGGTTACGGATTGGAAGGAACTTTGCCGGATGCACTTGCAAGTTCAATTCTTAGAAATGAAGTCCGTCCCTACTTTAAGCAGGGTGATTATTATTCGGGAATTGCCGCCGGAATAAATGCAATATTGTTAGCCACACGTGGCGAATATCAAGGAGATGGAGGTAAAAGAGGAAAAAGTACTGGTACGGGAATTCCTTTTATTTTTGTCGTTATTCTATTTATAATTATTTCAACCATCTTTCGAAAAGGCGGACGTGGCGGCGGAGGTGGTGGAATTTTACCTTGGATAATATTAAGTTCAATGGGAAACAGCCGTAGAGGCGGTGGATGGGGATCTGGTGGCTTTGGAGGTGGAGGAGGCGGCGGTTTTGGCGGTTTTTCGGGTGGTGGCGGTAGTTTTGGCGGCGGCGGAACAAGCGGAAGCTGGTAAAATATTAATTCATAAGCTCAATTTGTCTTGAAGTTCTAACCTTGTTTTAGTATTATTTCGACCGCATTGATAGATATTTTAGAAGGTATGGAGTTATTAATAAAGCTGATTTCTTTTCCGCTCATGATCATTTTGAGGAATGCTGGATGGAATCTGATGGGGAAGAAAGATTGTTCTTTCAAGGAATGGTTCAAGTTTCAGTTGGATGTTATTACCTCATATCCGGAAATTTTAGAGGTTCGTTAAGCCAACTTAAGAAAGGAACTAAAAAGCTGAGATCTTATCTCCCTTCTCATAGAGATATTGATTTAGAAAATTTAGTTAATATTATAGAACCCATAATCCAAGAGTTAAATGATTTTATTTCTGAACATGACCCGCAAATGTTTCGGAACAAAATTCCTAAGATTAAACTCAACGATTAAATTTTTAAATAAATAAGGAGGCCAACTATGGCAATTATGATAACTGATGAATGCATCAATTGCGGCGCATGTGAACCGGAATGCCCCAACACAGCAATTTATGAAGGCGGTGCAGAATGGAAACTTGCAGGCAACACTTACGGAGAAGGACAAGCACCTCCTTCCGGTGCCGATGGATTTTTCTCAAAAGATTTTTTCTATATCGTTCCTGATAAATGCACCGAGTGTGTCGGATTCCACGATGAACCGCAGTGCGCTGCTGTTTGTCCGGTTGATTGCTGCGTTCCGGATCCTAAGCATGTTGAAGACAAAGACACTCTGCTGAAAAGAAAAGAATATTTGGATGGATTAGGAAGATAGCTCTTAGCATTTAGCTTTTAAGATTTTTATGTTGAGCCGTCTCAATATTGAAACTGGGACGGCTTTTCATTTTATGTAAAAGAAAAAACATATCATACTGGCAGAGCTGCCCATTTTGTAGATTATGAGCCATTGCAACCAACCCGATTTCAATAGTTACTTTTTCGATCCCTCTGAGTAAAAATCTTTTGAAGGAAAATAATTTATCTCATCATTCGGATGAAAGACAAACTACCGTTCTTAGAATGCTTGACAATAAAATAGCAAAATTTAAATCCGGTAGAATTTACGGCAATCAATTTCCCAAAAGATGGATCCCTTCTGCAATAGCAATACTTGGTAAACCTTTTACCGAACAGAATAATTTTATGAACAGCACATTGAAAATCGTGCGTACAAAAATAACTGAGTTTTATTAAAACAGAATTGATTATTTATATACTTAAGAAGGAAAAGATATTTGTAATCATCAAAACAGAACAATTATTAGTAGATTAGAATAAATATGAGAATTGTCATTGCGAGACTCCAGCATTAGCTGGAGACGAAGCCTGTCTGCCGCCAGGCAGGCAATCTTTAATTTCAGATTGAAAGATAGATCACTTCACCCGACTTTATCGCATAGGCGTCAACTTAATTTTTCTTCCGAACCTTCTAACTTCTATAATCTTTTAACCTTTACGTGTTAAGAATATTTATTTATCCTCTACGAGGATACTGTATTTGTTGGGTTTATTTGTTTCTACAATAATTAAAC
>JACRFC010000143.1 GCA_016234355.1 Ignavibacteriales bacterium
GTGATCTTCTGAACTATTCCAATACATTCAGCGGAGCTATTAGAATTGATAGCCCGGTTCTTTCTCCGCGTGAAGTTAAACTGCTTCTCGATAAACATTATTGGTTCCCGCATGTTATTGTGAAATGCCATCTCAATATTGGAGATGATCTGTCAAAAAGAATTGAAGAAATTAGAACCGAGTGTGAGAAAGCCGTAATTGGCGGAACCAAAATTATTTTTCTTTCCGATGAAGGATTACAGCCGAATCATGTTCCCATACCGATGCTTTTGGTTGTATCTGCAGTGCATCAATATTTAATTAAGAAAAAATTAAGAAACAATTGTGCACTATTATGTTTTACCGGCGATGTAATAGAAGATCATCACGTTGCGGGTTTGGTTGCATTCGGGGCAAGCGCAGTATATCCTTATATGGCTTATGAACTCATTCGGGAAAATTTTGCAAATGAAGATTGGATTGGAAAACTTAGTAATTACCGCAACGCTTTAGAAAAAGGTCTTCTCAAAATTATGGCGAAGATGGGAATTTCTACAGTCAGCAGTTATCATGGAAGCATGCTGTTTCATGCAATAGGAATTTCTCAATCGCTTATAGATGAATATTTCCCATCTATTAAAAGTGCTTTGGGCGGAATAGATCTCGCTGCTCTAAAAAAATCTCTTTTAGATAAAAGCAAAAAAGCATTCTCCGGCAATCTTGAATTAGAGGAAATAGGAAAATTCAGATTTCGGAAGGGCGGTGAAGCTCACGGATTTTCTCCAACTGCATTCAAAAAGATTCATAACATTTCTCAAAATAAAAATATTGCTGTTACAGACGAGGAACAATCCGTTTATTTAAGAGATTTTCTTGAGGTTATAAAAATAAAACCGATCCAGATAGAAGAAGTTGAATCTGCCGGGCAGATCTTAAAACGTTTTGGTCTAGGTGCAATTTCGTTCGGAGCTATTTCTGAAGAAACACACCGC
Source organism: Ignavibacteriales bacterium (assembly GCA_016234355.1). GTDB lineage: Bacteria > Bacteroidota > Ignavibacteria > Ignavibacteriales > Melioribacteraceae > Fen-1258. The sequence continues at coordinate 972 of JACRFC010000143.1, forward strand.
ACACTTGCACGTGCTGCAACAATTCTTGGAATAAGAAGCAATACCGGCGAAGGCGGCGAGCAAAAAGACCGTTATAGTATATCCAATCCAGATAAAAGTGAGAACTGCTACACCAAACAAATTGCCAGCGGAAGATTTGGAGTTACAACTTCTTACCTAACCGCTGCAAGAGAAATACAAATTAAAATTGGACAGGGAGCTAAACCTGGTGAAGGAGGACAACTTCCCGGCGAAAAAGTAACGCTCTCAATCGCAAATAATAGGCACACAACGCCGAGTGTTCCGTTAATTTCTCCTCCTCCGCATCATGATATATATAGTATAGAAGATCTTGCTCAGTTGATCTACGACCTGAAACAGGTAAATCCTAGAGCGAACATTTGTGTAAAACTTGTTTCACAATTTGGAATCGGAATAATTGCATCGGGAGTTATTAAAGCAGGAGCCGATACAATTTTAATTAGCGGTAATGATGGCGGAACAGGCGCAAGCCCGCTCGGTTCCTTAAAACATACAGCACTCCCTTGGGAAATCGGTCTTTCAGAGGTTCATAGAACTTTGACTCAAAACGGTTTACGAAGTATGGTTACTTTGCGGATTGACGGCGGATTAAAAAATGCCCGCAATGTAATTATAGGCGCAATGTTGGGTGCTGAAGAATTTGATTTTGGTACTTCTGCACTTGTTGCTGTTGGGTGTGTGATGGCTAGGCAATGTCATCTAAATACTTGTCCGGCAGGAATTGCAACTCAAGACATCGAGCTTAGAAAAAAATTCAAAGGCAAACCGGAAAATCTTGTTAACTTCATTAAAAACATTGCCGAAGAAATAAGAGCAATTCTTTCAGAGATCGGATTTAGAAATCTTGATGAAATAATTGGACGTAATGATTTGTTGAAAGAGAAAGACCAATTCAAAAAATTACTTGAAGAAAAAAATATTGATTTAATTCCTCTATTAGCAGAAGATGAAAAACATAATCTCTTTTTTAATAGTGCAGAGAAAATAAAAACACCGGCAACAAAGTTCGAACAACATTTCTCAGAAGGAATTAATGAAGAAGTTCTTCCTGCCATTATGACTCACGGAAGAGCGATTGTAAGTAGGAAATTAAAAAACACAGATCGTGCAGTTGGCAGCAGAATTTCGGGATTGATCTCCTTTTTGTATGGTCCCGGTGAATTCAAAGGTTCCATACAGTATCAACTTAATGGAGCGGCTGGACAAAGTCTTGGAGCTTTCTTAGTAGATAATATCGAACTGCGTCACTGCGGTGTTGCAAATGATTATGTTGGTAAAGGAATGAGCGGCGGTTTGATCACAATTAGATTTCCGCGGACAATTAGGAAATCGCTCGAAGGAAACACAATAATTGGAAACGTAGCATTATACGGTGCGACTGGTGGAGAAGTTTTTATTGCCGGGAAAGCAGGCGAGCGTTTTGCCGTTCGTAATAGCGGCGCAGCAGCAGTTGTGGAAGGTGTAGGTAATCATTGTTGTGAATACATGACCCGCGGATTAGTAATTGTACTTGGCGAGACAGGTAAAAATTTCGGTGCCGGAATGACCGGCGGGTTAGCTTTTATTTATAATAAACGTTCTTCCGTTGAGAAAGACTTAAATATAGACTATGTTAAAATCGATCAACTTAAACGACCGGATGAAGATTTGATTTACAAATATCTTGTTAATCATGAATTTCATACCGGTTCTACAATCGCAAAGGTAATTTTAGAAAATTGGGAGAACGAAAAGAATAACTTTGTAAAGATTTTTCCTCGTGCAATCGAAGCGGTAGATTTTACTAAGATTTATGTTGAACAATTTAACAACAGAATTATAGAAGTTTTTAACTAATAGTTTTGTTGAATGATTTATTTCCCCGCAAAAAGATGTTCCGCTTAGAGGTTAAGAATATGAAAGGAAACTTGAACATAAAATCACATGCAAAAACACCCACATGAACTTGACTCTGGCTATCCCTTATAAATAATTTTTCTTTTGTTTTTCAAAAAGTGTTTGGTAAATTTTTTAGAGATAATATCAGGGATTATCAAATTTTTTGGATACTGCTAATATTTCTCTGGATTTGAGTAAATGTGTAATTGAAAGGAGGATTAAGTGGATAAGAACAGAAAAGTTACAACAAGTATAATCAATGGAATTGCAACAATTAACTTTATGCATCCCAAAAGCAATTCTCTGCCGGCAAAAATGCTTAAGGAAATCACTGAAGCGATCAACAAATTTGCAGAAGATAAATATGCGCACGTTATAATAATCCGCAGCGAAGGAGAGAAAGCATTCTGCGCAGGCGCATCATTTGATGAATTGTTACATATAAAAGATTATAAAAGCGGAAAAGAATTTTTTATGAGCTTTGCAAGATTGATAAATGCTATGCGTAAATGTCCGAAATTTATTATTGCACGTGTGCAGGGAAAAGCAGTGGGAGGCGGAGTGGGAATAGCGGCAGCTGCCGATTACACAATTGCTTCCAGTGAAGCATCGGTTCGCTTAAGTGAATTGATGCTTGGTCTAGGTCCGTTTGTTGTCGGCCCGGCAATAGAAAGAAAGATCGGGAAAACGGCTTTCATCACCATGTCAATTGATGCGGAATGGCATGATGCTTTTTGGGCTAAGCAGAACGGTTTATACACAAAAGTTTTTGCCAATAACCACGATCTTGACGAAGCGGTTTCCGCGCTGGCAAAAAAAATAGCCGCATGTAACCCCGAAGCAATTTCTCAAATGAAAAAAGTTTTTTGGGAAGGAACAGAGAACTGGGATCAGCTTTTAGAACAACGCGCCGAGGTAAGCGGTAAGTTGGTTCTTAGCGAGTTTACAAAGAATTATATAAAAGCTTTCAAGAGCAAATAATAACTTGAGCGGCGAGAAGAATATACTGAATGCAAAATTATGGGTGAAAAATTACGCAGATCAGCTTTTCCGTTTTGCTTCTATGCGGATCAACGATAAGGAAGCTGCAAAAGATTTGGTGCAGGAAACTTTTCTTGCGGCATTAAGAAATGTTGATACATTTAATGGAGAGATCTCCGAGAAGAATTGGCTTTATACAATTCTTAAAAACAAAATCATAGATCATTACAGAAAAAAATCGTCTTCGCTAATCTCACAACTTGAAACTTCAAATAATGAGAGTGAATATTTTGATGAAGAAAATCACTGGATTAAAAACAGAGTACCTAGGGAATGGCAAATTGATTATAACGCAACTCTCGATTCAAAAGAATTTTTAGAGATACTTCAACAATGCATGAAACGTCTTTCTGAACTTTTAAAAATGGTTTTTTCAATGAAGTACCTTGACGAAAGAGAATCAGATGAAATTTGTAAGGAATTAAAGATAACTTCGTCTAACTACTGGGTGATCTTGCATCGCTCAAAATTGCAATTAAGAGGTTGCATTGAAAAGGAATGGTTTATTAAATGAATTCATCTAAATTATTTATTACATGTAGAGAAGCAACACTGTTTTCTATTAAGAGAGAGGAAAAAAGTCTGCCTTTTTCTGAAAGAATAAAATTATTTCTGCATTTATTGATATGCGAGTTTTGTCGTTTATTCGACCGCCAGCACAAATTTTTATCTCTGCAAATAAAGAATTTACACTCCCACGAAACACTTACCGATCTTGAAAAAGATCATATGCATCATCTTATCGAATCTGCTGCCAATCAAAATTAATTATTAATTGATTGTAAGGTAATTGCCGGTACAACGTCTTTATAAGTGTCAATCAAATTTAATCATTAAATAAGAGGGTACTCAATGCAAAATCAATATAAGAACACAAAACGCATTCTTTTAACAAGCTCAATTTTAGCAGGAGCTATTTTTGGAACAGGCACACCAAAAGCTCTTAACGCAGAAAATCTATTTCATTATAACGGACTTGGTTCCGGCTCAGAGCTTAGAACATCATTGCTTAACACTTCACCGAACCGCAATTTAGAAATGAAGTGCGGAAATAAGAGTGATAACAAAGATCCTAAATCGAATGACTCTAAAGCGAAAGACGCAAAATGCGGCGATAAAAAAATGAACGATGCTAAGGATCCAAAAGCAATGGATTCTAAAGCGAAAGATGGAAAATGCGGTGAGGGCAAATGCGGCGATAAAAAAATGAGCGATTCTAAGGATCCAAAAGCAATGGATTCTAAAGTGAAAGATGGAAAATGCGGAGAAGAGAAGAAAGATGGTAAATCAATGGATAAGAAGGAAATGAAAGACATGAAAGAGAATAAAGAATCAAAGCCATCCGATTCAAAAAAATAATCCGGGAAATTAATTCTGCCCGTTAGTTATTCAGCGGGCAGAAAGTTTTTCATAAAGGAAATTCATATGGAAAGAAATAAGCACGTTGGAGTTGGTTTCAGAAAAGATTTTGCCGAAGAATTTTTGGAAGGAAAGGATTTAACACCAGCATTCCTAGAAGTAGCTCCGGAAAATTGGATGGAAATCGGTGGTTACTGGAAAAAGGTTTTTAATAAAGTTGCAGAACAATATCCTATCTATTCTCACGGACTTTCTCTTTCCATTGGAAGTTCGGAGGAACTAGATTGGAATTTCTTAAAAAAAGTAAAAAGTTTTTTGCAAGAGTATAAAATTAAAATTTATTCCGAGCATCTCAGTTACTCAAAATGCGATAACGCGCATCTTTATGATCTCTTACCAATTCCATTCCGATGGGATGCCGTTAAACATATTTCGGAACGAATCAAATCAGTTCAAGAATTTTTAGAAAGAAAGATTGCAATAGAAATTGTTTCATATTACACTCCGGTAGCAGCCGAGATAAGCGAGGTTGAGTTTATTAGTTCAATTGTAAAAGAAGCAGATTGTAATTTACTGTTAGATGTAAATAATATTTACGTTAATGCGTTCAATCATAAATATGATGCAAAAAGTTTTATAGAAAATTTACCACTGGATAAGGTAGAGTATATCCACATGGCAGGACACGAACAAGTAGCGCCGGATCTAATAATTGATACTCATGGTGAACCAATAATTGATCCTGTGTACGAACTCTTTGATTTTACAGTTCAAAAACTTCCTAATACTGTTCCGGTTTTATTAGAAAGAGATTTTAACATTCCCGAATTGAAAGAACTTCAATATGAATTAAACAGACTTGAAAACATCTGCAAAAAGGTATGGAATTATGAACACGCACTTGCATAATTACACATATACGCAACAAAGCCGATTAGCCGGCTACTGCAGGACAGGCGAATTAAATTCCATTGACGGATTAACCGAGAACCGCGTACACCATTATAGAGAACTGGTTTATAATGTTGTAGATGACACGCTTCAATCTGCATTTCCATTAACATTTAGTTTATTATCGGAAGATCAGTGGAATGAAATTGTTCACGTTTTTTTCAGCACTCACGAATGCCAATCAAACTCCGTTTGGAAAATGCCTTATGAATTTTATTTGTTTGTTGAGCAGAATGATTTGGATATTAAAAAAAAATATAATTTTATCGAAGAGCTATTACTTTTTGAATGGACTGAAATAGAAATTTATATGATGCCGGATGTTCAATATCCGGTATTCAAATCTTACGGAGGATGGTTAGGTGAAGTTATAGCAATTAATCCCGAGCATAAAATTTTACAATTTAATTATCCGGTTCATCTTAAAAATCCCATCAGCATTACTGATGACAACAGAAGCGAATATTACGTTTTAATATTTAGAGAGAAGGAAAGCGGAAAAGTACAGTTTATGAATTTATCGGTTTATTTTGCCTGGCTTATAGAAAAAATTTAAATCGAAAAGAAGCCGCTTGTAAAAATATTAAAAGAAGCAGAATCAATATTCGGGATCGAAGTGAAAACACTTTTTGAAAACACGATTCCGTTTTTAGAAGAATTACAACACAAACAATTTATTCTAGGGTTTAGAAAATGAAAAATCAATTCATTATTACCGCTATTTATTTTTTAATGATAGTAAGTATATCTGGTGCAAACCCGGGCTCAGATAAAAATAAGGTAGCAAACAAAGCAGAGGAAGTGTCTCCGCTTCTAATCGGAGAGCAAATTCCCAATCTAACCTTAAAAGATTCCGAGGGTAAGAATTTTGAATTGTTAAAAGCAGTAAAGGAAAAGCCAGCGGTATTGATTTTTTTCCGTGGCGGCTGGTGTCCGTATTGCAATTTACATCTAAGAGAATTACAAAATATTGAAAAGGATCTTATAGATTTAGGATATCAGATTCTCACAATCAGCATGGATAAATGGGAATTATTAAACAGTAATATCAATAAAAATAATTTGACATATAAATTGCTCTCTGATAACAATGCAGAAGCAGTTAAAGCGTTTGGAATTGCTTTTAAGGTGGAAGATCAATTAGTTGAAAAATATAAGACATACAATATTGATCTGGAATCTGTCTCGGGGGAGAAACACCACATTCTTCCTGTCCCATCAGCATTTATAATAGGAACAGACGGGATGATAAAATTTGAGTATGTAAACCCAAATTACAAAGTTAGAATCAAAGCCGATTTGCTTTTAGCCGCAGCGAGATCTGCGCTTAATTAAATAATAAGTTATAATCAGGATTTTAGAATGAAAGAAAAGAAAATTATAAAACTATATAAATCGGTTGTTGAAGTCATTGAAAAGGCAAAAGATCTATCCCTTTTACTAGTGAGATTAGTTCTTGCATACGGATTTTATTCGACAGCTTCGATGAAATGGCAGAATATTTCCGGTGTGGCGGAATGGTTTGGTTCATTGGGAATTCCTATGCCGGCATTTAACGCTTATCTTGCCGCATCAACCGAAGCAGCCGGGGTTATTCTTTTAACACTTGGCTTAGCAACACGACTCATCTCAATTCCTTTGATGATAACAATGATTGTGGCCATTGTAACAGTTCACTTACCAAATGGTTTTGAAGCTGGCAACAACGGTTTTGAAATACCTCTTTATTACTTCATAATGTTATTTGCTTTACTAATAAACGGACCGGGCAAAATCAGCGTTGATAATTATTTTTCCAAAAGGATTGAATAATAATTAGAGGTTTATTCTTGCCTTCATTGCAAGATAAAGTAAAGTATCACGTCCTTGTTAAAATGAGAGTTATAATATTATGCTAATTATAGCTGAAGATATTTTTTTCATTTAGAACAATTCCTCGCAATAAGCATTTAGTAGTTCTGATTCACGGAATATTGAAGCAGTTGTTTTTTTACTTCTTTACTTGACTCCGTACCATACTACGCATATTATATTTACGTCA
>JACRFC010000142.1 GCA_016234355.1 Ignavibacteriales bacterium
AGATTTATTTGTTTCATTGCAAACCTTTTTATTTCTGAACTTTAAATCCTGCATTTAATATTGCTTTTTCTATATCTGACGAGCTTACTGTTGTCTCATCAAAATTTACTTTTGCGAAACCAATTCCGACTTCCATTGTTGCAAGATTTAATTTTGATAATTCTTTTTTAACTGCCATTACACAGTGATTACATGTCATTCCTTCAATTTTGAATTCATGAGTTGTCATTTTGTTATTACTCCATTTTTTTGTTAAACGAAAAATAAATTAGTGTAGACTGATAAACGTTACATAATTCTGGAATAATGTTATAAAATTTTAATGATATTGTTAAAAGAAAAAGAGGGGAGTTTAACCAATTTTGTCCAGCGGTTTACGCATATTTTCAGTTTTCAATTTGAACTGGCTAGCCGTAAAACCTGTTACTTTCTTGAATTGATTTGAGAGATGTTGGACACTGCTATAACCTAAATTATAAGCTATTTCGCTTAGAGTAAGTTCGCCATATTTTATAAGTTCTTTTGCCCGTTCTATTTTTTGTAAAATAATATATTGTTCAATTGTAATGCTTTCTAAAGAAGAAAAAAGACTACTCAAATAATTATAGTCTAATCCCAATTCTTTTTTTATCAGCACAGAAAATTTTTTGGGTTCATTTACCGGATAGTTGTTATTATAAATAATTTTAATAACAAAATTTTTTATTCTCTCAATCGTTTTTGCTTTCTTGTCTTCTATAAGTTCAAATCCGTTCTCTTCCAAAATCAATTTTATTTTGTTGATAGGTAAATTTCTGATTGGTTGTTCGGTAATTACTTCACCCAAAGAGATTTTTTTAATCTTAACACCGATCTTTTCAAATTCTTCTTTTACAACCCTTATACAACGGTTGCAAACCATATTTTTTATATATAAAGAATTTTGCAATTGCATTGTGTCTTGAATTTACTTAGTAAACAGAATGATTATTATTTTAGTTTCAAAGAAAACAATTAGCTGTTTTTAGGTTTGTCTTTTTGATCTTTCACTTTTAAGGTAAACATATCATTTTTTTCTTCATCAGAATAATTATCTAAAATGTTACCGCCTAACGACTTTAGGTTTGAAGTCTCATCTTTATTTATTCCTGCTTGAATATTTCTACCATCATTATTAACATAAATAGAATTCCATACTTCAAATCTATTATTTCGAATTAATTTCTTTTTATTGTCTTTACTGATTTTATCGTACTTAATTTTTTTTATATCAGATTCAATTTTGTTCGAGGGCTCAATTTTTTTCTCTTTCTTAATATGTATGGGCTTTTGTAGGTGCGGGATAGAAACGGGCTGCAAGTTCTCTTTTTTGCCGGGAATGGAATTGTTCTTTACTTGTACAGGACTTGACTGAGGGATTTCATCAATTCTTTTTTGTTTTTTTCTTAATGAGAAGTATAAAAAAAACAATGCAAAAATTGTTAAAACAACAACAATAATTAACACAAAATTTATTGGTATGATTTTCATATAGGAAAGATATTAAAATATATTTTTCCTACAAACTAAGAAGGAAGACTCAACTTCAAATTGCTTTCCTAATGCGTGAAGCTGATAGCGCTACCATTTCATAATCATTATTATCACTATAATAATTTAATAGATTCATTTCAGCTAAGTTAGATTCATGTTTGGGTAAATCCTCATAGTTATTTCTTTCTTCCATAGTTTTAATATTTTTGGTTTCATTCATACTTTCAAACCTGCGCTGTTCAATAAACCGATCAGTAGTATTACTATCATAATCTACTGAGCGCTTATTCTTATAATACTTTTCCGCTGGGTTCGATCTTGTATTATAATCGTCTTGATCTATATTCTGCCATTCCGTGTTTCTAGTAACAATATTTTGAGTTATATGATCTTTAGCTGGGAAATGATTGTTAATAGTAGTCGGTAGACTTGATTGTCTCTGTTTTACAACCGGTTCCACAGTACGATAATTTATTGGTATTGTATAGGCAGCAAATGCTAATTGATGTTTTGATATCGGTTTAACATTATGTGATGATCTCACCACAGCTTTTGCTTTGAATGATACATAAGAGATTATAAAAACAAACAAAAGAAACGATGAAAATATTAATAAACATGTATAAATAATTGGAACGAGGGTCATTTCTTTATCTCCTTTTTTACTTATTAAAACAAATGCTATACCATCGGAAATATTATGAATTCAAGCTGTTTTTGCATCTATTAGAATATTTAAATCGGTTCTTTGTATTAAAGTGAAACAATAAATCACAAGTGAGATTATTATGATGCTTTAAAAAATTAAAGTCGTTCTATTTATTTGTTTTGGTTCAGCTTTTTAATATTTTTTACTTCGCAATTACTGTAACTTAGCTTAAAATTAGAGGTTAGAGATGACGAAAGCCGATATAGTTGAAAAAGTTGCTACCGGAACCGGATTGACAAAACTAGAAACCGAAGCGATAGTTGAAGGATTCTTAAATACTGTTATCCAATCATTGAGGGAAGGAAAAGGTATTGAAATTAGGGGTTTTGGAAGCTACAAAGTAAAGAAGAAAAAAGCCCGTTATGCCCGTAATCCCCGCTCGGGCGAAAAAGTTTACGTTGGCGAACATTATGTTCCAACATTTAAGTTTTCTAAAGATTTCAAATCTGCTGTCGATTCGGGTATGAAAGATATTTCAGTTAAAGATTAGCGTGTTTTATAAATTCTCAGAGAGTTTAATAATGATTATATGTAAAGTTTGCGGCGAAGAAATTAATTATGAAGTAAAATTTTGCCCTCAATGTGGCGCTGCTGTAAAATCAATAGATGATAAAAAGCATCCGAACAAAGAGGAGAACAATTCATTTTCTATTTCTTCCGATTTTAAAAAAAATAATCAAAAAGGAAAAAGTAAAAAGGTAAGTCATCAAGAAAAATTGGTAAGAACTTTTTCGTCAACAAAGCTCATATACTTAATTTTATTTTTGTTAATGGCAGGCGGAGTGATCATATATTCTTCAGGAATGTTTGATAGCCAGACTTCAATAACTTCAACTCAATTTAATGATAAAAATAATCCTCATGCAGGTGTTGATCTTAATAATCTTGAGCAAATTAATACTTATGAAGAATCTTTAAAAAAGAATCCTGGAGATAAAGAAACTTTACTAAATCTTGCACACTTGTTAAATGATTCAGGACTCAAAGCAAAAGCGATTGAGAGATACAACGATTATCTAAAATTCGATCCTAAAAATGCAGACGTTCTTGTTGATATGGGAGTTTGTTATTACGAAACTGGTAAAAATGATGAAGCAATATCCGCGATGGAAAAGGCATTAAAGTACCAGCCAAGACATCAAATTGCACATTTAAATTTAGGTATTGTGAACATGACAGCAGGAAACGCCGCAAAAGCTGTTGGATGGTGGAAGAAAGCTGTAGAAATAAATCCGTCAAATGAGATTGGTAAAAAAGCAGAAGAATTAATTAAAACACATTAAAAGGAGAATGTAAATGCCTTGCGGTAGAAAAAGAAAACGCCACAAAATGGCTACCCATAAGCGTAAGAAACGCTTGAGAAAAAATCGTCATAAAAAGAAATTGAGATAACAATTTCTTAAGCCACCTTAGCTCAGCTGGTAGAGCAGCTCATTCGTAATGAGCAGGTCGGCGGTTCAATTCCGCCAGGTGGCTCTATCCATTCAAATACATCCTTTTCATTTTAATCTCTCGACTCATAATTTTTAGGAAAATATATTTTCTCGCATAGTCAGTAGAGAATAAGGAAAGTTTGCGAACAAAACATACCCCGGCATATATCTTTCATTAATAAACATTCATTAATTATTTGCCCTTACTAATCCAGCCCCAAGCTCCAACTATTAATCCAGCCGGACAAAGGAAAATTGCGAAAAGGAAAAATGCAACGCCTAAGCCATTAATTAAAATTTGTAACAAGCTTTTTGCAGAGAACATTTGACTTAAACCATCAAATAGATTGTGTAAAATTACAAAGACTATGAATCCAATAATTGAAGCAAAAGTAAGGCGTTTGAATTTCTTTGATTCTTTCCAGTGATGGATAAAAGCAAGTAACAATGTAATTGAACCTAAAAACAATAAAAGTAATCCAGGCGGATTATCGTTAATGCCAATGACGAATGCCATAACTATGAAGACAATGCTAATTGCTAAAAAAATGGTTGTGGTTTTTAGGTTACTTCGATTGAACGATGTTGGTAGTATTTTCATCTCACCCTCATCATTTATATTTATTAAATATAAATTAATTAATCTCACTCAATCAATCAAAATCAAATATCACCTTCGATCTTATTATCTCAGTTATTTAGCAAGTTAATAGATGCTCTTAAATCTTCAGTTCTTAAGTGAGAATAAATTTCTGTTGTTTCCACTTTTGCATGTCTTCACAGTAATTGGCTCTTAAGCACAATTCCCCATTTTCTTTCTTTTTTGCAAAAATAATCTTGACAATCCCAATGAAAAACAGTTATTTTGCATCTGGGTGGGTAATAGTGTTTAATAATCCCAAATAGTGGATAAGCAATGTTCATAGGTAGTTTTAAATACTCTGTTGATGCAAAAGGAAGAATAAGTATTCCTTCCATTTTTAAAAAATACGTTAATGAATCTGCTAACGAAACTTTTGTAATGACTCGCGGAATCGTTCAGTGCATTGATATTTATCCTCAAGATTTTTGGAAGGAAGAAGTTCTAACCCGTGTAAATCAGCTTGATGATTTTGATCCTGAAGAAGCTGCTTTCAAAAGAATGCTTTTTGAATTAGCGGCGGAATATAAACTTGATTCTCAATTAAGATTATTAGTCCCCAAAAATTTATTGGAATTCGCCGGTATAGAGCGGGAAGTTTTTATTCTTGGACAAAATAAGAAGATCGAAATTTGGAATCCCGATCTATATGAAAATCAGAAAAAAGAGAACACAAAACCGTTTGCTGAGATTGCAAAACAGATAATGCAGAAAAAGCCGAAATGAATTTTCATACACCTGTGCTTTTGAAAGAGAGCATTGATTATTTAATAACAAAAAAAGATGGAATTTATTTCGATGGTACTGTGGGATTTGGCGGACATTCAGAAAAGATTTTAGAAAAAATAAACAGCAACGGAAAATTAATTGCAACAGATAAGGATTCTAAAGCATTTGAGTATTGTAAAGAAAAATTTGGAAGCGATAAAAGATTTTCAATTTACCGGACAAGTTTTACAGATATTGATTCAATATCAAAGATTGAGTTCATTGACGGTTTTGACGGCATCTTAGCGGACTTGGGAGTGTCTTCTTTTCAATTGGATTCGGTAGAATCCGGATTTACTTTTAGAGAAGATGCAGCTCTTGATCTCAGGATGGATATTGAAAAAGGAATTACTGCATCAGATCTGCTGAATAAATTTTCACAAGAAGAGATTACAAAAATCCTATTTGAATACGGTGAAGAAAAAAACGCCCGAAAGATCGCTCAGAAAATTATCAACTTTAGAGCAACCGAAAAATTTTCCCGCACATCTCAACTCAGAAAAATAATTGAACAGATTACGCCTCAAAGATTTCATACGAAAACCTTATCAAGAGTTTTTCAAGCATTAAGAATTTTTGTTAACAATGAATTAGATGAACTGAAAATATTTTTAGACAAGTCAGTTACTCTATTAAAACCGGGAGGCAGAATAGTTGTTTTGGCATATCATTCTCTTGAAGATAGAATTGTTAAAGAAAAAATTAGGTATGAAAGTTTGGATTGTATATGTCCGCCCGGAACACCGATTTGTATCTGTAAAAAAGAGAAGAGATTAAAAAAGATTACAAAAGCATTAACTCCTAATGAATTAGAAATAAATATTAATCGTAGAGCTCGCAGTGCTAAAATGCGTGTCGCAGAAAGAGTTTAATGAAAAAAGGATCATCACTTAAAAATTTTATTGTAATTATTACGGCTGTTGCAATTTTACTTTTTACTTACGTTGGGGCTGTAACAGAAATTAAAAGAATGAACAGACTAAAAATAAGTAAGCAAGATTCTCTCAACGTAAAGTTCAACTTAGTTGAAGGGAAAATGGTAGAGATTCAAAAATGGACAGCCGAAGAAAGAATTGTTATTTATGCTCAGGATTCAATCGGTCTTATCCGTCCCAGTGATAATTTGGAAACAATTTCAGTATCAAAAGATCAAATTAAACAAGTTGAAAAATTATTAAGTCAGAAATATGATTAACTCGCGCGCTCTAATAATAACCGGATTACTTCTGTTTGTCTTTATCCTATTGATCGCGAAACTATTTACGATTCAGATTTCCAAACATGAATATTATACTCTTATTGCAGAAAGACAGCAGAATAAACCTCAAAGCGTTAAAGCTGAACGAGGCACAATCAAAGATGCAAACGGAGAAGTACTTAGTTATACAATGGATAATATTTCATTTTATGTGGACAGAAGAATGATGACGCAGCAAAGAGTTGATTCGGTAGTTTCCGTTTTCTCCCGTGTCTTTGGCAAACAGAAAGAATATTATAAAAAAATAATTGATGATGGATTTACAAATGTTTGTCTGGAAAAAAAAGTTTCTATGGATAAAGCTTTCCAAATAAAAAAGAATGTTATTGAAGGACTCTTCTCTGAAGAAGACTTTACCCGTATTTATCCGTATGGAAGTTTGGCTTCGCATGTATTGGGATACGTTAACCGCGAAATGGTGGGAGTAGAAGGAATCGAAAAAGTTTACGAAAATGAATTGACGGGAACTGACGGGATGTATAATTACGAACGTGATGTATTGGGAAGAATTCTTTCAATTGATGAAAAAATATCTAAAGCGGCTGTACCAGGATATAACATCATCTTAACAATTAATAAAACAGATCAAAAAATTTTAGAAGAAGAATTATCAACCGGATTACACAAATATAACGGCCAATCTGCTGTTGGAATAATAATGAATCCTAATACCGGAGAAATTCTTGCTCTTGCAAACTCACCCGATTTTGATCCGGCTAATTATGAATTATTTCCTGCGGACTCACGACGCAACAGAGCTATTACCGACACATACGAACCCGGATCAACTATTAAAGCAATCATCATGTCAATATTATTTGATCGCGGATTAGCAAAAGAAAATGAAATTATTAATACAGAGAATGGAACATTCGTTTACAAGAACGTAAAGATTCAAGATACTCACAAGCATGAGAACCTTACTGTTCGTCAAGTGCTGGAACAATCAAGCAATATTGGAATGGCGAAACTTTCCGAAAGAATTGATGATGAAACTCTTTATAAATATTTACGCGATTTCGGATTTAGTAATGCAACATCTGTTGATCTTCCAAGTGAAGCTAACGGACTTCTAAAAAAACCGGGAAGTTTTTCTGCAGTAACAAAACCATTTGTTTCATTTGGTTATGAGATAGCCGTTACACCGCTTCAAATGATTGCTGCCTTTAGCGCAATAGTTAACGGCGGAACATTATTGCAGCCGTTCATTTTAAAATCAATTACAGACCAAAACGGTAAGGTCATATTGGAGAATCAAACAAAAAAAATTAGAACTGTTATAGAAAAATCTACTACGGATTTAATAAAAGATTTTATGGTTGGAGTTGTAGAACATGGAACCGGTATAGAAGCTCAACTGCCGGATGTTTTTGTCGGCGGTAAAACCGGAACATCACAACAGCTTGTGAATAAATCTTATTCAAGTAATCAGCATAATTCATCCTTCGTAGGATATTTTCCGGCAGATAATCCTAAAGTGATTTGTTTTATTCTGATCAACGCTCCCCAAGTAGGGCAGTACGGCGGTTTAGTTGCAGCACCAATTTTCCGCGAGGTTGCAAAAAGAATGATCGAAACAGATCTGAGTTTAGTGCCGAACAAAAAGAAAATTGAGAGAAAACAAAATTTAATAGATCAACTTATAGCTGATATCAAAACGGCACCTAAGACTAAATCTATTTCATTCTCAAACATTGGAGATAGATCATTAACAAATATTTCTACAAGAAAAATTTATAATGAAAATTCAACTACCATGCCCAATCTTATCAGTCAATCAATAAGAGATGCAATAGCACGTTTAAATGAAATAGGGCTGAAGTATAAAGTCATTGGAACCGGCAAAGTTGTTTGGCAAAATCTTGAACCGGGATCGGATATAATTCCAGGTTCTGTCTGTCTACTTAAATGTGAACCATTAATTAAAAAAGTAACTGCGGATACTAACTGAATGAAGCTTTCTGACTTGTTAAATAAGGTGAAAACTATTCAGGTTGCCGGCAATGCCGAACTGAAAGAGATCACAGATATAACAATAGACTCACGCATTTCATCTAACAACTCGCTCTTTTTTGCTATTGAAGGATTTAAAACTGACGGACATAATTTTATCAACGATGTAATTAATAAAGGTGTTGCTGCTGTTGTATTACAAAATCCGAAAGCTATTCCGGATCAAATATTTTCTCACTCAGGGTGTATTAAGATTGTTGTTAAAGACAGCAGAAAATCACTCGCTGAATTTTCAAATATTTTTTACGGTGAACCGTCAAAGAAATTAAATCTAATCGGTATTACCGGTACAAAAGGAAAAACCACCACAGCATTTTTTGTAAAGAATATTTTTGAACAAGCCGGATTTAAAACTGGATTAATCGGAACCATTGCTAATTATATCGGCAATAACGAAGTGAAGACATTGCTTACCACTCCGCAATCAAATGAGATCAATTCTTTATTAGCGCAAATGGTGAATGAAAACTGTTCGCAGTGTGTAATGGAAGTTTCTTCTCACGCTCTCAGATTAAATAGAGTAGATTACTTGAAATTTGGAACCGGAATTTTTACAAATATCACTTCCGATCATTTGGATTATCACAAAACTTTTGATCACTACCTTGAATCGAAGAAAATTTTATTCGATATGATTCCTTCTTCCGGGAAAATTATTTATAACGCTGATGATTTGAACTCATCTGCTTTGTTGAAAAATTCTTCGGCACAAAAGTATTCTTACGGAACAGATAAGAATGCAGAATGTAGAGTGCAGAATGTAGAGTTTTCATTAGAAGGAACAAATTTTGATTTAAGCTGGAAAGGAAGTGATTATCACATCACAACATCTTTAGTCGGACATTTCAATGCATTTAATAGTGCAGCAGCTTTTACAGCAGCAGTTGTATCAGGAATGGATCCTCAAATTGCTGTCGAAGGAATCAAATCAACACCTCAAGTACCGGGCAGATTTGAAATTGTTTCAAAGAAAAATAAAAAAGTTATAGTTGATTATTCACACACTTCCGATTCACTCAAGCAGGCTCTTACAGCTGTTCAGAATATTGTAAAAGAAGAGCGATCAGTATATACCGTATTCGGTTGCGGCGGAGACCGCGATAGAACAAAACGCCCCATCATGGGTGATGTCGCTGCTTCTATGAGCGATCGGGTTTATGTAACATCGGACAATCCGAGAACTGAAGATCCATTTTTTATCATAGATGAAATCTTAAAAGGTATAAAATCGAATAACTATCGTGTTATTGAGAACAGAGAAGAAGCAATTCGTTCTGCAATTTTTGAAAGCGAAGACAATGCTGTTATTCTCATTGCCGGTAAAGGGCATGAGAGCTATCAAGAAATTAACGGTGTTAGAAAACACTTTTCTGATAAAGAACTTGCACAAAAATATTTGGCTGAATGGGCAAGATAAAAATTACGATCGAGGATTTATTTAATATTTCATCTGCGGTGATTTACAATCCCGATGCATTCGAACCGGTTTCGAATGTTGAGATTGATTCGCGCAGAGTAAAAAAAGGAAGTTTGTTCATTGCTGTCAAAGGTGAAAAATATGACGGACACGATTTTATTCTCGATGCTCTTAAGAAAGGGGCTAATTCAGTAATTGTTGATTCGAGGAAGTTGAAGAAATTTAGCTTCCTCGAAATTCCCGTTGTTGCTGTTAATAACACAACAAGAGCATATGGCGAGCTTGCAAAAATTTGGCGCAGCAAAATTTCGGCAAAGGTTATTTCAATCACAGGAAGTAATGGTAAAACTACGGTTAAAGAAATGATTGCTTCTCTACTTAGTGAAAAATACAATGTTGTTAAAACGGAGGCGAACAATAACAATCACATCGGCGTTCCGTTAACAATTTTAGGTACGAATAAAAAATGTGAAGCGTTAATCCTCGAACAAGGAACGAATCATTTTAATGAAATTGAGTACTCAGCAAATATTTCCAGACCGGATTATGCATTGATTACTAATATCGGCGATTCGCATTTGGAATTCTTGAAAAACCGTGAAGGAGTATATAAAGAAAAATCAGCTCTGCTGGATATTACCGAGATGCATGGCGGAACTGTTTTTTTGAATATGGATGATCCAATCATTAGAAAACATTCAAAAAATTATTGGAATAAGATCACTTATGGATTTAATAATTCGGTAAATGTAAAAGGGAAGATTTTAGATTATACAAATGACGGCAGAACGAAAATTAAAATATCATACAAAGGAAAAAAGATTGAAACTACTCTTCCTGTATATGGTGAATCGAATGCGAAAAATTTGTTAGCTGCTTCCGCTGTAGCGCTAAAACTTGGATTGACTGGTAAAGAAATTCTCAACGGAACAAAAAACATTAAACCGGTTCATGGAAGATTAGAGGTAAAGAAATTTAAAGACGCTGTTGTTATTGATGACACTTATAATTCAAGTCCGGCTTCGATAGAATCGGCAGTAGATCTAATTAAAAAGATCAAGACGTATAAAAGAAAAATCGTAGTACTCGGAGATATG
The DNA here is from genome assembly GCA_016234355.1 of Ignavibacteriales bacterium. Classification (GTDB taxonomy): domain Bacteria; phylum Bacteroidota; class Ignavibacteria; order Ignavibacteriales; family Melioribacteraceae; genus Fen-1258. Next base: position 10,848 of record JACRFC010000142.1, read on the forward strand.
TTCGAACTCGGCAGACGATCCGAAAAATTACATAAAGATTTGGCAAAACTTTTTTCGCCGGAAAAAAATTTATTGGTTCTCACTACCGGTAATATGATGAAGCATTTGAACAAAGAGCTCAGAAAGAAAAAAGTAAAATCAATTCACTTTCACATTCGCGAAGCATTATCTCTCTATTTGCAGTACGAAGAAATAGAGAACTCGATTATTCTTGTAAAAGGTTCGCGCGGAATGAAGATGGAAGAATTTGTTAACGCATTGGAGAAAAGGTTTGAATAATGTTTTACTATTTGTTTGAATACATAAATAAAGTTTTTAATCCACCCGGATTTGATGTGTTCCGCTTCTTAACATTTCGTTCTGCGTTGGCAGCTATTACAGCTTTATTGATCTCATTCATATTCGGACCTAAGATAATCGGAAGATTAAAGAAAAACCAAATTGATCAGCCGATACGAAATGAAGGACCGCAGACGCATAAAAAGAAACAAGGCACTCCTACTATGGGAGGTTTAATTATTCTTCTATCTGTAATTATTCCGGTTCTATTGTGGAGCGATATTAAAAGTATATATATCATTTTGGTTTTGTTCGGAACAGTGTTTTTAGGCGGTGTTGGTTTCTTAGATGATTATTTGAAAGTAGTTAAAAAACTTCCTCAAGGATTAATTGCACGCTACAAATTAATAGGACAAATTTTTGTAGGATTAGTTGTTGGATTAGCAATTTATTATTTACCGGAATTTTCACAGTACAATACACAAACAACTTTACCGTTCTTCAAAAATCTGAATTGGGATTTTTCCTATCTATATATACCGTGGGTTGTCTTCATTATTACAGCACTTTCGAATGCTGTTAATCTCACAGACGGACTTGACGGACTTGCTATCGGTTCGATAATTATTGTAATGCTTGCACTCGCAATAATAGTTTATGTAACCGGTAATGTTATTTATGCAGACTACCTGAATATAATTTATTTACCCGGCAGCGGTGAATTAACGGTTTTCATTGCGGCATTGATAGGTGCGGGACTTGGATTTCTATGGTTCAATTTTTATCCGGCTCAAGTCTTTATGGGTGATACAGGTTCTCTCGCACTCGGCGGTGCTTTTGGTGTAATGATGATTCTTGTTAAAAAAGATTTATTAATTCCAATTCTTGGCGGAATATTTTTTATTGAAACGTTATCCGTGATCATTCAACGTCTTTATTTCAAATACACAAAGAAAAAATACGGTGAAGGAAGAAGAGTTTTTAAGATGGCTCCCATTCATCATCACTTTGAACAATTGAATTGGGCAGAGCCGAAAATTGTAATCCGGTTCTATATCATCACAATAATTTTAGCATTAATGAGTTTAGCTTCATTCAAAATAAGATAATGGATATACGCGGGAAAAAAATATCGGTCATCGGTGCCGTACGCAGCGGATTAGGTGCAGCCAAGCTTGCAAAAAAACTTGGCGCAATTCCGTTTGTAAGTGATAGCGGTTCCGAAAATGATTTAGTTGATTCAATTTCAATTTTGAAGTCTGAATCAATTGCTTATGAATGCGGTGCACACACTGAGAAAATTTATGATTGTGATCTAATGGTTACAAGTCCCGGAGTTCCGGCAAATTCTTCTGTACTTACTAATGCGCTGAAAAAAAATATTAAAGTAGTCAGTGAGGTTGAATTTGCATCATGGTTTTGTAAAGGCAGTATTATTTCCATAACCGGCACAAATGGGAAAACAACTACAACTGCATTGATGAATTACACTTTGAATCAAGCAGGAATAAAATGTTATTCTGCAGGGAATATCGGCGAAGCATTTTCCGAGATCACACTTGATGTGAAAGAAGATGAATTTGTTTCGCTGGAAACATCAAGCTTTCAACTAGATTTTATAGATGAGTTCAAACCGCATTTTTCAATAATATTAAATATCACTCCGGATCATCTTGATAGATATGATAACAGTTTTGATGAATATATCTCTGCAAAGGTTAGAATTGCAAAGAATCAGGAAGAAGAAGACTTTTTTATTTATAACGCAGATGATGTGAACATTAAAAATAATTTGATGAACAAAAAAGTTCAGAAACTTGCCTTCTCGTTATTAAGCGAAGTTCCAGCCGGCGCTTTTTACAAAGAAGGCAAGATCTTCTTCTCATGGTTCGGAAAAATTAGCGAGATCTGTTCTGCAAGCGATCTGTTTATCAAAGGCGAACATAATATTGCAAATGCTCTGCCTGTTCTGATCATAGCAAAGTTATTAAACGTACCGAATCAAAAAATTAGAGACGCATTTTCTTCATTTAAGGGTGTTGAGCATAGAATTGAATTTGTACGCGAACTTAACGGTGTAGAATATTATAACGATTCAAAAGCAACAAATGTAGATTCTGTTTACGTAGCTCTAAAAAGTTTTGATAAACCGTTGTATTTAATTCTCGGTGGAAAAGATAAAGGTAACAACTACGATCAGATTAAAGAACTAGTTAAGCAGCATGTAAAGAAAATTTACGCAATCGGTTCATCGGCACAGAAAGTTTATGATTATTTCAATTCATTAATATTAACAGAAATAAAAGAATCTCTTAAAGCTTGTGTAGAAACATCGAGGATAGAAGCAGAACCGGGTACCGTTGTTTTGCTTTCACCGGCTTGCGCAAGTTTTGATATGTTCAAAAATTATGAACATAGAGGAAAAGTTTTCAAAGAAGAAGTAAACAAATTGGTTTGATGAATACATCGGTTAAAATATTGATCGGATTAGTTGTAGGTTTTATTGTGCTTGGCGCAATTATGGTCTTTACTGCAAGCGGTACTTACAGCTTTTCCAGATTTAACAGCTTTTACTTTTTGTTCAAATCACATTTATGGAAAATATTTGCTGCAGTAGGGATGATGATAATTTTTTCCTACCTCCCTTATGATAAATTCCGTGAGTACAGTAAGTGGGCATTAATACTAATTATCGCCGTATTGATTTTTACTTTTCTATTTGCACCGAAAGTTAAAGGCGCTCAACGATGGATTGATCTTGGATTTATGCAATTCCAACCTTCGGAAGCAGCAAAAGTGATTTTGGTTGTTCACTTGGCTGTAATGTTGGAAAGAATGGGCGACGAACTAAAAAATTTTAAGAAAGGATTTCTTCTGCCGTTGTTCTGGGTTGCGATTGTTAGCGTATTAATTTTTATTCAACCGAATATAAGTACAAGTCTGATTGTAGCTGTTACATCTTTTGTGATCTTATTTGTCGCCGGTGCAAGAATGAAACACATCTTTGGCATTATTGTTCCGTCAATATTAATTCTTGGATCCGGAATGATGATTTTCAAACACTCACGTGAAAGAGTTATAACATTCATCGAAAGTTTGATAAACGGCGGTGATATTAATATACAAGTAAAGCAGGCAAAAATTGCATTAGGAAGCGGAGGTCTTTTAGGTGTTGGATTAGGACACAGCAGGCAGAGCGATTTATTTCTTCCGGAATCATACGGCGATTTTATTTTTTCAATCCTTGGTGAAGAACTCGGTTTTGCCGGCGCAATAGTTGTTCTTTTCTTATTTCTTTTATTGTTTGTTGTTTGTTTAGTCATTGCCAAAAAAGCACAAGATAGATTCGGTCAGCTTCTCGTTTTTGGTTTAGGATTCAATATAATAGTCAGCGCTTTTATAAATGCATGTGTGGTTACAGGATTAATTCCCACAACCGGAATCACTTTTCCGTTCATCAGTTTCGGCGGTACATCAATAATTCTATTTGCAGTGTCAATTGGAATTATTGTAAATGTTGGAAGACAAACAGTTAAGACAACAGAATTAAAAATTGCTCAAGTGTAATGAAAAATAGAACTCCATATAGTTTTCTATTTGCAGGCGGCGGAACCGGCGGTCATTTATATCCTGCACTTGCCGTTGCTCAGCAAATTCGATTGATGAAACCGGAATCGGAGATTTTATTCGTTGGCGCAAAAAATAAAATTGAAGAAAGAATTGTTCCGGAATACGGATTTAATTTTAAGTCAATTTGGATCAGCGGGTTTTCAAGAAAATTATCTCTTAGCAATCTACTGTTTCCTTTAAAACTTTTTGTTTCAGCAATTCAATCACTGATGATCAACTTTAGTTTTAAGCCGCGTGTTGCTGTTGGAAGCGGAGCTTATGTTTCCGGTCCGGTAATTTGGGCTGCCTCAGTGTTTGGTTCAAAAGTAATTCTCCTTGAACAGAATAGTTACCCGGGTATTACTAATAGAATGCTTGAGAAAAAGGCAAAAGAAATTCATATCACTTTTGAAGAATCAAAAAAATATTTCAGAGATGAATCAAAATTAAAATTAACCGGAAATCCGATAAGAATAAATTTGAAGTTGAGTGATAAATCCGAAGCAAAGAAAAAATTCGGATTGAATGAATTGAAAAAAGTATTGCTGGTAATTGGCGGAAGCGGCGGCGCGCGGTCAATTAATCAAGCAGTTGCCGATAATATAAATCAATTAGTATCGAACAACATTCAAGTCATTTGGCAGACAGGTCAAATTTATTTTGAGCAGTATAAAGGTTTCTCAAACGAATCTGTAAAAATATTTCCGTTTATCGGCGATATGTCTGCTGCATATTCAGCATCAGATATTGTACTTGCACGATCAGGTGCTACAACAATAGCGGAGGTTTCATTTCTATCGTTGCCGGTTGTATTCGTTCCTTCGGCTAATGTTGCAGCAAATCATCAGTATATGAATGCTAAAGCATTGAAAGTCGCAAATGCAGCAGAATTGATAGAAGATAAAAATTTGAAAGATGAATTTTTTCCGGTAGTCAACGAAATAATCTTTAATGAAGTAAGACAGGAAGTGTTGAAGAAAAATATTTCGGCATTTGCCAAACCGTTAGCTGCAAAAATTGTTGCAGAGTGTGCTATTAAACTCGCGGAGATAATTTAAGAGAAAATGCTATGATGATGATGACTGTAAAAAATGTTCACTTTGTCGGTATCGGGGGAATTGGAATGAGCGGCATAGCTGAGATTTTATTGAGTGAGGGATTTAATATTTCCGGCTCCGATCTTAATAAAACAGAAGTGACAGACCGTTTGGAAAGTTTGGGAATAAAAGTTTATGAAGGACATTCACAGGAAAACTTGAAAGATGCTGATGTGGTTGTTTATTCATCTGCAGTGAATTTGGATAATCCGGAAGTGAAAGAAGCGATAGGCAGAAAAATTCCGGTTATCAAACGTTCTGAGATGCTCGCCGAATGTATGAGAATGAAATACGGAATCGGAATTGCCGGCACACATGGAAAAACTACAACAACTTCAATGGTCGGATTGGTATTAACAGAAGCAGGAATTGATCCGACAATTATTGTCGGCGGAAAGTTGAGCGGTCTTGGCGGAACAAATGCACGTTTAGGCAAAGGCGATTTCATCGTAGTGGAAGCTGATGAATTTGACAGGACATTCTTAAAACTGACACCGATTATTGCTGCGTTAACTACTCTTGAAAGAGAACATTTAGATACATACAAAGATTTGGATGATATAAAATCTGCATTCGTAGAGTTTGCAAACAAGGTTCCATTTTTTGGTTTTGTAGTGCTTTGTCTTGATGAGCATGCTCTTCAGGATGTAATTCCGCAGATCAATAAAAAAATCTTTACTTACGGAATAACGCCGCAAGCAGATATTCGTGCAACAAATATTTCCCATTCGGAAAACCGTTCTGAGTTCAGTGTAATTTATCTTGGAAAGGAACTTGGAAGAATTAGAATCAACATTCCCGGATTACACAACATAAAAAATTCTCTTGTTGCAGTAACTATTGCAAAAGAGATGGGTGTTGAGTTCAGCGTAATTAAAAAAGCTCTTGAATCGTTCAACGGAGTTTACCGCCGATTCGAAACAAAGTACAACAATGAAGTTATGGTCATTGATGATTACGGTCATCACCCAACAGAAATTAATGTAACGTTAGATGGAATTCGCCGTGGATGGAATAGAAGATTGGTTGCAGTATTCCAGCCGCATTTGTATTCCAGGACAAAAGATTTTTATGCCGAGTTCGGACGGTCATTCCTAAACTCAGATGTATTTATATGTACTGATGTATATCCGGCAAGAGAAAAACCGATCGAAGGAATTACCGGAGAACTGATTGCCAATACAGCGAAAGATTTTGGTCATAAGAATGTTTACTACGAACCTGATAAAACAAAAATTCCGGAGCTCCTTCAAAAAATTTATAAGCAAGGAGACCTCATTATTACAATGGGGGCTGGCGATATATGGAAATTCGGAGAAAAGTTTGTTGCATTCTTAAAAGAAAAACAAAAATAAAATAATGACTAAAACAGCAAAAATATTAAGCGCACTATTTTTAATTCTTGCGATCGGGCTGATGATCTACTTATCGGTTGGATTAAAAAACGATATTGATTATAAAATAAGTCTAATCTCACTTGACGGAAACATTCATCTTTCGAAAGAACAGTATTTAAGTTATGCCAATCTGCTCGATAAGAATAATTATGAAAAGCTGACACTTCAAATCATAAAAGATAGGATTGAAAAACATCCTTACGTTCAACAAGCAGAAGTACGTTATGACGGCAACAGCAAAGTTTCTGTAAAAATTATAGAAAAAACATTTGAC
>JACRFC010000141.1 GCA_016234355.1 Ignavibacteriales bacterium
AGAAATAATAAACGCTATTAACTCAACCGGGCATTATAAAGTAAAAAGAGAAAAAAGTTTCGAGAGTCCGGTTGGAGAAAAATTCGATTTAATAATCATCGGCGGCGGCTCTGCCGCTTTCTCTGCTGCAATTAAAGCAAGTGAGCTTGAAAAGAAAGTTTTAATGATTAATGACGGTCTCCCAATTGGAGGAACTTGCGTTAATGTCGGATGTGTGCCCTCAAAAACTTTAATTAGAACTGCCGAGCAATTTCATATTGCAAATCATCCAAACTTTACCGGAATAAAATCTGGAAAAAATAAAATTGATTTTAAGGAAGTCATTCGTCAAAAAACAGAATTAGTTGAAACACTACAGCAGCATAAATATGTTGATGTTCTAAAAGATGATCCTAATGTAATCATTCTTAGAGCATTCGCTAAATTTCTTAACAACAACACAATCGAAGCTGATGGCAAAAAATTCACTGCAAATAAAATTTTAATTGCAACCGGTTCTTCAACTTATATCCCGGAAATTCCCGGATTAAAAGAAACCGGCTATTTAACAAATGAAACTCTATACGAATTAGATAATCTTCCAGAACACTTGATTGTAATTGGTGGAAGATATATTGCTTTGGAAAATGCACAGCTCTTTGCCAGACTTGGTTCTAAGGTTACAATATTACAAAGATCATTTAGAATCCTTCCGGATGAAATGCCTGATGTTACTGAGTCGTTAAAGGATTATTTGGAAGAAGAAGGAACAACAGTTAAAACCGGAGTGAAGATTAAATCAATTCAAAATAAAAACGGGAAGAAATTAATCAATGCTTCGGTTAAAGATGAAGATGAAGTAATTGAAGGAACGCATATCTTTGTTGCAACGGGAAGAAAAGGCAATACAAAAAATTATGGTTTAGAAGAAATAGGAGTTGAACTGCATAAACAGAGTTTCATAAAAACTAATGATTTTATGCAGACATCCATTCCAAATATTTATGCAGCCGGGGATGTAACCGGTGAATATTTATTTGTCTATTCAGCAGCTTATGAAGGTTCGCTTGCTGTTCAAAATATGTTTGGAGAAAATCCTACTAAGAAAGATTACTCAGTTTTTCCCTGGGTTATTTTTACCGACCCGCAAGTAGCCGGAGTTGGAATGGATGAAAATCAAGCTTATCAAAATAAAATAAACTATGAAGTTTCCGCCGTTCAACTTAAAGATGTTCCGCGTGGGCTTGCAGCACGCAATACAAAAGGATTTATCAAACTTATTCGTAATAGTGAAACAGATAAATTAATCGGTGCGAGAATATTGGCACCGGAAGGTTCGGAGTTGTTGATGGAAATATCCTTAGCAATCAAATATGGAATTACAACCAAAGAGCTAAAGCTAATGTTTCATCCTTACTTAACTCTTTCGGAAGGAGTAAAGCTGGCAGCAATTGGTTTTGAGAAAGATGTAAATAAACTTAGTTGCTGTGCAGTTTGATTTTGCTACTAACTTAACTATTAGAATTATTCCAACTATATTTTTCAAATTCTTTGTCTATTGGTGTCTCAGCAATATGATTTAAGTAGCTGCTAATTATTTTATGTGCAGCTCCAACAAGCAATTCCATAAGCCGGCTTTTTGAGTATCCCGCAGAAGAATAATTCAAAAACGGACAACCCGCGAAAAGTCACTCGATCAAGAATAAATTATTACTCTTTGTAAAGTTGAGCTTCTCATTTCTTTTTTCGATTTTCCCTAAGCAAGAATGGAAGTAATCTATATTATACAGAGCGATTTATGCGAAGTAGGACAACTAAAATATTTCTAATTATAATCTTGATGGGGCTGTAAAAAAATATAAACCGAATGCACACCGATCTTAAATATCATCATCTTGGAATTCCAACAAAAGAAAAACACGATGGAGAAACCTACCTGAAGGAATTTAAAGTTTATGCCTCCGGCTATGATACAAGTCCGTATAAAATTGAATGGATGCGTTTTGAACAAGATTCACCCGCACCGGAATTAGTAAAAACCGTTCCGCACATTGCATTTGAAGTTGATGATTTAAATGAAACAATAAAAGGGAAAAACATTTTAATCGAATCTAATAGCCCGTCTCCCGGCATTACGGTTGCATTTATTGTTGATAATGACGCACCTGTTGAATTTTTACAAATTGATAGATCAATAGCTAAAAATATTTGAGAAGAGAATTGAAAAAATTTTTTCTTATTACCGCAGCATTAGTTATTGTAACACATATTTCGTCCGCACAGAAAATAAAATCTAATACCGATTCAGTTATCGTTGCTAGAGCATTTAAGGGCAACGCCGGGGCTTTCATATTGTTTGATAAAGAGAAAAAGAAATATTTCCGGTATAACGAATCAAGATGCTCGGAAAGATTTTTACCCGCCTCAATTTTTAAGATTGCTAATTCGTTAATAGCATTAGAGACAGGTGTTGCTGCGGATGAAAATTTTATAATTAAATGGGATGGCAAAAAACGCCGGAATGCGGATTGGAATCGCGACCACAATTTAGCTTCTGCAATTAAATATTCGGTTGTTCCATACTATCAGGAATTAGCAAGACGAATAGGAAACGAGCAATATAAAAAATGGCTGGACGCAATTAGTTACGGCAATCAAGTTATAGGAGACAAAATAGATTCATTTTGGTTGGATAATTCACTTAAAATTTCCGCAGATGAACAAATAGTATTTCTCAAACGTTTTTATGATTTTCGGCTTCCATTTTCAAAAAGGAATGTAGATATAGTTAAAAAGATTTTACCGGAAGAAAAGTATAAACATTCCATCTTGAAATATAAAACGGGAACAGGGACTAAAGAGGACGGTGTTTTTTTAGGTTGGCTTGTGGGCTATGTTGAAAAAGAGAAAAATGTTTATTTATTTGCATTTAATATTGAAGCAAAAACTTTTGATGAAGTTCGAAAGCTACGCGATACAACATTGCGCAGGATTCTAAAGAGCTTAAAAGTTTTACAGTAGTATCCATATTAGCCCTCTGCCTCTATATGACTGTGTTCTAATTATGTGTGCAGATTAACTGGTTTACGGATAAATAACCGATGAAAAAAGTTAGTATCAGATTCTATGAAGAACTGAATGAATTTCTACCCGCGCAGAAAAGAAAGGTAAGATTCACCCATGAATATTACGGCAAACCGTCAGTGAAGGACTTGATCGAATCGTTTAACGTTCCTCATACGGAAGTTGATTTGATAATTGTGAACGGCGCATCGGTTGACTTTAATTATCTTGTAAAAGATAGCGATGATATTTCTATCTATCCAGAGTTTGAATCGCTTGATATAACTAAACTTCAAAGGTTGCGGTCTAAACCTCTTCGCAAACCGAAGTTTGTTTTAGATGTTCATCTCGGCACCCTTTCAAAGTATATGAGAATGCTTGGCTTCGATACGAGATATAAAAATAATTTTTCGGACAACGAGATTATCAAAATGTCTTTGAACGAGAAACGCACTATTGTAACCCGGGATCTTGGAATTTTGAAGCATAAGAAAGTTATCCGTGGCTATTACGTGAGAAATACAAATCCAAAGAAACAAATAGCTGAAATAATTAACCGGTTCGATCTAAAAAAGGAGATTAAAGAGTTTACACGCTGCCTGGATTGTAATTTGCTGCTGAAAAAAGTTGATAAAAAAAAGATCATTGATCAACTTCCGCCAAAGGTTAAAATTCTTTATTCCGAATATTTTATCTGCATGAAATGTGATAAAATTTATTGGAAAGGTTCTCACTTTCAAAATATGAAGCTGCTCGTTGACGAAATAATAGAGAATTAACTTTGAGCGGAGATTTCCCAATGTTTATTTTTCGTTGTCAATACTAGAAAGAAAAAGAGAATCAAAGTGAACAAATATATTTTAACAGAAATAAATATCTATCCGATAAAATCTCTCGGCGGGATATCATTGCAAAATTCTGAAGTTACAGACCGCGGATTAAAACATGACAGAAGATGGTTGATAATCAACAACGAAGAAAAATTTATTACTCAGCGAACGCACCCGCAATTAGCATTGATCAAGACAAAGATCAACGGCAATAAATTAATTTTAGGACATAAGACAAAAGAAATTTCTCCACTTGTAATTCCTATTCATCACGAAAGCGTAGAAACTGTTTTAGTAAACATTTGGCAAGACCTTGTTGAAGCGCGTGTCGTTGGTAAATATGCCGATGAATGGTTAAGCGATGCATCAGGCATTAAATGCAGATTGGTTTACATGCACGATGAAACACAGCGGCTTGTAGATAGAGCATTTGCCACCGATAGCGAAATAGTTAGTTTTGCCGATGCATATCCATTTATGATGATCGGGCAATCTTCTTTGAATGATTTGAATAAACGGCTTAAAGAAAAATTACCGATGAACAGATTCAGGCCAAATTTTGTTTTCAGCGGAGGAGATCCTTTCAGTGAAGACAAATGGAAGAAGATCAGGATTGGAGAAGTAGTATTTAATCTTGTAAAACCATGTTCGCGATGCGTAACAACTACTGTAAATCAAGACACTGCTGAAAAAAATGAAGAACCATTAAAGACACTATCTACTTATAGAAGTGTTAATAACAAAGTTTATTTTGGACAAAATCTTTTACACGAAGGGAACGGCATAATAAAAATCGGCGATGAAATAGAAATTTTGGAATTGAAATAAATGCTTACGGTTTATGATTTGCTTAAGGGTAACGATCTTCGCTCAATCGGAAAAGCCAATGAAGTTGTTCAACTTATAACAAGCGATCCCGTTTTGTTCGACGAAGTCTTTAATGGTATCTTTCATGAAGATAAAGTAGTTCGGGCACGATGCGCTGACGCTATAGAAAAAGTTGCCGTCAGAGATCCCTCAATGATTCAAAAGAAGAAAACGGTGATCTTGAAAAATCTACACAAGTTCCAACAAAAAGAAGTAATGTGGCACATTGCTTTAATGATTGGTTATTTAAAACTTACTCCCAAAGAATTGATAAAGGCATTTGATGTTTTATATAAATGGCTGAATACATCGGACAGCATTATAGTTAAAGTTGCGTGCATGCAATCTCTTGCAACGCATGCGATGAAAAATAAGAAACTTCTTAAAAGCGTTCGCGATGAAATAGAAAAACAAATGATAAACGGCGCGCCCGCGATCAAAGCAAGGGGGAGACATTTACTCGCTGATTTCGACAAACTCAAATCAAGCAACTGATGATGACAGATACTTGATTCTGGATGCTGGATTCTAGGTCAAGTATCGAGTATCCGGAATCTTTAAGGAACAGAATGATAACAACATCAAAAAGAATTGCAATTTCTAAAACAGCACGCTACTATATAACAGACAAACCTTCCGCAAAAATTAATTCCGTTTGGTTTGTGTTGCACGGATATGGTCAGCTTGCCGAAGATTTTATCAAATATTTTGAGCCGATAAAAGACGAAACCACATTGATTGTTGCACCCGAAGCATTAAATAGATTTTATATTAAAGGATTCAGCGGAAAAGTCGGTTCTACTTGGATGACTAAAGAAGACCGTGAAAATGAAATTAAAGATTATATTAATTATTTAGACGCAGTTTATGACGACATAATCAAATTTGGTTTATTATCAGAAATCAAAATAACAGTTCTCGGATTTTCACAAGGGACTGTTACTGCGTGCAGGTGGTTATCAAAAGGTAAATCAAAAGCGGACCGGTTAATACTTTGGGGCGGAGGAACGCCGCCGGATGTTGACCTTGAATTATCGAAAGAATTATTTAATACGTTACAACTAACTATTGTAATCGGCGATAAAGATGAGTTTATTTCTGCAGAACAAATTGAAAAAGAAGAGCATCGGTTGAAGAAAAATAATATTGAATATTCTTTGATACTTTTTGAAGGGAAACATATTATTAAGAAAGAAATTCTCTTAAAATTATTTTATTAATTGTAGAAAAATAGAAAGGGAAAAAATGGCAAATGTTTTAAACTGGTTTGAAATTCCGGCTCTCGATCTTAATAGAGCTATAAAATTTTATTCTGATATATTTTCCTATCCTTCAATGTATAAAATGGATCTTGGCAGTCTTCAAATGGCAATATTTCCTATGGAAGGAAATGGAGTTGGCGGGTCTCTTTGTCAACATGAAGAATATAAACCCTCGCAGGAAGGCTCGCTAATTTATTTAAATGCCAATCCCGATTTAAGTGTACCTCTTTCAAAAGTGGATGCTGCGGGAGGAAAAATTTTAATGCCGAAGAAACAAATTTCTCCGGAGATCGGATTCATGGCTTTAATTGTAGATAGCGAAGGTAATAGAGTAGCACTTCATTCGAATAAGTAGATATTTTATAAGGGTGGTTCTAAAAACTATCTTTTGTAAAAATTTAACGCAGAGAACGCAAAGAATACGCAAAGTCCTCAGAGAATATTAAAGTTTTTAGAACCACCCATAAATTATATTTTTTTCCAAATCTTTCGCTCTGTAAGTCAATCGGTTATTATCCATATCATCAATAACATCCAGCAAAGTTTTCACTTTTGATTTATCAACATTCTGTCCATAGTTTATACTTCAAAATATTTTGTAGGAACTTTTAAGCGTACATACAATAAAATCAATCATATATCGTTTACATATTTAGAAAACAGAGTTTTATGAGCGCGACTCACGAGCAAACTTTAATTGAAAAATGCAGGAACGGAGAAACCGCTGCATTCGGACCGTTAATAAAAATTTACAGAAAACAGTTGTTCTCATATTTACTAAGACTAAGCTGCAATAGAGAAGATGCAGAAGATTTGTTTCAAGAGACATTAATTAAAAGTTGGAAAGGAATAAAAAAATATTCGGAACGACAAAAATTTTCTTCATGGTTGTTTACAATAGCGCATAATACGGCAATGGACAAATTGAGAAAACGATACAAGGAAACTTTGATTACGGAAACAGAGCCCGATGAATTAAGTAATGTGAACGATCCGCATAAAGAATTGATAGGGAAAGAAATTAAAGACAAAATTCAAAAAGCGATAGACATTTTGCCATTTAAGCAGAAGGAAGTTTTTTTATTAAGAGTAAACAGCGGAATGAGTTTTAAGGAAATAGCACAAGCTACAAATGAACCGTTGAATACCGTGCTGTCTCATATGCATTACTCTGTTAAAAAAATAAAAAGATTATTACGGAGCGAAAATGAATAACGATGAAAAAATGATTTGCAAAGAATTCGAAAGAGAAGTCTACCTTTATTTAGACAACGACTTATCAACGGATCGAAAAAAATATTGGAGACAACACATAACAAGCTGCAAAACGTGCAGCTCTTTAATAAGCGATGTTGAAATTGTTATAAAGAACGCGCACGTAGAATTAACAGAAGATTTACTCGATGCAAAGTTCGATAAAATGGTTGAACAAGCAATTCAAAAAAAGAGATTTAAAATTGCAGAATGGCTCTTTCCGCAAGGAACAGCAAAAGAAAAATATATATTCTCGTTAAAGCTTACGGTTGTTGGAGTGCTGGCAGCGATTGCAGTTGTAATATCATTAACTTCGAATCAACCAAATGCAGTTAAGACAATCTCAAACGAACTGCTTGATTGGGAAGGGAATAAGATTACTTCTCAGATCAATGAAATAAAAAACACAATGAACTTGATTCACGAGGATAATTGGGATAAACAAATTATTATGCTGGACGAGAGAATGAAAGTCCTCGAAAAAGAATCTGATAAATTTTCGTTTAACTAGAAGGAGAATAACATGAAAAAGTTAACGGCAATTTTTGTTTTTGTAATGCTTGCGGTTCCGTTTATAAAAACTTTACCTCAAGAATCGAAGAGCAATAGCGGGGCGCTTACACAAGTTTATACTGAATTAGCACAGACTTATTCTGTTCAAGGCAAAGAAATGAGTAAAGAAGAAGAAGAGCGCCTTCTCAAAAATCTTTCACCAGAAATGAAAGCAAAGCTTGAAGAGGTAAAAAAACTTAACAAGAATAAATATTATCAATTGTTAAGAGAATCATCTTATTTATCTAACTGGGGCTCCTATTTTGGAACCGGAGATACTTATACTGTAGGCAGAGCGCTCTCTGTTTTCGAAGAAGCATCCAAAGAACGAAACGAAAAGATAAAGAAACAAATAGAACTTGAAATTGATGTTGA
>JACRFC010000145.1 GCA_016234355.1 Ignavibacteriales bacterium
CAGAGTCTGTAGACAACAAATCAATTTCTGCTATCGGAACTGTAAAGTATATTTCTCTTGAAGGCGGATTTTACGGAATCATAACGGATGATAATAAAAATCTTGACCCGCTGAATCTCTCAAAAGAATTTCAAGTTGACGGGAAACGAATCTCCTTTAAGTATGTAGAAAAAAAAGATATGGCAAGCATTCATATGTGGGGAACAATTATAGAAATTATTGAGATAAAAGAATTTTAGAAATTATATATTCATTTCAGTATTTAACTTATACCCGGAAAGTAAATGAAAATTGCACTAGTTCAGCAACAAGCTTTGAACGATAAAGACAAAAATATTCAAAACGGAATTAGTGCAATAAAAAAAGCCGCAGCACTTGGCGCAAAAATGATTTGTTTCTCAGAGTTAGCGTTTACTCCTTTTTTTCCCCAGAAACATTTTAATACGAAAGCGAATGAAGAAGCAGAAACTATTCCAGGTCCGACAACAGAAATATTTTCTCAGCTTGCAGAAGAATTGGATGTGGTAATAATTCTAAACTTGTATGAAAAAGATGGTAATAATAAATATGATTCTTCTCCCGTAATTGATGCCTGTGGAAAAATCTTGGGTACTACGCGTATGATTCATATAACCGATTACGCATGTTTTCATGAGAAAGAATATTACACCCCGGGAAATACCGGCGCACCGGTCTATAAAACTAAGTTCGGTAATATCGGAGTAGCTATTTGTTATGATCGTCATTACCCGGAATACATGAGAGCATTGGCATTGAATAGTGCTGAAATTGTATTTATTCCTCAAGCCGGTTCTGTTGGTGAATGGCCGGAAGGATTATATGAAGCTGAGATGAGAGTAGCAGCATTTCAGAACGGATATTTCACGGCACTTTGTAATCGAGTTGGAGAAGAAGAATGTTTAACTTTCTCAGGTGAATCATTTGTCTGTAATCCTGAAGGTGTTGTAATAGCACGTGCCGGTTTGGGCACAGAAGAAATTTTGTTTTGCGATATTGATTTGGGTGAATGTGGTAAGTCTCATGCTAAGAGATTGTTCATGAGAGATAGAAGACCGGAATTATATGCTGATTGGCTTAAAACAAATTTTAATTCTAAAAATGAGAGTTCAGTATGAATCTTGACGGCATAATTTCTTTATTGATCGCGTGCGTTGAATTAGTCTACATTATTAATCTTCTAATCTTTGCTAAGAAGAACTCAATCAACAAACTTGTAATCGGGATGATTTTTCTTTTGTTCGGTTATCAGGTAATAGAGTTCTTGATTTGCTTTGTAGGTTTGCAGAAACAAATCCTTATCTATCTCGCTTTTCTGGATATATCGCTTCTTCCGCCGCTTGGATTGTACACTGTAATTAAATTCTCTGCAAAAGAATCTCAATACAGCAAACTTGTTTTCATTCCGGCATTATTCTTCATCATTTACTATCCTTTTGTTATTGATCAATTCGCAGTTACAAAATGTACTGTGCTGTATGCATCCTATCATTACCCGCTTGGAGAGTTGTATGGAATATTCTATTACTTACCGATTATTTTTTCAATGATCATTTTAAACAAGAAATGGGGCGCTGAAACCGATCCGCTCCGGAAAACTCTCACCCGTACATTTCTATTCGGGTATCTTTTTACTTTCATTCCGGCAATGATTCTTGCAATAGCGATCCCAACATTCTTAACAGCAGTTGATAGTTTATTGTGTAAACTTGCATTTGTTTTTGCAACATTCTTAATGATCTTTGTACTGAAGAACAAAACTATAATTAAATAGGATTTTTATTGGAAACCATTCTAAATATTTATCTGATAATTGATAATAATATTGTTACGGCTTTCAAAGCAAAGTCATATCAAATGGAAGGAAACGACGAAGAAAAAATAAAATTTCTAAAAGAACGTGCAAAGGAAGATTTAAGTACTTCATTTCATTTTAGTGCACCTCAGAATAAGAATGGCGAATTCATGTCTTACAAAAAATTTTCCAAGATCGAATCCCAAGGATTACAGTACAAACTATTTGAAGAGATATTTGAAAAATTCCGTGTACCGGAAAAACCGCTTATTTGTGTTACTCCTATTGTAAATGGAGAAATCTGGGCGAAATGATTACTATATTCAATGTGTTAAAATGCCTCTTAAAATAATTGGCGAAATTACTAATACTGAAATTGTAGCTGTTGGAAAATCAATTAGAGAAATTAATCGCCTAAATAAAGTCTATGGACGAGCTCGCTGGCAAAAATAAAAGGTTTTACTAAATTACTTTTAGATAATGGTAAGAAAATCAATGCAGAAATTCATTGGTATGAAGCGAATGGATTTGGTAAAATTGAATATAAAATTAAGGGAATATTAAAATGACTAAAAATTACTTCGTTTGCATCAATAACTCAGATTATAAAGCATCTCTTGAAAGATGGAAAATTTATAAGGTGAAAATAGATTCTGAATCAGAAAAATTAGGATTACTTAATGTAATCGATGAATCAGGTGAGAATTATTATTATCCTGATAAAATGTTTGTTAGAATTGACCTACCTTTAACTCTCCGAAAGAAGATGAAAGCAGCGTAAAGCTGAAATGTTCGTCTCTTTTTTCCCCAAACCTTTCATTTGCATTTTTTCATACCCCGCCTTATCTTGAACTGCAACTTAATAGGAGATATCCATGCCAATCTATAAAGACTTCAAAACAATTCCGCAGCTTTTTCAAATTATTACTCAAGATTTTGGAAAGGGAAAAGAAAGACCGGTACTTAAATATAAAGCTAATGATCAGTGGTTGGGAATTAAGTATGATGAAGTTTATAGAGACACAGAAAACTTAGCATTAGGTCTTGCTGCATTGGGTGTTAAACGGAACGATAAGGTAGCTATTATAGCAGAGAACCGTCCCGAGTGGGTTTATTCCGATATGGCTGTTCTTGGACTTGGCGGTGTTGATGTTCCGCTCTATCCGATCTCCACTTCAGAAACAATAGAGTTTTGTCTCAACAATTCGGAATCTGTTGGAATAATTGTTTCGAATAAATTTCAGCTAAATAAAGTGTTGAAGGTGAGGAATGAATGTAAAACTCTACAGTTCATAGTTGTAATGAATAATGAAGATAAAGGAACAGAGAAAGATGTATTCAATTTCTCGGATGTTCAGGCAAAAGGTTTGGACTTCAGTAAAGATCATACGAATTATTTTAAGGAGAGTTCTAAACTCACTCAAGAGAATGAGCTTTGTACAATTATTTATACTTCGGGTACGACCGGTGTACCTAAAGGAGTAATGCTGACTCACAAAAATATTGTATCCAATATCAAAGCAGCACATGAAATTTTTGATATCGGCGAGAATGATATATTCCTATCGTTCCTTCCGCTTTGTCATATCTTTGAAAGAATGGGCGGATACTATACTGCGTTCTCCTGCGGTGGCACTATAGCTTATGCCGAAAGTATAGAAAAAATCGCAAGCAATATGGAAGACATTCATCCTACAATAATGACCGCAGTTCCGCGTCTCTTTGAACGAATGTACAGCAAGATAAAACGAAATGTTGAATCACAACCGGAGAAAAAACAGAAAATATTTAATTGGGCTATTGAAATTGGTAAAGAATTCTGCGTGGCAAAAAAATCCGGTCATCCGGTTCCAATCTTTTTAACACTTAAACATAAACTTGCCGATAAACTCGTCTTTCATAAATTAAGAGCTAAGACCGGAGGGAAATTGCGTTTCTTTATTTCGGGCGGTGCAGCTCTTGCCCGTGAGTTAGGATTATTTTTTGAATCTGCCGGTATTTTAATTATAGAAGGATTTGGTTTGACCGAGTCATCTCCGGTAATTGCAGCAAACAGAGTAAACGATTATAAATTTGGAACTGTTGGAAAACCAATGCCGGGTGTAGAAATAAAAATTGCAAAGGATGGTGAGATCCTGGCATACGGTCCTAACATTATGCAAGGTTACTACAAGAACAAAAAAGAAACGGAAGAAACAATTAAAGACGGCTGGCTATACACAGGCGATATCGGCGTTTTTGATGCCGAAGGATTTTTAATTATTACTGATAGAAAGAAACATTTGTTCAAAACATCGGGCGGAAAATATATTGCACCGACACCAATTGAAAACATGTTCCTGGCAAGCAAATACATTGATCAATTTATTTTGATCGGCGACCGCAGAATGTTTGTAAGCGCATTAATTGTTCCGGATTATGATGCTCTTAAAGAATATGCCGATGCAAACAGAATCCAATACAAATCAATTGATGAACTCGTTGAGATGAAACAGATCTACGAATTGCTGGATAGAGAACTTGATCAATTCCAGAAAAAACTTGCCAACTTTGAACGCGTTCGCAAGTTTGCAATTTTGGATAAACCATTTACGATCGAAACCGGTGAACTTACTCCTTCGCTTAAAATAAAACGTAAATTTGTTGAAGAGCGTTACAAAGATTTGATTGAGGGTATGTACAAAGGTCTTGAAGGTTAAAATTATCTTCATCTTGCTCTCAGTCTTCTTTTCTTAATAGATTGAGAGCAAGAATATTTCATCCCGCTCAATCCTTTCTCTTATTTTTCTTATATTTACCCGCAAATAAACCACATTATTGAGATATATCTTGGCAAAGGAAAAGGTTTTAGTTACTTCGGCACTCCCGTATGCAAATGGAAATATTCATCTTGGGCATTTAAGCGGCGCATACCTGCCGGCTGATATTTATGTACGCTACAAAAGATTGAACGGCGATGATATCCTTTATATCTGCGGTTCAGATGAACACGGAGTTCCAATTACAATTACTGCCGATAAAGAAAAGATCTCACCAAAAGAAGTTATAGACCGATTCCATAATGCAAACAAATCCGCTTTTGAAAAATTTGGAATGAGCTTTGACGTTTACTCCCGAACGAGCTTACCGATCCACCATGAAACAGCACAATCTTTTTTCAAATCATTCTATGATCAAGGAATTCTTGTAGAAAAGAAAACGATGCAATTCTACGACGAGAAAGTAAAAATGTTTTTACCGGATCGTTATGTAGAAGGAACTTGCCCGCGATGCGGAAATGAAGAAGCAAGAAGCGATGAATGTGAAAGATGCGGTTTGCTTTATGATCCTTCCGAATTGAAAAATCCAAAGAGTAAGATCAGCGGGCAAACTCCGGTATTGAAAGAAACGTCTCACTATTATTTCCCTTTAGGAAAATACCAAGACCGGTTAAAGAAATATATTGATGAGATGAATGAAAAATATGGTTGGAAAGATAATGTACTTCAATATTGCAAAGGATGGTTCAATGATGGTTTGAAAGACCGCGCAATAACCCGTGACCTTGACTGGGGCGTTAAAGTTCCGCTTGATGGAGTGGAAAACAAAGTTCTTTATGTTTGGTTTGAAGCGGTTCTTGGTTATATCTCAGCAACAAAAGAATTATCGCATCAGCGAAGCGAACCGGATTTGTGGAAAGAGTACTGGCAAGGTGCTAAAACAAAATATATTGCATTCATCGGAAAAGATAATGTAGTATTTCACACAATCATTTTTCCGGCAATACTTATGGCATGGAACGATACTAACAAAGATAAATTTATTCTGCCGCAGAATGTTCCCGCAAATGAATTCTTAAATTTTGAAGGGAAGAAATTTTCTAAAAGCCGCGGATGGGGAATTGATCTTGAAGAGTTTCTTCAGATATTTCCTGCAGATCTTCTTCGTTATACACTTGCTGCTAATCTACCGGAGAATAAGGATACAGATTTTTACTGGAAAGAATTCCAATCACGTACTAACGGTGAACTTGCCGATATACTCGGAAACTTTGTAAACCGAACATTTACTTTTGCACATAAACATTTTGATAGTAAAGTTCCGGAAAGAAGTAAACTGCAAAAAATTGATGAAGAGATGCTTGATTATCTAAAATCTCAACCTCAAAAAATTGCAGATTTATTGGAGCGTTATAAAATTAAGGATGCAGTCTTCGAAATGATGAATCTTGCCCGTGCCGGGAACAAATATTTTAACGACTCTGAACCCTGGGTAAATTCAAAGAAAAACAAAGAGCAGTGTGCAACAACAATAAATATTTGTCTAAATACAATTTATACTCTTGGAGTAATTTTTGAACCGGTAATTCCTAATACAAGTGTTAAAATTTTGAAAATGATGAATGCGAGGCCGACTGAATGGTTGAAATGCGGAAATTCAATTTTACATACCGGACAAAAACTTAATGAAGCAGAAATTTTATTCACAAAAATTGAAGATAAAGTGATAGAAGAACAAAT
Organism: Ignavibacteriales bacterium; assembly: GCA_016234355.1. Taxonomy (GTDB): domain Bacteria; phylum Bacteroidota; class Ignavibacteria; order Ignavibacteriales; family Melioribacteraceae; genus Fen-1258. Next base: position 6,313 of record JACRFC010000145.1, read on the forward strand.
TAATAAACTCGAACCAATGGCGGATAAGCCAATAGAATCAATAGAAGAAATAACTATTGATGAATTCAAGCGTGTAAAGTTAAAGGTTGCAAAAATTATTGCTGCTGAGAATGTGAAGAAGAGTGATAAGCTTCTTAAACTTCAGATTGATTTAGGTAGCGAACAGCGCCAGTTAGTTGCCGGAATAGCGAAAAGTTATAAACCGGAAGAACTTATTGGAAAGAAAATTTTAATTGTCGCTAATCTTAAAGCAGCAAAATTATTTGGAATTGAATCTCAAGGAATGATCTTAGCTGTTGATACTCCGGAAGAAGGAATTGTAAAGCTCATAGAAATTGATGAATCAGTTGATCTTGGCAAAACAGCAAAATAATTAAAGGAGATTGTCTAAAAAGTCTTTGTGAACCTTTGTGTTCTCAGTGTCTTTGTGGTGAGGCTTTGTTTCTCTAATAAACGAAAGATTCTTACCACTAAGTCACAAACCTGCCCGCCACGTTTGAATATATTCAGGCAGGCGGGGGTCACTAAGAAACACTAAGTAATATTTTAACTTTTAAGACATCCTCATTAAAAAAATACCACGAGCTAAAGCTCATGGCTATAAGAAAACTAAACAAATTGAATAAACCCAAATCATCACGTAACAAAACAATTACTCTTAGTAAAAGCGAAATTGCGAAATATTCTAAACGATTAATAAAACTGGACAACAAAACTTCACTTTCGGAAATCATTAATAAAACTATCAACCAAAATTTATTTGATGTTTTAGACTTTTTACCGGAAAAATTTGTTGATCTGATTATTATTGATCCGCCATATAATCTTACTAAAACATTTAATTCAAATTCATTCAAAGAAAGATCTGTTCTTGAATATGCCGAATGGATAGAAAGTTTTGTATCAAAACTTAAACGAATATTGAAACATACTGCTTCCATTTACTTTTGTGGTGACTGGCATACTTCGATTTCCATTCCTCTTGTTCTTGAAAAATATTTTATTGTTAGAAACCGAATTACATGGGAAAGAGAAAAAGGAAGGGGAGCTAAAAAAAATTGGAAGAACAATTCCGAAGATATTTGGTTCTGCACTAACTCAAATAAATACACATTCAATACTGATACTGTTAAATTGAACAGAAAAGTTCTTGCCCCGTATCGCGATTCAAACGGGAAACCGAAA
>JACRFC010000144.1 GCA_016234355.1 Ignavibacteriales bacterium
AAAAAAAAAAGTATTATTTTGGAGTAGAATAAAAACAAATGGGGGAAAAATGAAACCCGCATTATCAATCCTCTTAATAGTAGTAACAATAGTAAGTTTATCTTGCCAACACACAACAGAACCAGAACTACAGCCGGGAAGAAGAGATTATGTGTGGACGGTGGATACGATTAAAACTAATGAGGCATTAAATTTATCAAGAATATGGGGTAGTTCGGCAGATAATGTCTGGGCTGTAGGTTCAAGCAGCTGGACAGCGACATCAATCTGGCATTATAATGGGAGACAATGGACTTGCGATTCTATTTCAAGACGTGTGCAACCATCAGCTATATTTGGCTTTTCAAGTGACGAAGTTTGGCTGGGTAATATTAATAATACAATATGGAAATTTAATGGGTATGAATGGTTTTTATTCGGAGAATATAAATTTGAAGGATATGATTATTTCGGGATAGAAAATTTTAATGGCACATCAAAAAATAATATTTATGGAGTTGGTGCAGCTGCACAATATGCGAGCACTAATTATATCGGTCTTATAATGCATTATAATGGTTCGAAATGGTCCTTTATAAACATACCAAAGGTTAAGGTAAGCTTTTCAGAAATTGGAATTGATCACAAGACCAACACACTCGTACTTAAAGGAAATGTTTTTGACCCTGTTTGGGTAGAAAAAATTTATACCTGGAATGGGAAAGAGTTAAAAGAGATTTACTCCGGCGATTTTGCTACAGTGTGTAATATTAAAGAGGAAGTATTTATAACTACAAGAAAAGCTATTTATAAATATGATAACGGCAAAATGCATCTGTGGAAAGATATGTCAAATACTTTATTCGCAGGTAACATTTTAGCAGCAAGAAATGAAAAAGATATTTTTACTGGTTCGTTGAATGGTATAGGCCATTACAATGGTACTGATTTTGTCACAATTTTTGAGTCAGGGCCTTACATAAGTCCTGCAATTATATTTGAAAAAAATATATTCATTTTAGAGCGGGATCATAAAAGCGTAAAATATAAAAACAAGATAATTCGCGGAACATTAAAAGATTAGGAGGAAGTTACTATTGAAACATTAGAGGGTGTTGCAGCACCCTCCATGTAGAGCGAATAAAATTATAGGCTGGTAACCTAAGAGAAAGCCCTGTCGTGCAGACTTTTTTATTCGCACGCAAAAATAAATAAATATTTCCCAACTTTCTATTTAAGGAGGTCTCTATGTTAAAAACAAAATTAACTTTTCTTACAACTCTGGTTGCTCTATTTATCTCTTTTTCTAATATCTGCGCGCAATCATATAGTGTTTGGTTCATAAATCCAACTAATGGAAAAACAATTGCAAACGTCCAAAGTTCAACTCAAGTTGCTGTTGATGTAACATTCAATGCTTCTGGAACGAGACACCAATATCACAGAGCATGGAAGTTTATTCTAAAGACAAATGTTGGAGATTATACTTTAACTTTTGAACCGATTCCTTATCCTCCAGTAATTCCACCTTTATCTTTTCCAACCGTTTATACCCCAAGTGGTAATTTAACTTGGACGTTAGAAATGTGGGAAGTATTAGTATTGGGCGATGAATATTTAAGAGCTCAGTCAAGTGTAAATTTTAATGCAAAATTTATTATTAGTGCTGAAAATAATTTTGGCGGCGGTATAATTGTGTTAGAAGGTTCTCAGCAAACAAGTGGAGCAAGTACTTTGAAATTTGTTGGCGAAAATGTAAGTGTATCTGCAATCGATCAAAATGATGGAATGGGGTATTACAGGATTTGGAATACAAGTGGTGTTAATAACAGCAACTGGCAAATTGAGAAACATCAAGGATATCCAACGAATATTTTTGGAGCAATCACTAGAGGTTATAACTACACAGTTGCAAGTAATGATAATGGTGCAACGTTAGTTGCTGATCTTAAAAAAGTTTGTAACCTCACCTTCAATAGTCCGGGAGGAGTGTATATAAATGGCAGTACATGGTCATCACCCAAAGTTGTGGAAGTAGTAGAACAAAATACAGTTACAGCATCAGGGCAATGGTATTACTCAAATGGAATAGAATATAGCTTTAGTCATTGGACAAGTGGAGGACAAACATAT
>JACRFC010000011.1 GCA_016234355.1 Ignavibacteriales bacterium
CTAAGAAGTCCAAATTGCCTGTAGACGTAATTTGATTCACTGGCGATGTTATTATTGGTTGCTTGAATGTAATCTCTGTATGATTGCTGCTGATCAATAAGAGTTGCGGTGCCAAGTGAATATGAATCTCGTTTTATTTCCCACGTTTCTTTAGCAGATTTTAATGCTGCTCTTGTAACTTCCAATTGCAGTTTTGCTGTTTGTAAATCTAGAACAGCATTTTTCAAATCACTTTTAATTTGTCTCTCAAGAGCATTTAAATCTTCAACTGTGTTTTTATTTGAAACTAAAGCAGATTGAATAGCAAGTTCGGTACTCCATCTGGAAAAAATTGGGAAACTAAATGATAAACCGAAACTGTAAACTCTTCTATTAAACAAATCTGACGGCTGTGTTGCGCTTGTAGAAAAACTATAGTTGCCGCTTAAACTAGGCATCAATCCACCACGGGCAATAGTTAACTGATATTCGGAGCTTTCCAATTTCAATTTGGAACTCTGATAATCATTTCTATTTCCCAAAGCAGTTTGGATGAGTGCTTCAATGTTATCAATGTTTTTTACTGATTCAGGCAAGTATGAAGAATCCATTTCAAATGTATAATCTTTTAAAATATTTTTAGATAAATAATTTAGAAAAGTGATTTTTGATTTTTCAAAATTACTTTTTGCTTGAAGATAAGATAGTCTGGAATTGGATGTTTGATATTCCTGCGAATACAAATCAACATTTGCTTTCATTTTCAAATCGAACATTTCTTTTACTTTCTGAAGCAGATCTTCGTTGTACTTTACATCTTCCGTTTGGAACTTAAGTATCTTTTCGTTATTCAGAATAGTGATAAAGAGATTTACAGTTTGAAGCACAACATCCTGTCTTAGTTTTTCCAAATCATATTTAGCTGCTTGAAGATCGTTCTTCCTCTGATTAATTGTTGAAATGTTTGCCAGCCCGTCAAAAAGAGTAACGTTACCGCCTAAAGACATGCTGTAACTTCTGGAATCGGTTTCAGTGGCTCCGAGATTTTGCGGATTGCCAAAAAAATCAAGAACTGTGCTGCCCGAACTGCTTGTCCGCTGCCAGTTCCATCCGCTGTTTAGATTTAAAGTCGGTAATAAATTTCCGTATGCGTTCTTAAGAGATGCTGCGGAAGTTTCCAAACTATTTGTGCTTTTTATAACTGATGTATTTTGATTAAGGGCGATCGTAATAGCTTTACTTAAAGTTATTTTTTCTTGACCATTGACGCTTATTACAAATACAAAAGTGAAGCTAATTAAGAAAAACATTTTTACAAATTTCATCAGATCATCTCAATTTTTTGTGAACTTGTATTGATCAAATTTCTGATCACTAATTTATTTTTGTTAAAAAATCATTCGTAACGTAGTGCATCAATCGGATTCAATGCAGCAGCTTTTCTTGCCGGATAGAATCCAAAAAATATTCCTATTGCTCCTGCAAATCCGAATGCAATCATTATTATTTGCGGTTTAATTAAAGCCGATTGGCTTGTGTAATTGTTCAGAATATAAGCTATCAAAAACGAGAGCAATACTCCAATCACTCCTCCGGATAAACTTAATACAATGGCTTCAGTTAAAAACTGAACTAATATATCAGAAGCTCGTGCCCCGACCGATAATCGAATTCCAATTTCTCTTGTCCTTTCGGTAACAGAGACAAGCATGATATTCATAATTCCAATTCCTCCAACAACAAGGGAAACACCGGCAACAGAAGCTAAAAGTATTGTTAGAATTCTGGAAGTCTCGGTAGCAGTTTCTGATAAATCCGATTGATCCTGAATTGTAAAATCATCTTCTTCACCCGGACTTAATTTGTGAGATTCTCTCATTATGCTTTTTATTTCTGCTTGTGCTGCAAGAATTTTATCAGTTGATATTGCGCTGACTTGAATTGAACTGATAAATCTTCCGCCGGAAAGGCGATCAAGAACAGTTCTTGACGGTGCGAGTATAACATCATCGTTGCTGGTTCCAACCGCAGTTTGTCCTTTCGCTTTTAGAACTCCGATAACTCTGAACGGTGTATTGCGGATTCTTATTTGTTGTCCAATCGGATCATCATTTGGGAATAAATTCTTTTTAACATCGGCACCTAAAACACAAACTTTTGATCTTGCCATAATATCTCTATCTGTAAAGAATTCACCGCTCTCCAAAGCCCAAGTACGGATATCCAAATAATCCGGAGATACGCCTTGAATTTGGGTGAACCAATTTCCTACTCCGCCAATTACTTGTCCGCCGGATCGAACTAAAGGCGACACACCTTTAATAAGTGTAGCTTCATTTTTTATTTTATCAACATCGTCAAAAGTAAATCTGTTGAAAGATCCCATACCTCTATTAACACCGCCGCTTGATGATGCACCCGGTGTAATAATTATAAGATTGGATCCCAAAGATGCAATTTGTTCTTCGACTTTTCTTTGCGCACCGTCGCCTATTGCAACCATTACAACCACTGCCGCTACACCAATAATTATTCCCAAAGCAGTGAGTAAACTTCTCATTCGAGATTTCATAATACTTCTTGTTGCAACTTTCAAAATTATTTTTGCATTCATATAATTATTCCTTCTATTCTGCTATTTCGGCTTCAGCAATTGCCTTTTTTAATTCTTCTTCAGCGTTAAGCCGGTCTTTTATTTTTGCATCTCTAATCACTCTTCCATCTCGCATTTCTATAATCCTTTTTGCAAATGCTGCAAAATCTCTTTCATGGGTAACCATTATAATTGTGATTCCTTCGTCATTCAATTTTTGGAATAGATTGAACACTTCAACGGAAGTAACGCTGTCTAAATTTCCTGTTGGTTCATCAGCAAGAATCAAAGACGGTTCATTAACCAAAGCACGGGCTAGGGCAACTCTTTGCTGCTGTCCACCGGATAATTGACTTGGTATGTGATGCATTCTGTCTTCCAATCCAACTCTTATCAAAGCATCCGTTGCTTGTTTCTGATGATTTTTTACTTTCTCAAGGCGATCATACATTAACGGCAGTTCAACGTTTTCAAGAGCAGTTGTGCGCGGAAGTAGATTAAATCCTTGAAACACAAAACCAATTTTTTGATTTCTTATGTTGGCATATTCATTTTTTGTAAGCTTGCTTGTATTTATTCCATCGAGGTAATATTCGCCGGAAGTCGGCATATCAAGACATCCTAATAAATTCATCAAAGTAGATTTTCCGGAACCGGATGCACCCATGATAGCAACAAATTCTCCGTTGTTGATTGTAATGTTTACAGACTTCAACGCATGGACTTCTATATCGCCGACTTTATATGTCTTAGATAAGTCTACAGTTTTTATTAATGTGTTTTCCAAATTATAGTCTCCTAATTAAAATCCTCTTCTCATTGGATTGCCGCCTTGTTGAGGATTAAAAGGATTAGTCCCGCTGGTTGCAGCCGGAGTTTCAGTTTCAATAATGCCGGAAATTATTTTTATTCCTTCTTTAATATTTCTTCCTCTAACTATTTCTGTCTTCTTTCCATCTGTTAAGCCAAGCATAGCCATGCTCATTTGTAATTTATTATTTTCATCATAATACCATAATCTAGCTACATTTCTTCTTCGACCACTGCTATTTCCACCGCTCATTCCCATATTGAATTGACCGCCTCCGTTTCCGCCGCCCATAGCTCCCGGATTGAATTGTCCCCCGCCAAATTGCTGCATTCTATTCTTTACACTATCGGGTAAACTCGCCATTTGTTTTTCCAAATTCTTTTTATACTCTTCGGTCATTTCATCTGTTGGTTGAAATCTTAATGCAACATTAGGAACAAGTAAAACATTTTCGCGGAAGTCAACATAGAAATCCACGGTTGCAGTCATTCCCGGTAACAAAAGTCTTTCTTTATTATCTGCTTGAACAACTACAGTATAGTTAACAACATTTTGAACTACGTTTGGATTTAATCTGATTTGAGTTACTTCACCGTCAAATCTTTTTCCGGAATGAGCTTGAACGGTAAACTGAACTTTTTGACCCATCTTTATTTGCCCGATATCGCTTTCATCAACATTTGCTAAAATTCTCATTGAGGAAAGATCTTCTGCAATTAAAAATATTGTAGGTGCAGATAAACTTGCGGCAACAGTCTGTCCTTGTTCAACACTTCTATTGATTATAGTTCCCGAGATAGGTGAGTAAATATATGCGTAGCCCAAATTTAATTTTGCTCTTTCAAGAGAAGTAACTGCAGATTTTTGAGACGCAAGTAATGTTTGAACATTTGTTCTTGATGCAATGAAGTCAACTTCATTCATAAATTTCTTTTCGAACAGCTGTTTATTCCTTTCATGAACAGCGACTGCTTGTTCATATAAAGCCATAGCTCTATCTAAGTTTGCTTGAGCATCTCTTACAGTTGCTGCAAGAACAACGGTATCAAGAACTGCTAATAACTGTCCCTTTCTAACTTGGCTGTTGAAGTCAACTAAAAGTCTGTCAATCCTGCCGGAGACTTGAGTTCCAACTTCGACAGTTTTAATTGCTTGCAAGGTGCCGGTACTGCTGATTAAAACATTAAGATCACCTTTGGTAATTTCAGCATATGAAAATTTTGTTTTTTTCTCATCACCTCGAAAAAATAAAAAGTAAGCAACAATTAATAAACCAATTATAGCCGAGGAAATTATGATTGCCTTTTTTTTCATGATTGTTCTCTAATAATAATGTATGAAATTATTTCTCTTTAGTTATCTCTATTTTGTCTTCTTTCTTCCATTCTCTTTTTTTGTTCATCTAGAATTTTTTTGTATTCAGATTTTTGTTTAGCGGTTAAGATCTTCATTATTTCATTATTTGATTCTTCACGAAGCTTGCTCATTTTGTTCCTTGTTTCTTCATTACGAAAATCTCCGCCGCCCATCATTTTGGAAAATTGGTCTTGTTGTTTAGTAAATACAGATTCAACCTTCTTTATTTGATCGCTATTAAGTTTTAATGTTTCCCCCAATTGTTTAGCTCTGTCAGCCGGATTCATACGCATTTGAGCGCTTGCAATTGTGCCGATAAAGACAAAAAAGATAATGATGCTCAATAATTTTGACATTTTACCTCCGTTTATTTTTTGTATTTAGATATGCAAAACTTTTTTGAATGATTTGTCATCATTTAGACTTAATGAGCTTTGCTGCGGTTTAATAAATTTAAGATTTTCAAACGCACACAAATCTTGTATTAAAGTTCTATGAATGTTTAATTTTTGGGCGATAATATCGGCATTATTCGTGTTGATATAAAATTTTTTAAGGTTAGTAATTCATTTTTAAGATTTTTTAACATTTGATTTTACTTATAAAATTTGAATAATCATTCGAGTTCATATTTTCATATATTTGTTCCCGCAAAAAAAATTTTCCGGATTAACAAAAATTAACAGGAAAGAAGAAACTTAAGCTTCTTCAGTTTTGTAGAAAATCATCAGAAATATTAAAATAGTGAGGGTTTAAATTGGATATTACAGCACTAAATGAAAAAATAAGAAAGGAAAGCGAGTTCATAGATGTACTATTCAACGAGATTAGTAAAACAATCGTTGGACAGAAATCAATGCTTGAACGCCTTGTAGTTGGGCTTCTTTCCAACGGGCACGTATTGCTTGAAGGTGTACCCGGTTTAGCTAAAACACTTGCGATCAAGTCACTGGCAACATCAATGAAAGCAAAATTCCAGAGGATACAATTTACACCGGATCTTCTTCCCGCAGACCTAATCGGTACTTTGATCTATAATCAGAAAGACGGAAACTTTGCAATTAAGAAAGGACCGATCTTTGCAAATTTTATTCTTGCAGATGAAATAAACCGCGCGCCTGCTAAAGTGCAAAGTGCTCTTCTTGAAGCGATGCAAGAAAGGCAAGTTACAATTGGTGAGTCAACATTTAAATTAGATGATCCTTTTCTAGTTCTTGCAACTCAGAACCCGATCGAGCAAGAGGGAACTTATCCTTTACCGGAAGCCCAGGTTGATCGTTTTATGCTGAAGGTAAAGATCACATATCCTTCCCGTGAAGAAGAACAAAAGATTATGAAGTTAAACACTACTTCTGATAATCCATTAATCAACTCAGTAATAAATCCGGCAGATATTATTAAAGCACGAAAACTCGTTCAAGAAATTTATGTGGATGAAAAAATCGAGAAATATATTTTAGATATTGTATTTGCAACACGCTCGCCGAAAGATTTTGGTTTAGATGAGTTAACTGATCTGATAAGTTACGGCGGATCACCCAGAGCATCTATTAATCTTGCTTTAGGAGCTCGTGCAATAGCATTTATAAGAAGGAGAGGATATGTA
>JACRFC010000146.1 GCA_016234355.1 Ignavibacteriales bacterium
AACAACCTGCGCAGATTACGAATCTGCGCTACAAAAAAATTTTATATGAATAAAAGAACCGAGAAATTTTTAATACTTACTACTGATTTTATAACAGTTAATCTTGCGTGGATTTTATTTTAACAAAATTATAAAACGTAACACAGATTCTTAATCTGTGTTATTAAACAACCTGCGCAGATTACGAATCTGCGCTACAAAAAAATTTTATATGAATAAAAGAACCGAGAAATTTTTAATACTTACTACTGATTTTATAACAGTTAATCTTGCGTGGATTTTATTTTTCTACGTACGGGTTCAAACCGGTTGGTTCGAATTAATTGCCCAACCGGATATACTTCTTTCAATGATCGCTGTTTATTTTTATTGGCTCATCTTTTTTACTTTTGTTGGAATGTACCGCACCTGGTTTGCTCTCTCAAGATTCGATGAATTATCTACTTTGTTCAAAGCATCATTTGTCGGCGTTTTCATTTTGTTCTTTTTAGTATTGTATGATGATTACTCAAACGGCGTTACTACCTCGGTACGATTTTATATCTTCCTTTACTGGGGAATTTTTCTATTTGTTGTTAGTGTGGGAAGATTATTCATTAGAAGTCTTCAACGAAGACTTCTTATTAAAGGAATTGGAAGAAGAAATGCACTTATTGTTGGATTCAATTCTAAAGCGAACGAAATTCACAATTCGATTCTGAAATTCAGAGAACTTGGTCTTGATGTTGTTGCTTATGCCGATGTTGACGGTTCTCAACTTAACAATTCATTTAAAAATATTTCTGTTGTAGATACAATTTACAATTTAGAATCGGTTCTGGAAAATTATCAGATCAAAAATGTTATAATTTCTTTAGGACGGCATGAAGAAGAAACTATTCTTGAAGTTATTTTACGTTGTGAAGGGAAAAATGTTGAGATAAAAATCGTTCCCGATCTTTATGATATAATAAGCGGGCAGGCAAAGATCTCTCAGCTTTATAGTTTTCCTTTGATTGATGTAATGCCGGAACTGATGCCCGAATGGGAAAAGAAAATAAAAAGATTGATGGATATATTTCTTTCATTTGTTCTTATTGTTTTAACTTCGCCTGCAACTTTATTAGCGGCTCTGTTAATTAAATTAGATAGCAAAGGGCATGTATTTTTTAAGCAAGAACGTGCCGGAATGAACGGAAAAATTTTCAAGATGGTAAAATTTAGAACAATGATTGCAGATGCCGAAAAACATACCGGTCCGGTTTGGTCCGCAAAAGATGATCCTAGAATTACTAAAATTGGTAGATTCATTCGTATAGCTCGGCTTGATGAAATTCCGCAAGTATTTAATGTACTGAAAGGCGACATGAGTTTCGTGGGACCGCGTCCTGAACGACCGTTTTTTGTTGAAAAACTTTCTCATGAAATTCCGCTTTACAAAAGAAGATTAAAAGTAAGACCCGGAATTACCGGTTGGGCGCAAGTAAAACATAAATACGATGAAACAATTGAAGACGTAAAAGTTAAACTCCGTTATGATTTATTCTATATTGAAAACATGAGTTTAAGAATGGATTTTAAAATAATTTTCAGAACTATTTTTGTAGTATTATTCGGCAAAGGTCATTACGATTAAAATTAAATTTTATCATGAAAGCAATTGTAATAATTCCTACATACAACGAGATTCACAATATCAAAAAACTGATTCCTGAACTTCTTGAATCTTATCCTTCAATTGATATTTTAATTGTGGATGATAATTCTCCGGATGGAACAGCAAATGCCGTTGAGGAAATTAGCAAAAATGATTCCAGGGTAAAAATCATTAATCGAATAGGAAAGATGGGACTCGGTACTGCTTATGTTGCCGGATTTAAATACATGCTGGCAAACGGATATGATTGCGCTGTTCAGATGGATGCTGATTTCTCGCACGATCCTAAAGAGATTAAAAGATTTTTGGAAGAAGTAAATGATCATGATCTGATAATCGGCAGCAGATATATTGATGGAGTGCGTGTTATCAACTGGCCGATAAGAAGATTATTATTAAGTTATTTCGCAAATCTTTATTCAAGAATTATTACCGGAATGCCTGTTAAAGATGGAACCGGAGGATTTAAATGCTTCCGCCGTAAAGTATTGGAAGCGATAGATCTTGATGCAATTCACTCTAATGGTTATTCATTCCAGATAGAAATGAATTTTAAGGCATGGAAAAAAGGATTTAAGCTTATTGAAATTCCGATAACTTTTGTGGATAGAGTACACGGTACTTCAAAGATGTCTAAGAAAATAGTTCGCGAGGCAGTTGTTATGGTGTGGAAGCTAAGATTGAAAAGCATTTTCGGTACATTAAATTAAAAGCGCTATGATTGACCTCTCAATAATAATTATCAATTATAACGTAAAAGAATTTTTACTTAATCTTCTGGATTCGATTCGTAATGCGGTAAAAAATATTTCTACGGAAATAATTATTGTTGATAATGCTTCGGATGACGGCAGCGTTGAAATTCTCCGGGAGAAATTTCCAAATATTAAATTAATAGCCAACAAAAAAAATCTTGGATTCGGTTCGGCTAATAATCAAGCAATGGAAACTGCTAAAGGGAAATATTTTTTGTTGATCAATCCCGATGCAATAGTTAGAGAAGATACTTTATTAAAAATGTTGGAGTTCTTTAATAAAACTCCTCAAGTTGGAATTGCCGGCTGCAAGGTATTAAATCCCGATGGTTCATTACAGCTTGCATGCAGAAGAAGTTTTCCCGGACCATGGACATCCTTTACAAAAGTTATGGGGTTGAGTAAACTTTTTCCGAAAAGCCGTTTGTTCGCACGTTATAATTTAACCTACCTCAATGAAGATCAAACTTACGAAGTAGATGCGGTTAGCGGTGCATTTATGATGATGAGAAAAGAAGTATATGAGAAGATCGGAGGATTCGATCGGCAATTTTTTATGTATGGCGAAGATCTTGATCTCTGTTACCGGGCGCAAAAATCCGGGTATAAAGTTTTTTATGTACATAACACGGAGATTATACATTACAAAGGAGAAAGCACAAAGAGAAGCAGTTTGGATGAGACAAAAATCTTTTACGATGCTATGCATCTTTTTGTCCGTAAACATTTTTCTTCCTCGTTCATCGTTGAGTCAATTCTTCAAATAGCAATTCTTTTCAGAAAACTAATTGCCTTTGCAAATATTTATAAACTTGCTTTTATTTCAATAATTGTTGACTTCTTTACTTTTTCAATATCAGTTCTTCTTGCCGTAAATATATATTCTAATGAGCATTGGAGAGGTTTCCCGGATTATGCAAAACCCTGGGTCTATTTTATTCCGGCATTTATTCAAATTATAATATCATCTATTGGCGGCTCGTATAGTAAAAAATCATTTTCAATTTTACGCACAGTTATTTCTCTATTATTTGGAATGATCTTTTTATCCGCGTTAACTTATTTTTTCAAACAAGTAGCATTCAGCCGCGCAGTTGTTTTAATAACATATGCACTTGTTCTTGTTTTCTTTTTGTTCTGGAGAATTGCTCTTAAAGTAATTTTTAAGATTGGACTTGAGACGGATACAAGAAAATCGCGTACATTAATTGTAGCAAGTGAATCTAAAGCAGAAGAACTTGCATCAAAATTGAAATCAACATTTACTAAACTTTATCAAGTTGTTGGGATTATTGGATTGACAAGAAAAAATATCGGCGAGAAGATCGGCAATTATAAAATACTTGGTACGGTTGATAACATAAAAAAAATAATTGCTGATGAAAAAATTGATAAGGTAATTTTTTCTTCCGATGATCTGTCGTTCAATCAAATGTTTTCTGTTGTTGCTGAGTGTCAAGGAGAAAATGCCGAGTTTCTTGTTGCGGGTAAAGAATTAGACTATTTAGTCGGCAAATCATCCATAACAATGCTTGATGATATTCCATTGTTGAAAGTGCAGTATAATATTTCTTCGTATTTTCACCGCGCATCAAAACAGATATTAGATATAATACTTGCATCCATAATTTTGTTTTTGGTTTATCCTTTCATATATTTATTTCAGAAGCTGAGATCAAAAAAGAGTAAATTCACTCAATTCATCCTCGGAATCCCGGGTGTCTTCATAGGAAAGAAAAGTTTTGTTGGACCACGTGATAATTCTTATCACGGTGATTTATACGTTGGAAAAACCGGATTAACCGGATTCTGGTTCGTAGAAAATTTTTTAGAGAATGATACGGAAGAAATAAAAAAGTTAGACATCTTTTACGCAAAAAATCAAAACATTTGGTTAGACCTCGAAATACTGGGAAAGACACTTTCAAAAATGTTTTTTAGTGCGGAGTAGAAATGGCAAAAAATATACTGGATTTTGAGAAGCCCATAATTGAACTTGAGAAAAAGATTGATGAAATGCGGAAGTACGAAGGGCATCTTAATATTTCAGATGAGATAAGAACACTTGAAGAAAAAGTTCATCAACTCAAGAAAAATATTTATAACGATCTTACCCGCTGGCAGCGTGTTCAGCTCGCCCGTCATCCGGAGCGTCCTTATACTCTGGATTATATCTATATGATTACAGAAAATTTTGTTGAGCTGCACGGAGATAGATTGTTCAAGGATGATAAAGCAATTGTTGGCGGATTAGCAATGATTGATGAACAAAAGGTTATGATCATCGGTCATCAAAAAGGACGGGATACTAAATCCAATGTTTATAGAAATTTCGGAATGTCAAATCCCGAAGGTTACCGCAAAGCATTACGCTTAATGAAACTTGCCGAGAAATTCAAAATCCCGGTTATTACTATGCTTGATACTCCCGGTGCTTATCCGGGAATTGAAGCTGAAGAACGCGGGCAGGCAGAAGCAATTGCCAGAAATCTTTTTGAGATGAGCCGTCTTCGTGTTCCAATAATAGTTACCATCATTGGTGAAGGCGCTAGCGGAGGTGCATTAGGAATAGGAATTGGCGATAGAGTTTTAATGTTACAAAATACTTGGTATTCGGTAATTAGTCCGGAATCTTGTTCAAGTATTTTATGGAGAAGTTGGGAATATAAAGAGACTGCCGCCGAAGCATTAAAACTAACTGCTGAAGATTTATTGGAACAGGGTATTATTGATAGAATTGTTCCGGAACCATTGGGCGGTGCTCATAAAGATCATTTACAAATTGCAAGCACCTTAAAATCTGTGCTTAAAGAAGAACTTTCATTGTTAATTAAAATTAAACCTGAGAAGTTGATTCAAAACCGTCTTGAAAAATTTGCTAAGATGGGAATGTATGTTGAATAACTGCCCACCCCTCCCAAGGGGAGTGATGGTTAAGTCTTTTATATCTATAAGTAAATAATTAAATCCTCTTAGAATTTTTAAAATTCGAATAGAGATTTAATGAAAATAAAATCGCCCTTTCCCCTGCCTGCCGGCAGGCAAGGTTTGGAGAGGGTTGGGAGAAGCAGTTGCTCACACACGTTACTGAAATCCGGGTTAGATATGCCGATACTGATAAAATGCAGTTTGTTTATAACGGAAAATATTTGGAATATTTTGAAGTTGGAAGAACTGAGTTATTAAGGGCAACAGGACTACCTTACAGCGAAGTTGAAAAAAAAGGTTTTCAACTTCCGTTAATAGAAGCCGGATTAAAATATTATCTTCCTGCAGTCTACGACGACATTCTTGAAATCCGTGCGTGCGTTAAAGAATTGTACTCTCCTAAAGTTCACATTGAGTATGTTGTGAAAAGAAAAAATACAGATGAATTGATTGCTGAAGGATTTACCACTCATATGTTTATTAGAACAGATACAAAAAAAGCCGTTCGTCCGCCTAAAGATTATGTTACTGCACTGGAACCATTTTTCAAAAAATAAAAGCCCATCCCTACCCTTCCCAAAGGGAAGGGCTTTTTTTAAAACTCAGTCGAGGTATTTAATTCTCGGCTTTCATTATAAGATTATAACCTCGATGCAAACTTCGAGGATTTTTTTCGATTAAAATTTACCGGAGAATAAAATATTCCGGTTGGATTAAGTTTTGAAATGTTAGAAAAGATAAAAGAACT
>JACRFC010000148.1 GCA_016234355.1 Ignavibacteriales bacterium
CGAGAAGTCATGTGAGTATCCGCCTTCTCTAATGTGCTGTTCGAAGCGCCACGGAAAAATTCCTTCAACATCAATGTAAGTTTCATAATGATCGCGCACTTTATAAAAAGGATCGAAAGCTGAAACGGAACTTACATTGAATACAACATTATAAACATCGCGTCCGGCAAGCTTAACGATCTTTGGAATTGAATATTCCGCTATACCGGCGGTAACAAAACCGTAATTCACTTCGAAGGTTAATTTCTCGCCAAGCTTAAAAGCCCTGTTCTCAAGTTTACGAAATTCAGATTTTGTCTGAGCGTTAAAATTAGAAGCGATCAAGATCAAGAATAAGATCACGATCAAGACTTCAAAAATAATTTTTCCTCTCATGCTCACTTTCTTGCTCATGATCTTGCTCTTCTCAGCAGCGTTCACTTTTTCTCCAAAACAATTTTATCAAGAATACCTTTTACGGTTTGGACAACTTCATCAGATCGAATACTATCCATGCAATTTAATTCTTCACATTGTTTACGTGTACAGTTTGTGCAGTCAATAGTTGGAGAAAAAATATTTTTTTTATTTGTATATGGTCCCCATCGTTTAGCCGATGCAGCCGTAAATTTCGGATAAAATCCGATTACATTTTTACCAAGAGCCGCCGCAATGTGAATCGGTCCCGTTGAATTTGCTATCATCACATTACATTGATTAATCAAAGCGATCAATTCACTCAAGTTATATTTTCCTGCAAGATTTATTACTGATTTATTTACAACCAGCAATTGACAAAGTTCCTTTTCTGCCGTTGTGCCCGTGATTAATATTTCAACTTCTTTATCAGAAAGATTTTTAATGATCTCTTTCATTTTTGAAATTGGAAGGTCAACCGCACTGCCGCCGCTTCCCGGATGAACGATTACAATCTGTTTTGAAAAATTTATTCCCAACTCATTTAAATCTTTCTTTACTCTCTCTTCATTTTCAATTGATGAAGTAATTCCATACAAGACATTCTCCTCAGTTACTTTCTCATCAATCCCCAACTGCTGAAGTAGATGCACGTTATATTCAAGTTCGTGGTACTTGCCGTACTTTCTATGCTCGTAATTTTTTTTATTGAAAAGAAAAGAATACCAGCGGTAACCGGTTCCGATGCGGGTTCTAATATTTGAAAGAAAAAAAATCAGAGCGATAGAATAAGTCGGATAAGCCACGATGCAGACATCAAATCTGTTTTTTAGGAGTTTAACATTTTCTCTTACGGAAGGTTTTCCTTCAACTTCTTTTATCGTAATTATTTCATCTATGTTCGGATTATTAACGGCAAGAGGTTTAGTGTATTCGCGTAAAAGAAAAGATACTTTACATTCCGGAAAATGTTTTTTAATGATTGCAGCTAACGGAAGAGACAGAACAACATCGCCGATACGGTCTGTTCTAACAATTAAAATATTTTTTGGCTGATTCATTTACGCGATAAGAAAGAATTATTCTTGATATAATACCTCCACGGCAAATCTACAGATTTTTTAATGCCGATTCTTGTAGAAGCCGCAATTTTATTCTCGCTTAGTTTTGGAGAATCGAGTATAAAGATTTCTTTTCCGGTAAGATCGGTTCCGTTCTCACTTCGCGCAATACCAAAAGCACTGCAAATTTTTGCCGGTCCATTTGTAAGATTGTTAAATTCCACAGCAGAGATATTTTTTTTCTTGAAGCGATTAATTGTCATTTGGTCAATACCATTCACAGGTTCAACAGCGCGCAGTAAAACAGCATTGCCTTCGTTTAATTTTCCCGCTACAACATTAGAGCAGAAGTGCATTCCGTATGTGAAATAAACATAAAGAAATCCGCCTTCGTTGAACATTACTTTATTCCGTTTTGTCTTTCCGCCGTAAGTGTGTGCAGCTTCGTCAACCGAACCTTCGTAAGCTTCAACTTCAACAATTTTTCCGGTTAGATGTTTACGCCCGATCTTTCTAACTAATAATTTACCAAGCAGTTCTTTTGCAACCGTATGAACATCACGCGTGTAAAATTTTTTAGGAAGTTTTTTTTGTGGCTTCATTTATTAAGCGGAACAAAACGGTTGTAAATCATTCCAGAAGAGATTTAAGATCGGCAATTTTCTGAAGGTAGAAATCTGCTTTCTCGGGTTTCTGTTCTAAGAGTTCTTCGTATATGAAAATTGCTTCCTGGTAATTTTTTTGAGAAAGAAAAATTTCAGCCATAGTATCGGAAACGATCCGTTTAATCTTTATTTCAGGCATAGAAAATTCCGGCATTGATTCGCCCATTCCTTTCGGTATAATTTTAGCTTTGCTTAATTTTTCCGCAAGTATATCAAGTTTATCTTCAAGATTTTCAAAATCGTCTTCAACTTTTTCTTTTGTTAAAAATCTCGGACGTTTTGCACCGCTCAATGAATTTCTTTCGGCAATAATGTCTGAAATTTTTTTCTGATAGAATTCAAAAGTATCAGGTGAACCAAGAAGTTCGCTTCCAATTATTGCGTTGCTTCTTGCTTCTTCTTCTCTTCCGGAATAAGCATTTGCAAGTGCAAGCAGTAAATAGGGAGTAGGATAATGTGAATACCGCTCCAAACCGGTTTCAAGGATTTTGATTGCATCTAAAATATTAGCTCTTTCCATTTCGGAAGCTGCAACGCGTGCAAAAAGAGGAGAACTGTTATTGAATTCGAAGATCAACTTGATCTTATCTGTAGTTAAATCTCTTTCGGTTCTATTCACTATGCTAACCGCTCTTTTTTGGTAAATCCTTGTTTCAAAGACATTATAGAAACTGTTGCAAATCCGATAAAGAACATCAGTTGAAATGGTAATGCAGCAATTTCCATAAAATATATTGCGGCACCAACACCTATTAAACAATAACATGCAAGCATCAGCTCAACATATGTTGACGCTTGAATTTTTGTTTTTGCTAAATATTTATTTTTAATAGTTGAATGATCGGATTTCTTTTCAACATTGAATTTCGGAGTACGGACAAATTCACTTTTTCTGCTCATCAATCCTTCTATAACCGCACGTGTATTGTTAAGTGCAAAGCCCATACTGCCTGCCATGAAAAGAGGAAAGAGAGCGATCTTTTTTCTCCAATCAGTATGAACATCTTTCTGTGAGAACAAGTAAAACAAAAATGTACTTATGAACGCTACAACAAAAATTGCCATGAAATTAAAGAAGTTCCAATACGGTCCGGCGTTCTTAATAAAGATAAGCGGAACATTTAAAATTCCGGCAAGAAGAGTAAATGGAAAAACCAAATTGTTGGTTAAATTAAATGTTGCCTGAAGTTTTACTCGAAGCGGAATTTTTCCTTTCCAAACCATCGGAAGTAATTTCATTCCTGTTTCAATTGCGCCTTTAGTCCAGCGGAATTGTTGGGCTTTAAGTGCATTCATTTCTACAGGAAGTTCCGCCGGAGTTGTAAAATCGCGGAGGTAAATAAATTTCCATCCTTTTAACTGAGCGCGGTAACTTAGATCTAAATCTTCGGTTAATGTATCTGCGTGCCAATTGCCCGCATCTTCAATACACTCTTTAAGCCAAACACCGCCGGTGCCGTTGAACTGAATAAAGAATCCGGCTTTGTTGCGAACGGTTTGTTCAATTACAAAATGTCCGTCAAGAGCGAGTGCTTGTATTTTTGTTAGAATCGAATAGTCTTCATTAAGATGTTCCCATCGAGTTTGCACTAATCCGATCTTATCGTTCGTAAAATATTTTAAGGTCTTTCGTAAGAAATCAACCTTAGGAATAAAATCCGCATCGAAGATTGCAACATATTTTCCTTTGGCAAATTTCAATCCTTCTTTAAGCGCACCTGCCTTGAAACCATGACGATTAGGTCGGCGTACATGCAGAATATCGAAACCTTCATCTTGTTTTTGTTTAACTGCTTTTGCAACAACATCAACCGTCTCATCGGTTGAATCATCAAGAACCTGGATTTCTAATTTATCTTTCGGGTAATCTATTTCACAGATGGCGTTGATCAATCTTTCCGCTACATACATTTCATTGTACATCGGCAGTTGAATTGTAACCAGGTCTTCATCGTGGATTTCTTTTGGCTGAGGAATGTTCTTTCTGTATTTATGATGATAGAAAATCATTACGAACCCATGACTTCCGAAAATCAATATTATACATAGAGAGATGATGTAAGCAAAAAGAATTATTTCATCAAAGATCATTTAATATCCTGTAATTAATTACCAATTTGAAACTACTCCTAGCAAAATATCTTCTGCAATTCTTTCGATCGCTTTATCAATTGCTTGTTTACGTACAGTAGTAATATCTCCGCCGACTGGATAATCTCCGTAGTTAGAAAAATTTCTATCGAAGATTTGCTGCTTCTTAACTAAATCTTTATAAACAACGCGAACGCTGATAGTAATTCTTCTGGTTGTTACTTTTTCTCCACCGGAAACAACGGTCGGTGAATCGCTAAGAGCCGTAACAGTTCCTTCTAATCGTGCATTTGAATTCAGCCGATCACTTACAAGCAGAGTATTATCAACTATAAATTTTTGAATTAGCTGCTTTGTTAATTTTTGATTTAAGTCGAACTCACCTGATCCGCTTTTATCGGAAAAAATCGGGATTGAAATTGTTTTTAAGTGAGAAGGAACAGAAGCGCCCGAAAATGAATAACTGCACGCAGTTAATCCAAGCAGAAAAATTCCTATAACAAACAAAATTATGTGTCGCAGAAATTTAATCGAGACCATAATCCTTCAGCTTTCTATATAAAGTACGTTCGCTAATTCCAAGCAGCTTTGCAGCTTTTCTTTTATTGTGTTTTGTGAAACTGACAGCGTTTATTATCGCTTGTTTTTCAACCTCATCAAGTGCAACAATTTCGTTTGGATTAATATTTACCGGAGCGCTTGTTTCTTCATTTTGATTTTTTGCAGCGATCTGTTTTAAATCCATCAGATCTTTTTTGATTTCAATCAAAGCTCGATAGATCATTTCTCTATCAAGCGATTCTGCGGAACGATTGAGATGTACCGGTAAGTATCTGAAATTATCTTCCGATCGTGTTTCATTCAGTAAAGGAGCAAAGTTTTCAACATCTAAAATACCGTTTCTACTAAGAGCAATTGCTGTTTCAATAACATTTTTTAGTTCGCGGATGTTACCAGGCCAGTTGTAATTAACAAGAAGTTGTTCAGCTTCCTTTGTTATCCTCGGCTCCGTCTTTTTATTATTATAGGAATAGTTTTTTAGAAAATGAGAAACCAATTCTAAAATATCGCCACGCCTGCTTCGTAATGGCGGAATGTTTAATGTAACTGCTTTTAATCTGAAATAAAGATCGTTACGGAATTTTTTTGAATCAACTTCGCGCTGAAGGTCTTTATTTGTGGCAGTTATTATTCTAACATCAACTTTAGTAACCGTCTCGCTTCCAATACGCATAAATTCTTTTGCTTCAAGAACACGTAATAATTTCACTTGAGTTGTTAACGGCATTTCCGCAATCTCATCGAGAAAAAGAGTGCCTTCATCAGCTATTTCGAAATATCCCTTACGGTCATCAATAGCTCCTGTGAACGAACCTTTTTTATGTCCGAACAATTCGCTTTCCAAAATTCCTTCAGGAATTGCACCGCAATTTACACTAACCAATTCCTTACCGGAGCGATTACTGTAACCATGGATTGCACGCGCGAAAATTTCTTTACCTACGCCGCTTTCACCGGTAATAAGAATTGAAATATCGGATTGCGCAACCTGCATAGTAATATCAACAAGATCGCGAATCTCGTGCGACTTACCAATGATACCGAATTTTTTCTGGAATTCTTCTAGTTTCATTATCTATTATATAGGTAAATAATAAGCATATTTAAAATAAGTGTTTTTGAAACAACTTAAATAAATTTGTCTGGTACTAATTAGTTAATCGAAAAAATTCCTCGACCGAGTTAAAAAAAAGCCCTTCCCTCCCGCCAAAGGCGGGTAAATTGGGAAGAGTAGAGCTTGCCCGCCGTTTTTTTTGGCGGGATGGGCTTTTATTAATTATCTACTTATTAATAGGAACAGTTCTTCCTTTGAGGTTGAATTTTTTTTCAAGAAGAACTAAAATAGATTTAGATTCATCTTCTGTAGTAAAACGGCCGACATTAACCACGTTTAAAATACTTCCACCGACATCTTTTGTGTTAATTTCCGTAAAATAATTTTCTTTATTTAATTGGTCGCACAATCTTTTAGCATTATCAACATTTAAAAAAGCGCCGGCTTGAATTGTAAAATTATAAGTCTTGATTTCTGTTTTTTCAACCGGATTAGCTTTAGCGGGAACGGCTGCAGGTTCAGCGGGTTGTTCTTCTATATCCGGAATATTCCTATCTGCAGTTTTGATATATGGTGATTCCGGAAAATCTTTTTTTAACCTACTTAAATATGTTTCTGCTTTTCTATAATAACCGAGAGAGTAGTAATAGGAGAAGATACGATATATAACCGCATCGGTATATTTACTGTCGGGATATTTTTCTAAAACTGTTGAGTATTTTTTGAGCGCCTCATCACCATCTTTAGTTAAAACGGCATCTAGAAAAATTACGGAAGGATCGTTGGCGTTTTTTGTTTTTAGACCGCGAAGAATTGTTTCTGCTGATTTAATATTCCCGTTCTCAATTTGTTGAAGCGCGGGCACGATATCAACTTCTTGTGAAAATAATTGTGTTGTCGCTACGAGTACTATAGCTAATATTTTTTTCATAATAATGGCACGCAGATGACACAGACCTGCCTACCGCAGGCAGGTTATACAGATTTACGCAGATTAGAATTTGAAAATATCTTTCGGCGTATTTCCGGTTTTTTCCCGAAATTAAGAAGTAATCCAACTTCTATTTCAGTTGCTTTTAAATAGTTTATCAATTGTAACTCATGCTCTTCAATTAGATTTTCAGCCGCTTTTAATTCTAATATTACTTTATTTTCAACTATCAGATCAGCAAAATATTCTCCAGCTTTGATTTCCTTATAATAAACATCAATTGGTTTTTGTTTATCAACCTTCAATTGCATCAATTCCAATTCATATTTCAATGCATTTTCATAAACCTTTTCAAGAAATCCGAATCCTAATGAATTATAAACTTTATAGAAAGCTTCGATTATTTTAGAGGTCAATTCCTTATGTAAGTATTCTTCCATTTTCTTATCAGTGATAATCTGTTCGACCTGCCTGCCGGTAGGCAAGTCTGCGTTATCTGCGTGCTATTAATTTCTCGTTCAAAGGTATAACAGTTTCTAAAAAATCTGCAAACAAAGTTGCAGATGTAGCACGGTTTATTTTCACTTTTACATAATCGCCTACAGCAATTTCATCATTCTTCGGGAAGACGGTTATTTTATTTGTATCTGTTCTTCCTGCAAGAAAATCATCCGATTTTTTACTGCTGCCTTCTACAAGAATGATCTTCTCCGTTCCAATTTCCGACTGGTTTATTTCGAAAGAAATTTTATGCTGAAGATCAATAATATCGTTAAGCCGTTTGGCTTTTACTTCTTCAGAAACATCATCAATCATATCAAATGCTTTAGTCCCTTCACGAGGAGAATACTTAAACATAAACGCTCCATCGTAACGAACTTTTTGAATGACTTCAAGTGTCATAAAATGATCTTCAATTGTTTCACCAGGGAAACCGGCAATGATATCGGTTGAAAAACTTACACCCGGAATTGTTGCGCGCGCTTTATCAATCAAGTTAAGATAATGTTCTATTGTATAAGTTCTATTCATCAATTCAAGAATTCTATTAGAACCGGATTGAACGGGCAGATGAATGTAGTTGCAGATGTTCGGATGTTCTGCAATTGTGTAGAGAAGTTTGTCGGATAAATCCTGCGGATGAGAAGTTGTGAATCGAATGCGAATTGAATCATCTACTTTTGCCGAAGCTGCCAGAAGATCCGCAAAATCGTTTTCGTTATCGGAATAGGAATTTACATTTTGCCCAAGAAGAGTAACTTCACGGAATCCTCTTGCTGAAAGTTGTTTTATTTCTTCGATAATTGTTCCTAACGAGCGGCTTCGTTCTCGTCCTCGTGTGAATGGAACAACACAGAATGTGCAAAATTTATCACAGCCGCGCATAACGGATATCCATGCATTCAATCCGTCTTCACGATGCGGAATAATATCATCATAAGTTTCAGTGCGGGAAAGTTTAACTCCGATTCCTTTTTCTCCACCGAATGCGGAATCAATAAATTCAGGTAATCGTCTATATTCATCCGGACCAACAACAAGATCAACTATTTTTTTCTCTTCGATCAGATTTTTTCGAAGTCGTTCAGCCATACATCCTAAAATACCTACCACTGTTCCGGGTTTTCTTCTTTTGTTTCCGCGCAGATGTTCAAGTCGGGAATAAATTTTTTGCTCGGCATTATCGCGTATGCTGCATGTGTTAAGAAGAATTACATTGGCATCATCAATTTCTTTTGCTAATTCATATCCTTGATTTTTCAAAATGCCCATTACCAATTCGGTATCGGCAAAATTCATTTGGCAGCCGTAAGTTTCAATGTATATCTTATTCCTGATCTTGCTCATGCTCTTACTCTTAATTCGGGGGTGAAAAGTTATAAAGATTGGGTTAGATTTACAATATTAATAACCAAATGGTACACAGATAACAAAGATTAAGCAGATAGTAAAACACAACCTTCGAGCCTGCCTGTCGCCTGCCTGCCGGTAGGCAGGGTAGGCAGGGCAGACAGGGTTGACACATCGTTGGCAGTATTACTCGAAGGTTGCTTACCGACTGCAACAGACTCCGTCCGGCAGGCGGGTCAGCGTCATCTGTGTTCTATTTATTTCTTATCTTTTATATATAAGATTAAGCACTTGAGAAAATACTAATGAACATAAACGAACTAAAAAAACTTGCTGCGGAAAAAGCAGTAGAAGAAATTTCATCGGGAATGATAGTTGGTCTCGGTACCGGCAGCACTGTTCAATTTGCATTAGAAAAAATTTCCGAAAGAATAAAAAATGGTGAACTGAAAAATATTGTCGGTATTCCGAGTTCATTAAGAACAGAGAAAGAAGCAACTCGTTTAGAAATTCCGATTACAACATTAAATGAAGTAGTAAAACGGGAGAAAGAAAACGGGGGTCAGAAACCTGTCCTGAGAGCTAGCGAAGGATCAGAAGTAAGAAATCAGAAATCAGAAATCAGAATTCAGTATCCAGCATCAAGTATACAGTATCAAGCATCGAGTATCATTGATCTTACAATTGACGGTGCGGACGAAATTGATAATGAGCTTAACCTTATAAAAGGCGGCGGCGGGGCACTATTACATGAAAAAATATTGGCTCAAGCCAGCAAAAGACTGATCATTATAACAGATGAAACAAAGCTATCAAAACATCTCGGGACAAAGCGGCCCGTGCCTGTTGAAGTGCTTAAATTCTCTGCCGGTGCAGAACAAAAATTTTTAGAATCTCTCAATGCTAAAGTTGAACTAAGAAAAAATTCTGATGGATCAAATTATATAACCGATGAAAACAATTTTATACTTGATGCGGACTTTGGTAAAATAAAAAACGTGAAAGATCTTTCGAATATATTAAATGATCGAGCAGGGATAGCTGGACATGGATTGTTTGTCGGATTGACTGATAAAGTTATTTGTGCGATGGATAGCGGGGAAATCAGAATTCAGAAACCTGTCCTGAGCCGTAGCTCTGAGCGAAGTCGAAAAGGCGGCGAAGGATCGGAATGCTGAATGCTGAATGCTGAATGCAGAATGTAGAATGCTGAATGCAGAATGTTAAATGCAGAAACAGAGCGCAAGAGAAGGATCGGAAATAAGAAGTTAGAAGTATGAAGATCACACCACTCAGTATCCAGTATCCAGAATCCAGTATCCAGTATCCAGTATCCAGAATCCAGTATCCAGAATCCAGTATCAAGCATCCATTCCTTCATTTCTTCATCCATTCACCCCGTTGGATAACTTATTTTTATAGTCAATGATATTTTTTAAAAGTATATCCAACGGGGTAACCATCACCCACCCTGCCTACCGGCAGGCAGGTTCTCAATTGATGATAATATTTCTTATTTTATTTCCGGCTGATAGAGAATTTTGTGATGGTTAAAAGAATCTACATTGATACTTCAATTGTCGGTGGTTATTTCGATAAAGAATTCAAAGAAGTAACTCGTTCTCTTTTTCACAGATTGATAGGCAAAGAAATTATATTTGTAATTTCAGACTTGCTTGAATTGGAGCTTAAAGAAGCCCCTAAAAATGTTAAACGGCTGCTTCTCGAATTTCCTGATGATTGTTTTGAAAGAATTGAGTTTACTCATGAAGCCTTTTTACTTGCAGATAAATATGTTGAAGAGAAAGTGGTTGGAAAAACTAGTATTGAGGATTGCCGTCATATTGCTCTTGCTACTGTTAACAAAGTAGATGTTTTAATAAGTTGGAATTTCAAACACATAGTAAATCTTGATCGGATTAAAGGGTATAATTCAGTAAATTTACGCTTAGGGTACCCGATCATAGAGATTAGAAGTCCAAAGGAGATTTTAACGTATGAAGACCTTAAATAGAAAAAAGAAAACTGATAAAGTAGTTGCAAGCAATAAACACGCACACTCATCCGGATTTAATGCTGTCAAAATGATGCGTGATATTCGCAATAAGATCAGCGCTGAAACTCAAGAGATGTCGTACGAGCAGTTAATGAAATATATCTCTAAAAAATTAAAAGTGGGAAAATAAGAAATCAGAATGCAGAGTGTAGAATTCAGAGTGCAGAGTGTTGAATGCTGAGTGTAGAATGCAGAAACCTGTCCTGAGCCGTAGCTCTGAAGCATTACATGATCTTACAACGTTCAATCCTTCAATAGTGGAAATTGCAGTTCCCCATAATACGCCAAGATTTAATCTTGATTATCCGCCGGTAAAGGTTTTTTATTTTTCTGATAAATATTACAAACCTGGTATCGAGGTTATTGAAA
>JACRFC010000150.1 GCA_016234355.1 Ignavibacteriales bacterium
CATGTAGATCCGGTTTGAGTTCTGGATACTAGATTCTGGATGCTTGATAAAAAATAAATTTAGTGTCCGGAAGCTAAGATCAAGCATCCAGCACCAACTTTTCTTTCTTCGTTAGTCCACCAACAACTATTTCATAAGAGTGGTTTATCCAGCTTAGAATCACTCGGAAATTCTTCCGTAACTTTTTTCTTTTTTAGGTAATGTTTGCAAACTTTTTCCATATCCAATATTGTTTTCTAAGTAATGGTATCAATAATTTATCACAATTTTTTGAAACTAAACTATTATCTTGGTGTAAGACAATTCAACAATACTGAAATGGGTATCAAATGAAGAAACTGTTTATAGTTCTACTTTTATTTGTGCTTGCGATTAACTCATATGCACAAAATCCTAAAGATGTTCTCTCAAAAGATCATTCAATTGATACAAATAAAGTAATACTGCCAGATGAAACATATAAACGTGTCAGTCAGGTAATTACACAATTTCTTTCTATGTATCATTATAAAAAACAAAAACTGAATGACTCTTTATCGTCGGTTATTTACGATCAATATATCAGTGCACTTGATAATAATAAATTATACCTCCTCAAATCCGACTTAGATAATTTTGAAAAATATAGATATCAGATTGATGATTTTTTAAGAGAAGGGAACATCAATTCTGCGTATGAAATATTTTACGTATTCAAAAAGCGGCTTGGTGAAAGAATTAAATTTATTGATTCACTTCTAAAAAATAAATTTGATTACAGTGTTAACGAATCCTTTTCGCCTGATAGAGAAAAATCGGATTGGGCAATAACACCAAATGAACTTGATGAGCTCTGGAGATTGCGAATAAAAAATGATGCACTGAATTTAACTTTATCGGGGAAAGATTGGAAAAGTACATCCGATGTATTATTAAAGCGTTATCATAATTATCACAAAATAGTTTTACAATATGAAGCTGAAGACATCTTTGCACTTTTCATGAATTCATTTACACAAGTTTATGATCCGCATACAGATTATTTTTCACCGGCTGCTTCAGAAAATTTCAACATTGCAATGAGATTATCTTTAGAAGGAATTGGTGCAACATTAAGACAGGATAACGATTACACAGTTGTTGCAGGTATCGTCCCCGGCGGTCCGGCTAATAAAAGCGGATTACTCCATGAAGAAGATAAGATAATCGGTGTGGCTCAAGGTGAAGACGGTGAGATGGTGGATATTATCGGATGGCGGGTTGACGATGCTATTCAGTTGATTCGCGGAAAGAAAGGTACAATTGTTCGTTTGCAAATAATGAAAGCTAAAGACGGACCGGGCGATCCTCCGACAGAAATTAAAATCGTAAGAGAAAAAATTAAACTTGAAGAACAAGCTGCTAAAGATGAAATATTAAACATCGAAGAAAACGGAAAGAGTTTTAAGCTTGGCGTAATTAAACTGCCTTCATTTTATACTGACTTTGAAGCTCAGCAGAAAGGTGATCCGAATTATAGGAGTACAACACGCGACGTAAAAAATATTCTCAATAAATTCAAAGAACAAAAAGTTGACGGCGTAATACTTGATCTTCGAAATAACGGCGGCGGATCACTTCAAGAAGCAATTCAATTAACCGGTTTGTTCATCAAAGACGGTCCGGTTGTTCAAGTAAAGAATTCAGCAAACAACGTTGAAGTTGATCAAGATCCTGATCCGTCCATTGTTTATGACGGACCACTTGCTGTTATGACAAATAGATCTAGTGCTTCTGCATCAGAAATTTTTGCCGCTGCAATTCAAGATTACGGCAGAGGACTTATTCTTGGATCAAATACTTTTGGTAAAGGTACTGTTCAGAATATGATTGACCTTAACCGTGCATTGCCAATAACAAATAAAAAATTAGGCCAATTGAAAATAACTATACAAAAGTTTTACAGGATAACAGGCAGCAGTACCCAACTTCTCGGCGTTAAACCTGATATTAGTTTTCCTTCACAGTTCACGGCAAAAGAATTTGGAGAAAGTTCACAGCCGAGTGCATTACCATGGGATCAAATTCAATCTGCACAGTTTAAGCCGTATTCTGATCTATCAAAATATTTTCCTCTTTTGGAAATGAAACATAACAGTAGAATAAAAAATGATGTTGAATACAACTTTATGCTGGATGATATTAAAGAGTTTAACCAAAACAGAGATATAAAAACACTTTCGCTAAACGAATTTGTCCGTAAGCAGGAACGAGATCAAGCTGAAGTTAATAGAAAGAAGAAAGATGAAGAGCGGGCAAAATATTTAGGATTAAAAATTGATGATAAAAAAGAAGTTGAAGTACCTAAAACAAAAGCAACTGATTTTGAATTAAAAGAAAGCGGAAGAATTCTAGCTGATTTAATTTTAGCAAAAGTCGGTTGAACCCCGCCTGTTTCCTCCTCTTTATAAAAGGGGAGGACTAAGGAAGGGTTAGCATAATATGAAAACAAACGCCATCCGAATATTAGAATCAAAAAACATCTCACATTCAATCATTGAATATAAATCCAACGATGAAGAGATAGATGCAGTTTCCGTTGCAAACAAAATCGGGGCGCTGCCGGAGACTGTATTCAAAACACTTGTTGCAAGAAATGATCTTAATGAAATAATTGTTTTTGTAATTCCGGGAAATTTCGAGCTTAATCTAAAGAAAGCTGCAAAAGCTTCCGACAGCAAAAGTGTTGAAATGATAAAAACAAAAGAACTGCAGCCGTTAACAGGATATATCCGCGGCGGCTGTTCACCTATCGGAATGAAAAAACAATACCGAATTTTCATTGATGAAACAGCCCGGCTTTTTAATAAAATTTATTGCAGTGCCGGTTTACGCGGGATTCAAGTCAACCTTTCCCCTTCTGATTTGGCATTATTAATTAATGCTGATTTTACTGATTTAATTTAAAGACGCCTCCTTTTGCTGTTAAATGGATTTTTCTTAAATTTGCTTCCAAAATTAATGGAGATAAACTATGGCAAAACAACAGTCCTTCAGTGATAAAGCGAAAGGAAAGGTCCGGTCAAGCGTTGTAAATGTGAAATTTATTAAAACCGTAAAAAGCGGTAACAGTTATAAATTTCATGAGAAGTTTGTTAAGCTTGATGATATCAGCAAAGTAACAACACTCAAATAAAAATAATTATTGGAAAACAAAGAGGCTGTCTCATAAGATGGTTTGTCATCACGAGTGAAGTGATCACATCTTTTGATACAGCCTCTTTCATTTTTAAAAAGTAATTCTGTTAGTCTGCAGAAACTACTTCTATGGAAGGATTAACTTCCCTTCTTAAAAGATTCTCAATCGCAACCAAAGTTCCTCTAATTGAACTTGGGCAGCTGCCGCATGCGCCTTGATATTTAATCTTTAGTGTATAGCCCTCCATTCCTGTAACTTCAAGTCCGCCGCCGTCTCCAGCAAGTGCAGGGCGAACACGCTGATCTAAGATTTCATTTACTTTTTTTAGAAGCGCTGTTTCTTCTTCGTTGTTAACTTGGGTTGCGGCATTTTCAGTTGGTATCAACGATTTATCAAAATTTTTGATGAACTCTACAAACGGGCGTTGTATTTGTCCCCAGGCAACTTTAGCTTCTTTTTCGATCGTAATAAATTTATCCATATAAAAAACAGAAACAACTCCGGCAATTTCAAAAATGCCTTTTGCCAACGGATCATTCTGAGCTTCTTCTTTTGTTTTGAAATTGCGCGTTTCTTTAATTAAAAGTTTTTCATTTATAACAAACTTAAGCGCCTGCGGATTCGGTGTAAGATCTACATCTTGAACCAATAACATATAAAACTCCTTTTCTTCCTAAACAAATAGTATTTCAAATTAGTTTCGATGCAACATTATAAAAATTAGTCTTTTGATTCAACTTCTAATAAATAAAACTACACTCCAAACTGATAATTTCATCAACAGTTTCTTTTTGAAATAGAGTTTTCATTTCGCAGCTCTATTATTAATTAATAAAACAAATTCGCCTTTAAGATTTTTCTCGATTACTGATTTTAATATTTCAGAAACGGTTCCTCTAAAATATTTTTCCGTTGGAAGAGTAAGATCGAACGCTACAACAATTTTTGTTGAAGCACCGAATATTTTTGAAACATCCGTTAAAATTGCTTTTAACCTGTATGGTGTTTCCATTAGAACAATTAGTTCTTTAATTCCCTTTAACCTAAGTAATTCTTTTTTTCTTATTTCGCTTTTTGGAGAAAGCCAGCCGGCATAATAGAACTCATCAAGATCAAACCCTGAACCAACCAACGCAGGCAGTAATGAACTTGCACCGGGAATTGGAACTACATCAATCTTTGCAGCTATGCACATTTGAACAAGTAAATTTCCGGGATCGGAAAAGAGCGGTGTACCGCAATCGGAAATTAAAGCTGCAGATTTTCCTTCTTTAATCTTTAGGAATATTTCTTGAGAAGATTCTTTTTCGTTGTGTTCATTAAGTGAGACTAATTCTTTTTCTATTTGATAATGAGAAAGTAATCGTCTTGCTTCTTTGAATTCTTCACAAATAATAAAATCAACCGACTTGAGAACATTGATCGCACGTAGAGAAATGTCTTCGTAATTGCCGATCGGCGTAGAGACAATGTATAACTTTGCGTTCATATTTTTTAACCGCAGAGTTCGCAAAGTTAAAAGCAAAGATCGCAAAGTTTTTCTCAGCGAACTTTGCGTATTCTCTGCGGTCTTTGCGTTTAGCTTTTAAATCAATTCTTTTAGAATAGAATTTAATTGGTTAAGTTCAACAATTTTTTTCTCACCGGTTTTTCTAATCTTTACTTCAACATTTCCGTCCTTCAAATTTTTCTCACCGGCAATTACTTGGATCGGCATACCCAATAAATCCGCATCGTTGAATTTGAATCCTGCACTCGCTTCAAGACGGTCATCAAACAGCACCTCGAAACCTTCTGCGATCAAGTCAATGTATAGGTTTTCGCAAGTTTTGGAAACCAGATCGTTCTTCATATTCAATCCGATCAAATGAATATCAAATGGATTGAGAGGTTTTTTCCA
>JACRFC010000151.1 GCA_016234355.1 Ignavibacteriales bacterium
AAAGAAAAAGGCGGATTTGAAAATTCCGATCCTCTTCTTTTTGAAAACTGTGTTTACATTCTTAACGAATCTGCAAAAGAATTTCCGGTGATAGATTCATTCATAGAAATAATTCATCAGCTTGGTGCAAAGATCACTTTTCTAAATCCCAAAGTGCACGATATAATTGTTGCATCTGTGAGCCATCTTCCACAACTGCTTTCTGTTTCGCTTATCAATTCAGCAGGACTAAAAGGAAGCGATATAAACTTTTTTGATTATGCTGCCGGCGGATTTAGAGATATGACCCGAATCGCTTCAAGCGAATTCAATGTTTGGGAACCCGTTCTACGTGAGAACCGGAAAAATATTATTCAAGCGATTGATAATTTTATTTTTGATTTAGAACAGATTAAAAAATCTATTAACAACGAGGATTATAAAAAACTTGCAGAGAAATTCGAAAGTGCAAGAGTTAAACGTGATGAAATTCCAAAATCCAACAAAGGATTTATAAACCAAATCTATGATGTTTTTGTTTTCGTGAAAGATGAACCGGGAGTAATTAGCAAAATTTCTACTGCGCTATTTGAAAACAAGATCAACATTAAAGATATCGAGCTTCTTAAAATCCGGGAAGGTTCCGGCGGTACATTTAGAATCGCATTTGAAAGTCTAATGGATACTGAGAGAGCAAAGAAAATAATTGAAGAGATTGGATTTTCTACAAAGGTTTAACTGAAAAGCAATAAGGAAATTGGATTTATGATTTTAGAAATGAGAAGTACTTACTTTGCTTTTCATTCTTTAATTAAAAAATTCCAAATCTATAACCAGGAATCGAAGGTGACGCGTTCTGGAATTGTATAAAATACTCAGCAACACAAACATGTGGATAAAGTTGAAAAGCTAATATTGATTATATAAATTGAAGTAAGGAAACGAGGATTAAATGGAAGAACTATTAAGAAGAATTACTATAAACCCCGAACAATGCGGAGGACGTCCTTGCATTCGAGGAATGAGAATTCGGGTTAAAGATGTTCTTGATCTTTACGCTTCGGGATTAAACACAGAACAGATTCTTGAAGAAATGCCGGATCTTGAGAAGGAAGACCTGCAAGCATCTCTTCAATATGCAAGTAAAAAACTTGATCATCCGGTTATTGCCGCATGAAAATCTGGATTGATGCCCAATTCTCTCCTTTAATTGCAAAGTGGCTAAAAGATGAATTGAAAATCGATTCTTTTCCACTAAAAGAACTAGGACTACGTGACGCAACCGATAAAGAAATTTTTCATAAAGCAAAAGAAAACGATGCTATCGTTCTCACCAAAGACGCAGATTTTCTTGAACTTTTAAAGCGATTCGGTTCACCGCCAAAGATAATTTGGGTTACATGCGGGAATACATCAAATAAAAAATTCCAAGAAATCCTTTCAAAGCAGATTGAGAGAATCAAAAAATTTGTTGATGAAGGTGAAAACCTAATTGAGATTAGTGATTAAAGATAGATATTAGAATGTCGAAGATTGCTAACTGACTTCTGCAACAGGATTGAAAAAGAAGGACTTTCCCACTATTCTAGTTTAAGTATTCTACTTTTTCACACAAGTTATTTTATTATATTTATCAAAGAAAATATTTAGAGGAATAATAAATGAAAACATTCACAGCTTATGTTGAATGGGATCCTGAAACAAAATTATACGTAGGTATCATTCCCGGGATTCCCGGTGCTCACACTCAAGGTGCTACACTTGACGAATTGAATGCAAATCTTAAAGAAGTTCTTTCGCTTTGCCTGGAAGAAAATAAAGAAGAAGTAAACTATCTACCATATTTTGTAGGATTACAACAAATCGAGATTGCAGTGTGACAAAGCTTCCCATAATCAATTTTAAGAGAATGGATTTAATTCTTCGTAATCTTGGTTTTTCAGTAATTCGGCAAAAAGGAAGTCATGTGTTTTATAGACATGTTGACGGAAGAACAACTACAGTACCAAATCATCCTAACCGCGATCTTGCCCGCCCATTAATCCGTGAGATACTTAGAGAGTTAGAAATTTCTGTAGAAGAGTTTAGAAATTTTATTAATAAATAAAGTATTTTTTAATGTGGTGTCAAAACCAACTTGTTCAATTGTCTTCCGGTTCGGAAAGTGAGCTATGAAGTTCATCTATAATTTGTTTTGAATCTGAAGGCGCCAGTTTACCCGCAGCATAAAGAGTTCTAGATTCTCTCACTTCTGTTGCTATCTCTTTTCTTCTTTCTTCTATTGTTTGTTTCTTAAGTATTTCAATCAGCATTTCTTTATCTGAAAGAGATAACTGTCTGGCACTGTCTAATGCCTGATATAAGTTTATCATTTTTATTCCTTTCTTTTAACTGAAGTAAATATAACTTTTTATCGCAAAAAATGTTAGGACAAATAAATTGAGATTCTGAAAATTCGCGAGGGTTCTGGCGGAACATTTCATTTAGCTTTTGAAAGTGTAAGTGATTCTGAGAAAACAAAAAAAGTAATTGAAAATATTGGATTTTCTACAAATGCTTAACTGCCATTACGAGAGAAAGAATTGAGCAAAGCAATCTGTTTGCCTTTTAGATTGCCTGCCAGGCGGCAATGACAAATTCACGATTTGGTTAAACAAATTTAAGCACAGCATCTGCACTTCTGTTCCTATTAATAATACCTTTTGAACAAAACAATTTATAAATATTTTCTGATATTGATAAGATTGTCGTTTGTTTTTTTATTGATTTTTAGAAAGATGCTTGGTCAAAATGTCTTTCAATGGAGTGAGTTCATTTTGAATAATGAACCAGATAATTGTAACATCAATTTCAAAATAATCATGAACAATTCTATTTCTTATTCCCTTGAGCTTCTGCCAAGGAATGTCGGTAAACATTTTTTGTATATCAGCGGGAATATTCTTGGAAGCTTCTCCAATGATTTCAATATTTCTCACTACCCCATCAATAATAAGAGAATTAATTTCAAAATCATCAAAGGATAAGTTTTTTGAATAACTCTGAATTTTACCGATACTTTCAAGAATATCTTCAAAGAGTAATTTCCAATCTCTGTTAGACATAAACTAAATCTTGTTTAATGTAATCATACATTTTTGGTTTCAATGCGTTGGGTGTAACAATATCTACTTTAACTTCAAGTATCTCTTCAAGTTCATCACCGAGAAGGACAAAATCTAATCCAATCGGTTTTTCAAATTCAACAAGGATGTCAACATCACTAAATTCCGTTGCTTCATCACGTGCAACAGATCCAAAGATTCCTATTTGTTTGATGTGATATTTTCCCTTGATCTTTTGCTTGTTCAATTCAAGCAAAGATTTAATTTCTGATAGCTTTTTCATTTAATACCGTTTGCTTTACTTCAAAGATAAGTAATTATTGTATAGTATGAATTAATCAAATTTTACGAACTATTTTTTTTACATATTCAACACTAGTTGAAATTCAAATAAGCTGCAACTTATTTTCTTTTTAGAATTAAGAGCAATTATTTATCGAAAACTATCTTATAAATCTGTCAATTGCATTAGAACTTCGCTCTCCATCAATCGCAGCAGAAACAATTCCGCCGGCATAACCGGCGCCTTCTCCGCACGGGAATAATTCTTCTAATTAAACAATTCGAATTCCCGTTTGTATAATTTCTTTTACGAACAAATCATCTTCCGTAAAATCTTCGGGACGGTATGGTAACGGCGAGATATCGTAATCAACAGCAGAAATAGCAGAAATCATATTTTCTTTATCAATTAGTCTTATACCCTTAAAATCATTGGATACAACAGCCAAATCAATATCGCTCCATTCGTTATATGTGCCTTTGGCGTAAGAACCAAATAGAATGACTTTTTCCACATTGATACCAATTCTTTTTAATTCAAAAACAAATTGATGAATTTTTTTTTCTATTGGATTTTGGACTTCAGCCATTCATACATCTCCATAATTCTTTTCAGATAATCCTCAGTATAATCTTTGGTTGCTACTTTGAAAGCATTTCTTTTAAAATCCGGGTATTGTGATTCGAGGTTGAAATTATTTACTTTGAGAAGAAACTCTCTCTGCTCTTTAGAAAGATTGAGTTTTGTTCTTCTCTCTAATGAAACCAAATCATGAATTTTGGGTGGAGTTTGTTGAGTGTCTTTTACATAATGGGCTTTAATTATTTTTTCTAAAATCAGATGCCCAAAGAATAAACAATAAATAAAGTGACCGTTCTCAAATAGATTCTTAGCTACCGGAATATCGTTCTCTGCAATATCTACCCAGTATTGTATTTGTTCTTCTAAAGTCATCTGTTTTAGCTTTTCTCTAAACCAAAATAAAGAATCAATTTGATTTTCTAAAGATAAATTTTGCTGCCGCGTCCGCACTTCTCTCTCCATCAATTGCAGCAGAAACAATTTATAGTTTTTTATTGTTGCCCTTTTTGATAAATTAGATATGGATTTACGATATGAAAATAAAAGCAGACCATATAAAATTTTTTGTATTGATAATTTGTTTGCTGTTTATAGGAATTGATCTACTCAAAACAATCTCAACTCCGTATGAATTATTGCGAATTATTTTTTATGGTATTGCCATCAATATATTATCAGATTATATAACGAGTGGAAAGAAAAGAGGTAAAAAATGAATACCCAGGATTTAATAACTATCATTTTGGGAGCTATAATTATTCCGGCATATATTTTCTATCTGTTTCTCAAAAAGAAAGAACTTGAAAAAGAAAATGAAGAGATGCAAACAAGTCGTAAGATTCTTTCAGCATTAAGAGAATACGCTAAACAACAACCGGATTTTGCCAAGATCTTAAGCAAATTCGGATTATTGTGAGAAGAAAATTCCATTCAGTTTTTCTTTAAATATTTTGATATCGCTTCAGCACTTCTCTCTCCATCAATTGCAGCGGATACAATTCCACCAGCATAACCGGCACCTTCTCCACTTGGAAATAATCCTTCAACTTCTACATGCATTAAAGTTTTACTATCGCGCGGAATTCTGATGGGTGAGCTTGTGCGGGTTTCGGCAGCAAGTAATTGCGCTTCTTCTGTGAAATATCCTTTCATCTTTTTGTCGAAGATCAACAAACTCTTTCTAATTCCTTCGGCAATATTTTTTGTAAGGATTTCATGAAGCGGTGCACTAATTATTCCGGGAATATATGAACTCTTTGGAAGTGATTGAGAAATTTTTCCTTTCACAAAATCCGTTATTCTCTGTGACGGCGCTCTCTGGGATTTTCCTCCGGCTTCAAATGCAATTCTCTCAACTTCTTTCTGAAACTCTAATCCGGCAAACACTCCAAATGGTTCATACTCTTTCCAATCTTTTTCATCAACCGAAACAACCAATCCCGAATTCGCAAACGGAGAATCTCTTCGGGAGACGCTCATTCCGTTTAATACAAGTTCTTCCGATGTTGTTGATGCCGGGATTATTATTCCGCCCGGACACATACAGAAAGAATAAACTCCGCGATCATCCACTTGACAAGCTAAGTTGTAACTTGAAGCGGGTAAATTCGGGTTACGTTCTTTTGAGTGATATTGAATTTCATCAATCAATCTTTGCGGATGCTCGATTCGCACTCCCATCGCAAAAGGTTTCGCTTCAAGTTTGATTTTATGTTTGTCTAAAAGATAGTAAATGTCCCGCGCCGAATGTCCGGTTGCAAGTATAACCGAATCACCAAGAAATTTTTTTACTTCGTTGATTATTAACCCTTTTATTTTCTTTCCATCAAGAATAAAATCTGTTACGCGGGAATCGAAATGAATTTCTCCGCCGCAATCAATAATTGTTTGGCGGATTGCCTGAACTACTTTAGGAAGAATATTTGAACCAATATGCGGATGTGCATCAATCAATATTTCTTTCTGAGAACCATGCTGGACAAGAATATTTAGAATTCTATTTACGTCTCCTCTTTTGGTTGAACGAGTATAAAGTTTTCCATCGCTATATGTGCCGGCACCGCCCTCTCCAAAACAATAATTAGAATCGGGATTAACATTTCCAAATTGCTGAATATCGCGTAAATCTTTGCGGCGGGATTGAACATCTTTACCGCGCTCTAATATTATAGGTTTAATTCCCAGCTCGATCAATCTTAGTGCAGCAAACATTCCCGCGGGACCCATTCCTACGATCAATACTTTTTTGTTTCCTTTTACAGGCATAAAATCGATTGGTGAATAAATATCAATAGGCACTTCATGCAAATAAACAATTGCTTTTGCTCTGAAGATTGGATTTTTACTCCGTGCATCAACCGAACGGCGGATTACTTGAACAGCAGATATTTCTTCGACATTAAGCTTTAAAACTTTTGCAGCAAGATTTTTTTGGTAGGAAAAATCATTTACAAATTCGGGAGGAATTACAAGTTCTATTTCTTTAGTCATGTTATCCTCTGTTTTGAGGAAAATTCAACTATCATCCAGTATCCAGCATCCAGCATCTTAATTCTGGATACTGGTTCCTGGATGTTGGATAAATTTAGTAAGTGGATCTGATTACTCCGCCATCAACAGCAATTGTTTGTCCGGTTATATAACCCGCTTGTTCTGAAGCCAGATAAACAATCATTGATGCAACTTCGTTAGGATCTGCAATTCTCTTTAGAGGTACATCATTAGCCATTGAAGCTAAAATATTTTCCGGTGTTGTGTTTGAAAGTTTAGCTCTTGTTTCTGCAAGCTCGTGCAATCTTGGAGTTAAGGTATATCCGGGTGCAACATTATTAACAGTAATATTGTACTTGCCAATTTGATTGCTTAATGTTTTTGCAAATGCCGTTACAGCACTTCTTAGTGAGTTTGATAAAACCAAATTATCTACCGGCTGTTTGACTGATAATGAAGTGATGTTAATTATTCTGCCCCAATTTTTTGCCTTCATCCCGGGTAAAGCAAAACGTGTAAACCGGATAGCGCTCATCAAAACTTGTTCAAATGCATCTTCCCAATT
Organism: Ignavibacteriales bacterium; assembly: GCA_016234355.1. Taxonomy (GTDB): domain Bacteria; phylum Bacteroidota; class Ignavibacteria; order Ignavibacteriales; family Melioribacteraceae; genus Fen-1258. The sequence continues at coordinate 7,004 of JACRFC010000151.1, forward strand.
TTCATCATAAAGGTCTTCAAAAAAACCGGGAATTGGACCGCCGCAATTATTTACCAGAATATCAACATCACCTAATCTTTTCTGAACCACATGAACGGTGTCTTCAATATCCTGCGGATTATTTATGTCGCAAACTTCCCATAACGGTTCAATATTATAAAGTGTTTTTATTTCTTGAGATGTTCTTAAAAGATTCTCTTTATTGTGCGAGCAAATTGCAACTCTACATCCTTCTTGAATAAATAATTCCGCTGCTGCTCTGCCAATCCCGCTGCTTGACGCAGTTACAAGAACTATTTTGTCCTTTAGTTTTAAATCCATTCTAATCTCTTGTTAATTACTTATCACAATTTAAGATTTTTTCGAAAAGGTATTTAAAAAATTAATGCCGGATTTAATCCGGCATTACAAATAAAAATGAACTATATAATCTATTTTACACTTGCGCTTTGTTTCAATGAAAGCTGCTCGGTAACAATTAATTCTGTATCAAGAGCAATTACCAATTCTTCATTCGTAGGAATTCTAAGAACGTTTACTTTGGAATCAGAACTCGATATTGAACATTCTCCTTTTACATTTTGATTAGCCAATTCATCAAACATAATTCCCAGAAATTCCATATTCATACAAACATCCTTACGGACCATAACAGAATTTTCACCGATACCGCCGGTAAATACTAAAGCATCCAATCCGCCCATAGCAGCAGTATAAGCGCCTACATATTTTTTAATTCGATAAGTGAAAACATCGAACGCATATTTTGCTTTTTTATTTCCTTCAGCAACAGCTTCTTCGATTTCTCTCATATCGCTGCTTTCACCGCTTATACCAATCAATCCGCTGTGTTTATTAAGAAGTGTATTCGCTTCCGAAAGCGATAATCCTTCTTTAGCCATAATGTAAAGAATAATTGATGAGTCCAGATCACCGCTTCTGGTTCCCATAATTAATCCTTCAAGCGGAGTGAAACCCATAGTTGTATCAACAGATCTTCCGCCGTCAACAGCTGCCATTGAACATCCGTTACCAAGATGAGCAGTAATTATTTTTAATTGCTCGATTGGTTTGCCAAGTATTGCTGCTGCTCTTTCTGAAACAAAACGATGTGAAGTACCGTGAAATCCATAACGGCGGATTTTATATTTTTTGTAAAGTTCATACGGGATTCCATATAAATAAGCACGCGGAGGCATTTTTACATGAAATGCTGTATCGAATACTCCGACTTGCGGTGTACTTGGTAAATGTTCTTTTGTTGCTTGTATACCTTTAATGTTAGGAGGGTTATGAAGCGGCGCAAGTTCAATATTGTCTTTCAATGCTTTCATAACTTGATCTGTAATTAAAACAGAACCGGAAAATGTTTCTCCGCCGTGAACAACTCTATGACCGACAGCATCAATTTCTTTTTTATCTTTAATTACACCGTGGTTGGGTGAAAGAAGAACGGCAATAACATATTCGATTGCAATGTTGTGATCAAGGATTTCTCCGACAATTTTTATTTTTTCTCTATCATGCGGCTGATGAGTTAATATTGCACTCGACATACCAATTCTTTCAACCATTCCTTGAGCAAGTGCAATTTTGCTTGTCGTATCTATAAACTGATACTTAATAGATGAACTACCGCAGTTAAGAACCAAAACTTTCATTTCTTCCTCAAAAATTTTAATTAATTATTTTTCCATCAGAATCGTACTTAAAAAATCCTTCACCGGTTTTCTTGCCAAGTTTTCTTTCACGAACAAGTTTACGGAGTATCGGACAAGGACGATAACGCGGTTCACCAAGTGTTGACCATAATGTTTCCATCCATGCAAGGACTTCATCAAGTCCCATAGTGTCAGCCATTTCGAGCGGACCAACTTTGAAATTATAACCGAGTCGCATTGCAGTATCAATATCTTTTGCGCTTGCTAGACCTTCAAGAAGAATATGCATAGCTTCATTCAAAAGAGGAACAATTGCACGTGTAGTAACGAATCCCGGATATTCATAAACCGGGACGGCAGTTTTCCCAATACGTGAAGCAAATTTTTTAATTATCTCAACAGTTCTATCAGATGTTTCAAGAGCTCGAACTAATTCAACAAGCGGAACTTTGGGCACCGGATTTAAAAAATGCATCCCAATAATTTTATCACGCCGGTTTGTAACTTCTGCTATCTTAGTCAAGCTTAAAGTAGAAGTGTTGGAAATGAAAATAGTTTCCGGTTTTGCTATTAGATCTAATTCCTTAAATATTTTTTTCTTTAGATCATAATTTTCATCAACTGCTTCGATAATAATATCACATTCAGGAATTTCACTAAGCTCCGTTGTCCACTTAATTCTGTTGAGGACGGATTTCATTTCACTTTGTGTTAATGCCCAACGAGCGATTTCCCGTTCCATTGTTGCTGTCAAATTTTCTTTTGCACGTTCTAATTGTTCTTCTGATTTTTCGATCAATAAAACATCAACACCGGCGTTGGCAATTGTCTGTGCGATCCCTTGCCCCATAACTCCGCCGCCGATAATTGCAACGTAATCAATCCTTCCCAGCTCTTCATCTTTTTGAATTCCGCCGAGCAGATCTTCTAATTTTAATTTTTGTTCAGCCATAAATCACCAATTAACTTTATAATAATATTTGATATTTCGCCGGTAAAAATAACTAAAACTGCAATGAGAACCTTCTTAAAGGACAAATATTATACCATGTTCTTAATTATATGGCTGATTCTAAGCATGTTATATTAACTATGATTATTTTTTGTTTTGTAAGATAACAGTCTGCACTAAGTTCTCAAATAAATATTTTAAATGGATACTTCAAAAGACATATTACAAAAATTTTTTGGTTACAGTGAATTCCGTCCGGGACAATTGGAAATTATTTCTTCAATACTAAATGAAGAAAATATTCTTGCAATTCTTCCGACAGGCGCAGGCAAATCCCTCTGCTATCAAATCCCGGCTTTAATGTCTAAATCTTTTGCAATTGTAGTTTCTCCGCTTATCGCGTTAATGAAAGATCAAGTTGATGCGCTCAATGCAAGAGAAAATATTTCAGCATTCATTAACAGTTCATCAGATTCCCGCGAAAACGATAAAGTTGTTTCCGGATTGGCAGCAGGTAAAATTAAAATATTATATGTCTCACCTGAGAAACTTACCAATAGTAATTTTGCAGAGAGGATAAAATCGCTAACACCTTCATATTTATTTGTAGATGAAGCACATTGTATTAGCGAATGGGGACATAATTTTCGGCCGAGTTACAGAAAAATAAAAGAGTTCATCAACTTCATCGGGATTAAAAATATCTCTGCTTTTACTGCAACCGCTACTGAAGATGTACGAACGGATATCATCAAACAGCTTGGATTTAATAATCCAAAAATATTTGTACGCGGTTTCGAGAGAGATAATTTATGCCTTAATGTACTCCATACTACACACAAAAAAGAAAAGTGTGTTGATATTCTAAAAAGTAAAAATCAACCGGCAATTATTTACACTTCTACAAGAAAATCTACAGAAGAAGTTGCCGATTTTCTAAGACTGAATAAAATTGATTCGGTTTATTATCACGCGGGATTAACTTCTGAATTACGGAGAATGATACAGGATGATTTTTTATCCGGGCGGATAAATACAATCGTA
>JACRFC010000147.1 GCA_016234355.1 Ignavibacteriales bacterium
GGATTTATCAATGTAAAATGAACTTTTTTTCTACAATAATATGACCTCTACGAGGTCTAAAAACATCGTAGATGTTTAATTTTTGTAGAGATAAATAAACACGACAAATACATAATCCTCGTAGAGGATAAATAAATATTTCTAGTACTCTAAGGACAAATGATTACAAAGGCTAGAAAGTTCGGAAGAAAAAATTAAGTTGACGCCTATGCGACTAGTCGGGATGCAAGTTCGATTCCGACTTGTCGGAACCGCGGAGCCAAAAGACAAAGCCCTGAACAAGATTTAGGGCTTTTCTGTTTTATGAGTCATTATCTTTATATATTACAATCAAAGTCATTGTCAAAATTTAATATTGGGATCTCTGAAAATCCTGAACGAAGGCTAGATTTTCATAACACAATTACGAAAGAAATACAAATGATAAAATTTATTAATGGTTTACCTAAAGCAGAATTGCATCTTCATATAGAGGGGACATTAAACCCTGAGTTGATGTTTAAAATTGCCAAACGGAATAAAATTGAAATTAAATACAAATCCGTTGATGAATTAAAAAAGGTGTATCATTTCAGTAATTTACAAGACTTTCTAAACCTTTATTATCAAGGTGCTGAAGTTCTGCGTACCGAAGAGGATTTTTATGAGATGACATGGTCATACCTTGAAAAAGCTTCTTCGCAGAATGTTCTTCATTGTGAAATATTTTTTGATCCCCAAACACATACCAATAGGGGAATTAAATTTGAAACAGTTATTAATGGTATTCATAAAGCTTTGACGGATGCCAAGAATGATTTTGGCATCTCCGCAAAACTAATTATGTGTTTCCTTAGAGATCTAGATGAGGACTCTGCCATTAAAACTCTGCAAGAGGCATTACCACACAAAGATAAAATTATTGCAGTTGGATTGGATTCAGCTGAAATAGGAAACCCCCCATCAAAATTTAAAAATGTATTTAACTTAGCTCGCAACGAAGGTTTTCTGACTGTTGCTCACGCAGGAGAAGAAGGTCCGGCAAATTATGTCTGGGAAGCGTTGGAACATCTTAATGTCTCCAGAATAGACCACGGTAATAATTCAATGAATGATAAAGATTTGATTGATCAATTGGTTAAATCACAAATGCCGCTAACAGTTTGTCCGTTATCAAATTTAAAATTGAAAGTTGTGGATGATCTTAAAAAACATCCGTTGAAAAAAATGATTCAAAAAAATCTTTTGGTTACTATAAATTCTGATGACCCGGCTTATTTTGGCGGATATGTAAATGAAAATTATACTGCTATTGCTAACGCACTAGATTTATCGAAAGAAGAGATATGTAAACTTGCAAAAAATTCTTTTCAAGCTAGTTTTCTTGACGATGATCAAAAAGAAAGGATGATTGAAAAGATAGATGAATATATTGGGACACATCAAGTCTGAAAAAATTCTAAAATTTTTCATTCTCGGGCTTTGGTTCTTTTACATTCGGCGGATCCCATCCTACAACTGAACCGGATTTTATAATGGAAAAATATGGCGATAATGTTGTACCCGGCAATGTTCTTGAATTATCTTCGATCTGAATTGGTCCCATTCCTGTTCCTGCGCCAATTGTACAGTTATTTCCGATCTCAATAATTCCGTAACGGAATTTACCCGATCCTTCGTATGCATGAACAGTGAGTTGTGTGTAAGCACCGAGTAGAGAATTCTCGCCAATAAAAATAAGCTCAGGACGGAAATGATCGAGCCAGGCCATCTGCATTATCTCAGTACCTTTACCGATGTGTGCACCCATCCATCTATAAAGTTTGTTTTTAGCTGGTGAACCTTTTAGAAAAAATGAAATACCTACTTGAATAACTAATAGTATTCTTCGGAAAAAAGGAAGATTAAGTATTCTCCATTTGATAGCGTTAGGTTCTTCCGGAGAGCCGAGACCCGAGAATGTATAATGTCTTCGAATCGGAGTGAAAAATTTTTCTAAGTTAATTCTGCCTTCATCTGTTTTAGGATTAAGTGTTAGTACGTCTGTTCCTTTTCCGCCGGATGTTTTACTTATAAAAACGGAACGCTTTTTCTTCTTACCTAATTTGATGGCTCTTTTTATAATTTCTGTAGTTACTAACTTGATTACTTCTTCAGGAGATTTATTCCGATATTTTTTCATTTATGTCTTTTAACGGATTTCTTTTTTGTTTTATAAGATGACTTAGGTTCTGCAAACAATCTCAATTGATTTTCACTCGGCATAACATCAAGAAAATTTGATAAGAATAATTCTTTACCATTCTGATCGGAAGTCTTAGTTACGTTTCTCATTCCATAGGTTAAGTCCCAACTGTTTACGTATGCAAACGAAAATAAATCTCTCACAAAAGGACTATCATCATAAGTGATCAACCAATTGTGGTTACATTTTTTCATTACATCGGCAAACCGAAAATGATCGAACGACTTATGGAGAGATCCATTCTTGCCATAAAGTGCGGATTTGGTAGCAGAAAAATACGGCGGGTCCAAAAAGATAAAAACATTTTTCCCTTTTGCTTCTACAACTTCTTGATAATCGAAATTAGTTATCCTTGCATCATCCAGAATATTTTCAAGACTTTTTATTCGCTCTATACTTGAAGGTGTAAATCTTCCCTTAAATGCTTGTTCGGAGTAACCACCACTTTCACTTGTGCCTGAAAAAGTAATTCTATTGAAAACGAAAAAAGCACTCGCCTTTTTTACGTCGTTAAATGAAGCGATTTTTTGAGTTAAATAATTGTACAATTCTTTTCCATCTGAATATTTTTCTTTCCATTCCTAAGCTTGATTGATGACCGCATTAATATCTTTTTGGCACATCTTCCAAAACTTATACAAAGATGGGTATAAATCGTTCACCCAATATTTTTTATCGGGGAATTTTTGTTTCAGGTAAATGAATAATGAACCACCGCCGAGAAAAGGTTCTCGGTACTCATCATAATCTGGGATTAAAGTTGAGATCAAATCAATCGCGCGGCTCTTACCACCAGGATATCTTAATGGACTTTTTATCATCTCTCAACCATTTTGCATAATAACCTGAAAATCATTTACTTCTGCTTCCGAAAATAATTTGTCAACAAAAATTTTTTGCGAGGAACTAAACATATTTGTGGAAAGAAATTTTTCAATTTCTTTTTCAGATACAGTTGATTTTATCTTGCCCTTCAATTTTTCAGAAGTCAAATTCAAAATCGGTGTGGCTTGATACTCAATTCCGTTAATCATCACTTTCTTTAGATTACTATAAAGAATCATTTTTAACAAACCATCTTTGATATCGCCTTTGCTTGGGATTAGAGATTTTTTGCTATGCTTCTATTCAATCAAATATAGTGTTTTACCTTTTATAAGAATTTCGTCTGTGGTCAGGAAATACAAACCACCTAAGTAATTCTTAATAGTGAGTGTAGCTTTAGTGACAGTTTTTAATAACTCTTTCGGTTGCGTTGTCTTTGATTCTCGATATTGTGCATCTTCAGATTTTTTGCGAGAAGCATCCATAAAATATTTAACATCATCTTTGAATTGATTTTTAAATGTTTCTAAACCTTGAGAATTATGGAGTTGGACCTTCAATTTATTTTCGATTCTCGAATAAGATTGCTGTGCGAGTTCGATTAAATGAGAGAAATTATTATTGACTTCTTTTAGATTCCAATGAAGCGCTGAGCTATGGTAGTTACTAATATCTTTTATTTTATCAGCAACAAACTTATTATTGAACTGCTGATTTGTAATTTTATTTTTCCTTGTTCGATGCTTTGCCGCATCCTTGTAGTATGTAAAGATCACATAAACATCAAGTAAGCTCATCAATGAAATAGTATCCCATTGAATGAAGTCACGATCTCCTTCAAAACCTTCATCTTTTATTATTGGGATAATCGTAATTTTTTTCGGAAAGGAAAGAGTGTTATATACTTTTTCGTAAGGATAAGAGCGAGTTCGTTTCGGTGAAATCCATTTTGAAACTGCGAACAATTTATTCTTATTAGCCAAAATACATGAAGAAGGAATTTTATTCACATCAAGGTTGGTAATGTTAATCGTTTTCAGTTCTGGTAGTAACCGGATTTTGTATTCAATACCGGTAATTTCCGCGGTAATTTTCATCTGTTAATTCACTCATATTATTTTAAAATTGAAGATGACCAGTAACAACTTACTTTTATCATTTTTTGTTGTCAATAGTTTTAAAATAAAAGAGGCAGACTATTAAGTCTGCCTCTTTTGAAAACCGCTGGATAGTTATTTGTTAAGTTCTGAAAAGACTAGTTTATTTTCTTAACATTAGCTGCTCCTGGACCCTTTGGCCCATCGACAATTTCAAACTCTACTTTATCGCCTTCAGCTAGAGTTTTAAATCCATCAGATTGAATTGCAGAATGATGAACAAAAACGTCTGGTCCGGATTCCGGAGTAATAAAACCAAACCCTTTTTTGTCGTTGAACCATTTTACTGTACCCTTTGCCATACTGTGTTGCTCTCCTTTTGATGATAAAACATTCTTACTTACTATAGTAAGAATTTGTTACCCTAAAATTAGAGGACTTTTTGAATATATCAAACATTCTTTCCAAGATTATATCTTTTTCTGTCATTAGTGTCTAAATGCAATTTTCTTAAACGGATGGATTTTGGTGTAACTTCAACCATCTCATCTTCGGAAATATATTCCAAAGCTTCCTCTAAAGAGAATTTTATTGCCGGAGTTATCTTAACTGCTTTATCCGATCCCGAAGCGCGCATGTTCGATAATTTTTTCCCACGCTGAATATTTACCTCGATATCATTTTCTTTTGTATGCTCACCGATTATTTGTCCTTTGTAAACTATATCACCCGGATCAATAAAAAATTTGCCTCTATCTTGCAAAGAATCAATGGCATAAGCCGTAGAAGGTCCTTCATCCATTGAGATCATTACTCCGCTTGTAACTTTGTTAATCGCTCCCTTAAAATATTCATATTGAAAAAATCTGTGATGCATTATTCCTTCGCCCGAAGTTGCAGTTAAAACTTTTGTGCGCAGACCGACAATTCCTCTTGTCGGAATATGAAATTCAAGCTTATTCATATTTCCTTTATTTTCCATTTTTAATAATTCGCCTCTGCGTTGACCAACAAGTTCAATAACTTTTCCGGCAAGCTCTGCAGGAACATCAACAACAAGAACTTCTATCGGTTCTGCTTTTTTACCATTGATCTCTTTGTATATTACTTTCGGTTCGCGAATCTGAAGTTCATATCCTTCACGGCGCATGTTCTCGATTAATATTGAGAGATGTAATATTCCTCTGCCGGAAACTTTGTAAGAATCCGGTGAAGATGTGTCTTGCACTTTAAGAGCAACATTGTGTTCTAATTCTTTATAAAGCCGGTCTCTTAACTGACGGGATGTAACATATTTTCCTTCCCGCCCGTAAAAAGGAGAATTATTCACTGTGAAGGTCATACTAATTGTCGGCTCATCTATTGAAATAATTTCAAGCGGTTCAGGATTTGATGCATCACAAATCGTATCACCAATATCTATATCTTCAATTCCGACTATTGCACAAATATCTCCGCATTGAACTTCATCAACTTCAATTCTAGTAAGACCGTCAAAAACGAATATTTGTTTTGGAACGGTATCGTGAATTGAACCGTCTCTTTTTATGATAGATAATTTTTCTTCCCGTTGTAATGTTCCTCTGAAAACTCTGCCGATTCCTATTCTTCCTACATAATCACTATAATCGAGCGAAGTAACTTGAATCTGCGTAGTTCCTTCTAATACGGGAGGTGAGGGGAGATCATTAATTATTGAATCTAAAAGCGGATTGATATTTGTGCGCGGATCTTTTAAGTCTTTTACTGCCCAGCCCTCTCTTCCGCTTGCATAGATTACCGGAAAATCAAGTTGGTCTTCGTGTGCATCTAATTCTATGAACAAATCATAAATCTCGTCAAGAACTTCTACCGGACGGTTATCAGTTCTGTCTATTTTATTAATTACGATTATAGGTTTTAAGTGAAGAGCTAAAGCTTTTTCAAGAACAAATCTTGTTTGAGGCATTGGTCCTTCGAATGCATCAACAAGAAGCAATACACCGTCTGCCATTTTCAAAACACGTTCAACTTCGCCGCCAAAATCCGCATGTCCGGGTGTGTCAATCAAATTAATTTTAAAATCTTTGTATGGGATGCTGATATTTTTTGCAAGGATGGTTATACCGCGTTCACGTTCAAGATCGTTGGAATCTAAAAATCTTTCACGTACTACCTGGTTTTTTCTAAAGACACTGCATTGTTTTAGTATTTGGTCCACCAAAGTTGTCTTACCGTGATCAACGTGTGCAATAATTGCAATGTTTCTAATTTGCTTCACTAATACTCCTAATAAAATAATTTTTTTGGATTACTAAATGTTTTTAATCTATGGCAGATTGTATTCTTGAGATGGGATAACGAATCTAACTATGTTAAAAACTTCTTATGTAAATATAACACTAATATTTTTTCTAAAGAACTCTATAGGAAATAACTTAACATTGGCTTAAAAGGTTCATTATTGCGAGGTTCATATATTCGTAAAATCAATTCGCCTTTTAATTTCATGCTGTTTGCAAACCAATTCTTGAGAAGAGTTAGATCGAATTTTATTTCTCTGCGAATATAAGCTTCGCACATATCACCGTTAGAATTATGAGAAAGATAAAGTTCAGCTTGGGAAGGATTTGATTTTAGTATCCACTTACCGATAAATAATTTGAAATCATGTTTTGTACAGCCGCCGCTGTATTCAACATTAATTATTAGAGAATCCTTTTCTATCCTTGTTTTTGTAATGCGGAGAGGATGATCTATTAATTTTATCTGACTAAAATTATCAAATAAAACAACATCACCCGATAAATCAATTCCGGGCATTTCTAATAATTCCGGTTCATTACAGCTGAGCAAAAAGATTAAACAGACAAAAAGAGATAGAATTTTCATAAACTAAATTGATCTAAATGAACTTGATAATTTTACAAAGATTAAATTAGTATGTAAATACAAATATTTATTATCTATTCTGAGAATTCATAGGATAACAATTCGTGAAGCCATCCTTTGTTAAAATTAAGAAGCATCAAGAATGTTTTATTAAACCTTTTTACTTGAAAATAAAAAGTATTTTGTTCAACTTAATCACTAACAATAAAAGAGGAATCAAATGGACTGGGAAATTATTGGAATTAATTTTCTTTATGCTGCACTTGGTGTAGTATTAATGTTTCTTGCGTATAAGATTTTTGATAAGCTCTCCCCAAAAATAAATTTTGAAGACGAGCTGAAAAAAGGAAATATTGCCGTAGCCATTTTTATAGCAGCTTTATTCATTGCAATAGCGATTATTGTAGGAGGATCGCTTAATTGAAACGAGTATTGTTCATAATATTTTTTTCTTCACTACTATTTCCTATAAATGCTCAAAAATCTTTTTCTAAATATGACGATGTATTTAGAAAATACAGTAAAAGATTTTTTGGACCGGCATTCGATTGGAAATTATTTAAGGCACAAGGAATTGCAGAAAGCGGTTTATCACCGGAAGCAATTAGTCAGGTTGGCGCTAAAGGGATTATGCAATTAATGCCTTCTACTTTTAGTGAAATACAAAGCAGTAATCCCGAATTAACAGACATCAATGATCCTGAATGGAATATTGCCGCAGGTATAAAATATGATCGTATGATATGGACAAGCTGGAAAGAAATTGAAGATAATAAAGAGAAACAACGGTTTACATTCGGGAGTTATAATGCGGGACGCGGAACAATTATGAAAGCGCAGTCAAAAGCTAAAGATAAAAATCTTGATCAAAATTCCTGGGAAAATATTCGTCAGATAGCGCCTGAAGTTCCGCGATGGAGACATGAAGAGACAATTAATTATGTAAGCAGGATTGACAGTTTTCATGTTATGCTAACTAAAGAGCGGCAGAAACTAAAGTTTAGTAAGTAGTAAAAATCTCACCCTGTCATTGCGAGGATCCGGCTTTAGCCGGAGACGAAGCAATGACAATGTGTAAGATTACTTGTTGAAAATTTTTATCAGCATAACCCCATGTGATGAAACGGCAGTATCGAATTTATTTTTGTATGAACCGATATTTTGCTGACGCCACAGATCGCGTATCTTTACGTTCCTCTCAATTCCAATCTCAGAAAAAATCAACGAATATTTTTCCGTTTCAGAACCAAGATTAAAAATGCCAATTGCTTTATTTCCATCTTCCAAGTCTTTAACCCAAACCTGAATATTATCTTTTATGATTTTTTGTGTCGCCTGTTTTCCAAGCGGATCTTGATCGAGAGCGAGAACTTCATCATTTGTTAATAAGTTTAAAGTAAAATTATCTAATCTTGTAAGATCGCAACCGATCAAAAGCGGAGCTGAGAGTAAACTCCACAGACTAATGTGAGTATATTGTTCATCGGGTGTCAATTTTGTCGGATGTAAACTAGGACCCCAACCAACCCAACCGACAACAAGCATATCCGGATCATTCCAATTACCCGGTTTTGCATACTTAGCATTTTCAATTTGATTGAAACCGATCTCACTCATGCTTTGCCATGTATCTGTTATATCACCTGTTGTTCGCCACAAATTACCGCCGACACTTCCTCCCCACTCCCAAACATTGCTCATTCCATATTGACATAAGCTATAAACAATATCGCGGTCAATTTTTTGAAGTGCGTCTTGCATAACAGTGTACGGTTTTATCCTTTCAACGCGTGAAGTGTCTTTAGCAATTTTATCGTACGAACACCAATCATATTTTAGATAATCAATTCCCCACGAAGCAAAAGATTGAGCATCTTTCAATTCATGCTGATAACTTGCAGTATAACCTCCGCAGGTTAACGGTCCGGGTGAACTGTAGATTCCAAATTTTAATCCTAAAGCATGGATACTGTCGCCAAGCGCTTTCATGTTTGGAAATTTTGAATTGTATAAAATATTTCCGTTTGTATCTCGTTTCGGATCGCTCGAACTTCCAACTATTTCCCAGCCGTCATCAATGTTTATAAATGTCCAGCCGTGATTCATCAATCCTTTCTCTTTATAAACTTTTGCCGATGCCAAAACTTTTTCTTGATCAACTGTTAGTCCCCACACATTCCAACTGTTCCAGCCCATTGGCGGAGTAAGTGCAAGGTTGTCTCCGATTATTATTTTTAAATTACGTTTAGTTGATCCATATTTATTTAATGCAGATAGGATTACATTATATTCGCCTCTCTTTTTAACTACGCCGGTAATGATACCTGTAATGTAATCTATATCTAATCCTGCAGGTAAGTTCTTTGCATCAAAGGTCATTGGTCGTGCACCGGTTGCTGCAATTGTGTAGAGAAATGGTTTGTTCTGTCTTTGTCCATAAACTTTAGCGCCATTGATCTTTGGTCTCTGTGATGGTGCTGGAGTTAATATGTATGGTGTTTCTTCTTTATAAGTAATCTGTTCTTTGTTATGTGCAAATTCAAAAATATAGTTTACGTACGTTGCTTGATCTTGATTTACCAAACTGTAATAAAAATTTCTTGAAGAAAAAGGTTTTAACTGGAGCTCTTCAGTTCTTTCATAAATAATTTTTAGTGTTAATTTATTTTCTGCTTTGATCTTTAACTTCCCATTAATTATAAGCTTATCGGAAGTATTTTTTATTGTGAATGATTTAGATGCTGTTTTATTTTTAAAGAGAAATGGAACTTGCTGGTAATCAAGAGATAAATACTCACTAATGTGAACCATACTAATAGCGGCATTGCCTGTGTAGATGCCTCCTTGTCCTCCTTGATCATAAACACGAACAGCGATTACATTTTCTTTATCCCACAAAATTCTTGGATCATCAACAGATAAAGTGTAGCGGCGGTTGTAATCCCAAAGTATTGTCGGTGAATTAAGAAAACTAGTATCAATAACAGTATTTGCGTTTACATTCTTACCGTTTATGCCAAATATTTTTCCGTTGATAAATGATTGATCGAAGTTGTTAATCTTCCCGAAAAATATTTTCAGACTGTCTTTTAGAAACGAATTTTGTTTTAATGAAGAAGGAATAA
>JACRFC010000149.1 GCA_016234355.1 Ignavibacteriales bacterium
ATTGAAGAACATCTAAGAGGAAACATCGCTGCAGGTATTTATCCTATGCAGCTTGATGAAACTTGTTACTTCTTAGCAATTGATTTTGATGATGAGGGATGGCAAAAATAGGAAAACTACCCCCACTACCGCAAATTTAAATAGTAAGGGAAACGATGTTGTGGCTTATACAGCAGTTAATATTTGTAAAAACTTATTAAAATGAAAGCTCAAACAACCATCTAAAATCAAACGCTCTCTCATCCTTCATTGGTTTGTTGATATAAAAAGGAAAATCTATTCTAATAAATTGTAAATCAAGCCCAATACCGAGATTATATTTCAATGATCCAAATTTTTCATCCCAAACATTTCCAATATCACAAAACAAATTTATCATACTCAATTGAGGTATAGGAATATCTATATTTATTCCGAAACCGTTTTTTCCGTTAAGATGCTGACCAATATAACCTCTCAAATTAGCGTCGCCTCGAATATGTAAATTTTCTTGTGTCGAAATTTTATTATCCGGATCAACAAACCAATAGACAAAACTAGACGGCTTTACACTACCGGATAAATAAATTGCTTCTTGATTAGGATAACTACCTCTTACAATTCCACCGTAAATTCTGAAATTAAACAAACGATTTAGAATTGGTAATAAATTTTCAAGTTCCATAGTTATCTTCGAATAAGAATATCTACTCCCAAACACTTCTTGACCAATTTTTATATTAAGGTGTTCTTTCTCCTTGTTAAGTATTCTATCCCAATCAAATGATAAAGAAGTATTCGTTCCAGTTTCATAATCTTTTAAATCATAATAATCTATGTCATAAATTTGATCACGACTGACAGTAATGTTCATTACATTGTGTTTAAAGTGGTTTTCATCCTTTTCAAAATAGTAGTTTATAAATGCACCATAATTTTCGCTTCCTCTGAAGTTACTCAGATTCAATCCAGCTTCCCATCTGAAAGAAGGTACACTTACGATAGTCTTAAGGTCAAGTTTATAACCTATTCTTTTTGTACCAAAGCCATAAAACAAACCAACTCTCCATTCAACAGGAACAAGGTTTCTTTTAATAGATTCGGAAAATACAGGATAGATATTTGTAGCCCACAATCCCAGTCTGACTTTATCTCTTTGACCATAAGTAATAGAAGGATAATAGAAATATTGATCTTCGGTTACACTATAATTTGAAAATAAAAAGGATATATTGTTTTTACGCGGATACAAATTATTCGTCCTATCGGCATCTAAAAGATACCAATAAGGATCGACCTCAGCTTTAATGACTTCTTCTTTTGTAGTAAACTCATAAGAAGCATAATCATTGGAGAAGTGATCTACTTTCCCGATAAATTTTTCACCGCCTTTTGTTGTTGCTGAGACCTCAAAAGGGACGGTTATTTCACCCAGTTTCTTTATGTAAACTATTGTCTTATAATCTTCATTTGGCAACTTTTCACTGGAGAAATCCGATAATTCATAATCCAAAGTTTTATTTGTATTGATCCATTCAGTTATTTGATATTTTAGATTTTTGCCGCTTATTTTCTCAACAGAATTCACCAATTCGTTTACCGAGACATTATTAACACTCTTGTTTTCTATTAACCTTTTAATTGCCAAATCAAATGTGTCTCTACCAACTTCAAGCGCAAGACTTCTTAAGAAATAAAATCCTTTGTAATATGCGGCCCATTTATATAATCGTCCATCATTAATAGAAATTTCAGAGAGAGGTTTTTCTTCATAAACGAAATGATCTTTTACTCTTGCTAATTCATTAAAGTTGCCGTCAACACCAAAATCCATAAAAAGAATTTTTTTCTTTAAGCTGTTATCTTCTTTTTCAGTAATTCCAATAAAGTCCGAATAAGCAAAAGCAGCATATTGAGCAAAAGATTCGTTTAAATAATAATCCGGGAAAAACATTCTGATATGTGGAAACCACTGATGAGCAACTTCGTGAGCAATTGTAAAAATTCCTAAATCATCAAGATTACCTATCATTTGAGAACTTAATAGAAATTGTCCGAGCGGGGCATAACCGCCTCGTCTCTCTGTTTCAACAATCTTAAAGTCCGGGAAAGGATATTTCCCGAATTTCTCTTGATAAAAATTAAGCACTTTGCTAAATATTTCCACAAGAGTATCGCTTTGGGATTGATGTTCGGGAAATAGAAAGCTTTTAATTTTCATTCCCTCATTATCGTATTCCTTAATTTTATAAACAGCGGCACTGATGCTTAAAAACGATTCAGGTATTGTTGAACTATAATAAAAAGATCGTTTTCGATTGGATGTGTCCATTTTTACTAGCATACCAGAGCAAACGACGTTTATACTATCGGGAACAGTAATTTTTATGTTGAATGAAAATTTTTTGTTGGAAACTTCATTACTTACACGGGGATAAAAATTTGATTCGGAAAGCAACCAAGAACTTTTTGCATCAATTTTGTTTGATACCCATCCTTGAAATACTCCTTCATAATTTAGTTTTATAATTAAACTATCATCTGAAGTCTGTTTAAGCCAAATAATCACTTTCCCATCTTCTTTTGAAAATGTTAGATCGTTTCCATAAAAATCTTTTACTGAAATGATTCTATCACAGCTTAAAAAAATTTCTAATTTTTCTGCAAAATCTTTATTTAAGGATTTAATTGATAATTCAGATTCTGCAATTAATTTGTGATCACTTGGAATTATTTCAAATTGCAAATTATAGTGCGTTATTTCAATACTCTGTGAATAAACAAAAGAACAAGAGCTAAATATTATTATTGATATGAAAAGTCCCATAAATGAATAATCATTTTTCATAAAATTATTCCTCCTGATTGCTTTTAATCCGATTACATTTAACGCTGTATAACTAGCACTTATCCCCCTCTCAATGAATTAACGATATTAAGCCTTGAAGCACGAACAGCGGGCAAGAAACCGCCGAGTAATCCCATAGCAATTGCAAAGATTAAACATGAAATAATTATTGACGGATTAAGAGCAAAGGCAAATGATAAATCGGAAAATGAATTGAAGTTTAATGTTGAGATTGTAAATAATTGCAAGAAAGAAGCAAAGAATAAACCAACAGCGGCACCGATTAATGTAATCAGTAAAGATTCACTTAAAAATGCGAAGAGAATACTTCTGCGTTTGAAACCAAGTGAGCGCATTGTTCCGATCTCAACTGTTCTATTTGCAACAGCGGCATACATTGTAATCGTTGCACCAATAATTGCGCCGAAACTAAAAATAACAGTTATAAACGTTCCAAGAATTCGAATGAATGCTGCAAGAAATTCCGATTGCATCTCAAAAAATCTTTGTTCGGTCATCACTTCAAATTGTTGAAGTCTTCTGTCTGCGTTAAATTCTCTTTGGAATTTTTCAAAGTTATTCGGGTTATCTAATTTAACCGTCATAGTGGAAACAGTATTGGCGCGGTTAAATGCACCTTGCAATTGTGTTGCATCGCCCCAAACTTCAGATTCAAATCCGCTTCCATTCGCTTCGAATAATCCAACAACGCTCCAGTAATCACCGGCAAATTTTATTTTACTTCCGATCTGAGCTCCGGCAAATTTATTTGTTACCGATTTGCCGACGATCAATTCCCTTAAAGAAGGATTGAACATTCTTCCTTCGGTGATTTTCAATTGCGGACGCAAAACATTAACCAATTGTGAGACACCGCGAACTGTTATGTTGCTCATTCCGCCACTTTTAATTTCTAAATTAATAATCACAACCGGTTCCGAAGAAATTATTTGTTCACCTTTATTATTTTTTGCTATGTGGGGTAAAGTACGAACTACATTTTGTGTCTCTCCGTCAACAATGCTGGAAATCTCTCCTTGAGAAGATTTTCTTTGCACTTTGACATTATCTTCTGTTCCTGTTGCGACTAAAGTTTTTTCAACGCCGTAAGCCATCATAAGAACAGCGGCAAAGACAAACACAACAAGTGAAATACCTGCAACTGTAATTAATGTTGTAAGTTTTCTTGTTATCAAACTTCTTATGGTATATTTAAATGGAACTGCCATAATATCCTCTCTTTTTTAATTCTGAGCGTAGCGAAGAATCTCTAAATAATTAATTTGAGATTCTTCAGTCGCTTTCGCTCCTTCAGAATGACTCCTTTGGAGTCAACCTACAAACCTAAACCCGTCAACGATCTTTGTTGCAAGTGCTCGTTGAATGGGAAATATTGCAGCAAGTAATCCAACTATTAAAATTGCTATAACAGCAAGTACAATCGTGATCGGTTCAACAAAGAAGAACGGGAAAAATCCTTTCGGCATTGCTTCTTCAAATCCTTTTACAATCGGAAATATTAGAGCTACTCCTAATCCTCCGCCAAGACAAGCTATTAACATTGATTCACCAAGAATCAATCCTGTTAAGTGAAGTGCTGAAAATCCAAGCGTTTTAAATACGGCGTACTCGCGTGTTCTTTCTCGTGCAGACATTATCATTGTATTAGCTACAACTAATAATATAATACCGATGATCATAAAAGACATCCAGTTCATTGCAGTTATGATTGCACCTGAAGCAGAAACAAATCCCTGTGTAAATGCTTTTTCTGTTTCTGTTTTTGTTTCTGCCGTTGAATTTTTGAACAATGCATCTATCTGATTTGAAATTTGTGCCGAACGGTTTGGATCATTAACTTGAACCATATACCAAAAAACTTGATTAGCGCGCGCAGGAGTTTCTTCTTTCATTCTTTCATTTAAGTAATCCAAATGAAAAAGCATTTGAGTAGCATCTGTGTTTTTATTCTTCGGCTGATAAATTCCGCGCACTTCAAATTCCCATCTGCCGGGAAAAATATCACCTTCTAAAACAATTTGATCGCCGATTTTAAAATTATATTGTTTTGCAATCTGAGATCCTACAACACATGCGTTTCTCTGCTTTTTATAATTTTCAAAATCTTGTTTAGATAATAATAATTCCGGATAGACTTCAAAATAATTATCGTCAACAGCCACTCTCGCAAAGAAATTACTTTTATCTTTATATACACCCTGGAACCAAACTGCACCACTGACATTTTTTACCCCGTCAATAGATTCGATTTTATCCTTATAAGAAAAAGGAAGCGGAAAAATAAACGATACAGATTGACGCGTTACTAAACGGTTTGCCATTGTTGCATCAACAGTTGAATACCAAATTGTAACCACAGTTCTCAACAAACCAAATGCAATTATTGCAATAGTAATTCCAAGAATAGTAAGAGATGTTCTCAGCTTATGCCGAAGCGCGTTTCTAAAAATTAATTTAATTGCTTTCATATCGGCTCCTTCAAGGAGGTGAGAGAATGTATAATCCCGCATCCGCTTCGATTCTGTTCATGAAATGTATCATAATAATTTTTCTTTAATAAAAGAATCATATCTCACACCCCCTAAACCAAATCGCCTTTATCGAGATGAAGCTTGCGTGAAGCTTTCTCGGCGGCGTGTGGATCGTGAGTAACTACTATAATAGTTTTTTTGAATTCTTTATTTAACCGGTCAATCAATGTTAGAACCTCTTCAGCAGACTTTCTATCAAGATCACCGGTTGGTTCATCTGCAACAAGAATTACCGGATCGGTAACAACAGCACGTGCAATTGCTACGCGTTGTTCCTGCCCGCCGGAAAGTTGTTTTGGATAGTGAGCCATTCTATCGCCAAGCCCAACAATATTCAATGTTGCTTCAACGTGTTTTTTTCGTTCTGATTTGGAAAGTTTTGTAAGAAGAAGAGGAAGTTCAACATTTTCAAATGCGGTAAGAACAGGAATTAAATTATAAAACTGAAAAACAAAACCAACATTTGAAGAACGCCACTTTGCAAGAGCGGATTCGCCAAGCTTTGCTATGTTGGTTCCTGCTACTGTTACTTCTCCATTTGTCGGACGGTCAATTCCTGCTATTAAATTTAACAATGTTGTTTTACCGGAACCTGATGGTCCCATCAGTGCAAGAAATTCTCCTTCTTGAACATCAAGAGTGATATCACGAAGTACAGGAATTTCCAAACTGTTCCGCCAATATGATTTCGATAAATTTTTTACTTGAATAATTCCATTCATTCAATACTCCTTTTCAAAATAATTTCTTAACCTCCCACATGTCCCCCTCCTTAGTAAGCTTGCCTACCGGCAGGCAGGGAGGGGGAATAAAAGGGGGTGGTCTGAAAACTTATTTATTGATCTTAACTTTCACTCCATCTTTAATTTCATCGGTAACATTATCAATAACTTCATCGCCGTTTTCCAATCCGTTTGTTATCTCAATATATAAACCAAAATCTTTTCCTGTTGTTACAGCAACTTGAACAACTTTATCATCACGAACTTTGAAAGCAAATTGCTGAGCGCCTCTTGTAACGACCGCAGTTTTAGGAACAACCAGGTTTGGTTTTTCTTCTTTCAATTCTTCCTTCATTGCTTCACGAAGGAAAAGAACTTTTGCACTCATTTCCGGAAGAACTCGTTTATCATAATTTTTAAATCCAACTTTAACCATAACAGTAGCTTTACCGCGGTCTGCAGTAGGAACAATCTTAGCAACATAGCCGGCATAATTATGCCTGGGGTATGCATCAAGAGTGATCTGGCAATTCTGATCCGGTTCGATCTTTTCAATGTTTGATTCACTCACATCTGCTTCAACTTGTAGAGAATTCATATCAGCCATAGTTACAACGGCAGCTCTGGAATTTACGCCCGCACTCATAGGTGCAACTACTTCGCCAACATCTGCATTTTTTGTAAGAACTGTTCCGTTGAATGGCGCCCGCACCAAAGTATTTTCAAGAGCTACTTCTGATTGAGTAACTAATGCTTTAGCAACTTCAATTGATGCAAGTACTCTATTATATCTTGATTCAGCAGCATCAAATTCCATTTGAGTTACCGAACCGGTTCTTAATAAATCTTTTTGGCGATTATAATTTTTCTCTACATCATTCAAATCTGCTTGACTAAGTTTTAAGTTTGCTTTTGCTTGATCGAGCTGAGCTTTGATATCGCTGTCTTCTAATCTTGCTATAACTTGGTTTGCAGTAACTCTATCACCTTCAACAACACCTAGATAAACCAAACGTCCCATTCCTTTTGAAGCGACAGCAGCTTTTCTTTGTGCAACTACATAACCGCTTGCTGTTAATACGGCGTTACTTTGCGCTGATGATTGCAACGCTGCGTAAGTCATCTTCACTTCTACTGCCGGACTAGTGTAAGATTTAAATAGTAATACAATAACAATTAAAATAATTGTAATAGCTAATCCGGCCGCAATCATTTTAATGAGCTTTCCCTTTTGTTCGGGATTCACATTTTTCTGGCTTCTGTCAATTTTTAATGAAGATAGATCTGCGTTTTTTGTTTCCACTTTTTTTAACTCTTCTATTTTTTATACATGAAAGGTTGCGTTAAAATAATAAATTACATTACTCCTAAACAAGATTGAATATTTTTTTGTTTATTGAGACGCTTGATAAATAGTATTGTTACGAAGAAAGTAATCTCGGATTTCTTATCATTTGATTAAGATCATTTTTTTGTAAAGAGAAAAATCTTTTGTTGTTAATCTGTAAAAATAGACTCCGCTTGCAAGATTATTTCCATTAACTGTTACTTCATAATCTCCGGGTAGTTTTTCTTCATTAACCAAGGTTGCAATTTCATACCCAAGGATATCAAATACTTTTAGAGTTACATATTGTAAAGACTTGCCGCGGCGAGTCTCTACGGCTGGTATTGAAAATTTTATCTTCGTTGTTGGATTGAATGGATTGGGATAGTTTTGTGAAAGTGAATACTTGCTTGGGATTATTTCTTGCTCATTAACACCAACGAATGTTCCATATTCTTTCCCATTTATTTTTGCATAAACAAGATTACAATTATAAAGAATCGATGTAAGGAAGATATCATTATAATATCTCGTTACTTCACCTAAACCCATTGATAACTCATAACCTTGATAAGAAGTTGAACTAGTGCAAACTTGATTAACACCTCTAGTCTTCCTTAACTCACTCAAAATTAGTTTATCTTGAATAAAATCCACTCTATCACATCTGGTCACCCTATCACCTTGCTTAGCAAATAAACTATCTATTTTTAATATATACGGTTCCACATTAATACCGTAAACTAATCCACTCAGACTATCTACTCTTACAAATTTATATCCATTGGGAAAATATGGATTACCTAATTTAGTTTCTTTAACCACATAGTATTTTTTCCCATCTGCAAGTATTGTATCCGAAACAATTTTCTTAAAGGCTAACCATTGAGAACGTATATCGGCTGGATAAATACCCCAGATTTCAATTCCTTTATATTGCCATACATCTCCAACATGCAGTGGGTAATAATTTAATTCTTCCCGTGCTTGTGCAAACAAATTTGATACGACTAAAAAGAATATGATTACCAAAGGAATAATCTTTTTCATAAAATCCCCAAAGGTTATGCGCAAATATATTATTGTTATTTTACTTTCAACATCTCAATCATTTTATGATGTACTTCTTTGTTACTTGCTAAAATTTGCTTTGAATAAATATCATTTCTTTTCCCTTCAAAATTTGTAACTACTCCACCGGCTTCTTCAACAATTAATTTTCCGGCACAAACATCCCATGGATGAAGATGCACTTCCCAAAAGGCATCAAACACACCGGAGGCAACATAACAAAAATCAATTGCCGCAGAACCAAGACGGCGAACTGCACGTGCGGCTTTTAATGAAGAAATAAATCTTTCAAATGCATGATCGGGATTTTCTGCTATGTTGTACGGAAATCCGGTAACAAGAACACTCTTCTGCAAATCATCGTTTGTACTTACTTGTATTTTTTGTCCGTTACGGAAAGAACCGCTACCTTTTTCAGATGTATAAATTTCATCTCTCATAATATCATAAACAGCACCGCAAATTGTCCCGCCATTTTTCTGCACGCCAATTGAAACGGCAAACATTGGAAATCCATGTGCAAAGTTTGTTGTCCCGTCAAGCGGATCTATCACCCAAAGATATTCTGAACTTGTTCTGTGCGCACCGCTCTCTTCTGCAAGAATTGAATGTGTTGGAAATTCTTTTTTAATAAAATCAATTATCAAAGCTTCCGATTTTTTATCAATCTCGGTTACAAGGTTCGATACGTTTGTTTTGTACTCAATCGAAAAATTTTTCCCAAATCCTTCCCTTACAATTTCTCC
>JACRFC010000152.1 GCA_016234355.1 Ignavibacteriales bacterium
AGGATCATAATAGACATTAGATTTTAACAGTGAGATTAAAACCCCCGCATCGGTGATTGTTAGTTCCTTTACACTTTTATTAAAATAGACTCTTGCTGCAACATTTAATCCGTAAGCACCATGCCCGAAATAGGATGTATTAAAGTACATTTCTAGGATTTCACGTTTTGTGTAATTTTTTTCAATTTGGATCGCTGTAATCCATTCTCTAATTTTTCTTATAACAGTTCCGCGTGCAGATTCATGACGGCTTTTTAATCCGTATAAATTTTTAGCAAGCTGCTGCGTAATTGTACTTGCACCTTCACGTTTAAAGAGTAAGATATTTTTTACCATTGCTTTTATAAATCGTTGAAGATCAACTCCCCAGTGATGATAAAAATTCTTGTCTTCAGTAGCGATCAAAGCATTTATTACATGAGCGGGAATACTGTCAATACTAACTTCAACACGATTCTCATTAAAGAAGGATCCGATTAGCTGTCCGTCTTTACTCCAAACATTTGTTGCGAGTTGAGCGCTGGGATTTTCCAATTCTTCCAGTGAAGGCAATCCTTCGGATACGTATTGCATAAATAAGAAGATTGCTACTACAATAAAAACTCCTACGCCAATGAAAATATATTTTAAGGTTTTCTTTTTATGCTTTTTCAGTTTATTTGCAAATTTTGGTTTTTGTTTTAAATCCATCTTATTTCCAATCAATTATCTCAAAAGTTTCTGAATATTTACCATAGCAGGGTTTATCTAACCATGAACCAAGATTTATATAACTGCCGTTTTTATATTTTTCAAATGTTCTAAGATGCGAATGGCCGAAGATTACAACATCAAACCCGGAATCAATTTTTAATTTTGCTGTTTCGAACAACCCGTCAACTTTTCCATAATTTTTATTAGCGGTGTAATCACGACTCGTTTTACTTGTTGAACTAGCTATTTTAATTCCCAGGTCAGGATGAACTAATGAATAAATTTTTTGTAAATATTTATTGCGAAGGATCTTTTTTAATATTTTGTAACCAAGATCATTTTTGACCAACCCGTCACCATGAGCCATAAAAAATCTTTTATCATTTAATAAAACATCTATAGGATTATGATAAAGTTTTACACCGATCTCCTTTTCAAAAAAATCACGATGAAGAAAATCGTGGTTACCGATAACATAATGAACTTTCTTTCCTGTGTCGGCAAATTCTGTAAGTGCTGCAAAAGTTTTGATAAATCCTTTTTGTATAACACGTTTATATTCGAACCAATAATCAAAAAGATCGCCGATAATAAATAATTCATCACAAGATGTTCGTGCATAATCTAAAAACTTTACAAGAAGTTTTTCTTTCTCTTTTTCAACTTCTTTGGATTGAAGTCCTAAATGTATATCCGATATAAAAAAATAAGTTTTCTTCATTAAGTAATTATCTAATTATCATTTACCATTTCAATATTTGCAAGAAGCCATTTATCGGGATCCAGAATAATTTTTGACGGCATCTTTTTTGACTGAATATTGATGACAGTATCTTTTGACGAAACATAAACAGTAGAGACTGTATAATCATCCTGTTTATCATAAATCAATTTAATATCAATAGGAAATTTATAAATATCATAACCTTTTTGTAACTGTTTTATTCTAATTTCTAAATTATAATTATTATTTGATTGGACCTGCTTCCAATCGGCTTCTATTTCAATTATTCCTTCCCCTTTATAAATCCACTGATTAAAAAACTGATCAAAATTCTTTTTAGATATTTTTTCACAAAGATTCTCAAAATCCGCCGTTGAAGCATTGCCGTATTTGTATTTAAGAAAATACTCTTTCAATATTTTGAAAAATACACCATCACCAATTTCCTTTCTCAACATATGCAGAACCCAGCCGCCTTTGTTATAAACGAGAGATCCGAACAAAGCATTACCTGGATTGTAAAGAGTACCGTGATCAAACGTTCCAAACTTTGCATTTAATGTTGATTGAAGTGCACTAAAGCCTGCTTGTTTTTCCCAATACAACGCTACCGAATAAGTTGCAAATCCTTCATTGAGCCAAATATCTTTCCATGTTTTCGGAGTAACTGCATCTCCCCACCAATGATGTGAGAGTTCGTGAATCAACATATCAGTACTAAGTCGTAAACCACTTATATAATTAGAACCAATTCCAGTTAGTGTCTGATTTTCCATCGCACCGCCCTTCCACCAAAACTCCGCAACGCTGTATTTTTCTTTTATGAACGGATAAGGTCCGAATAATTCTTCAAATACCTTTATATAAGAACCGTGGCCTGAAAAATCTTTTTTGGCTTCTTCAATATTTTTTGGAAGCGCATAGTAAGAAAGATTAAGAGTATCTCCTGTAACCGATCTGTATTTTTCAGAATAAGTTTTATAATTACCGGAATAAACAACGATCAAATAAGTGGCGATGGGATAAAATGTTTTCCAGTGATAAGTTCTACGCGCTCTGTTTGATTTAACATCAATCAATTTTCCGTTCGAAAGAGAAACGTTTGAAGAATCATTTGTAACATAAATATCAAGTAAAGCTTTATCATCCGGCAGATCAACGCACGGTATCCACGTTGAAGCAAAGATCGGTTCGCTTAAAGTATAAGTCTGCAGATGTCCGTCCACTTCCTCAAAATTGAATGAACCGAAACCCAAACTCTTTGGAGTTCCTTCATATTTAATTCTAACATCTGCCGAATCTATTTCTCTATTTTTTTTCAGTACGATTAAAACTTTTTCTGTTTGTTTATAATCTGCCGGTTTACCGTTCACCTGAATTTCACTTATCTTAAAATTATCGTAAAGATTAATTTCGAATCTATCAGCCCGCTTATCATTTATTTTTAAGCTGATGGTAACATCACCAATTATTTTTTTTTGTCCCGGATACAGATCAAGATTGATAAGGTAATGTTTTACATCAACAGCTCTTTGACTCTTAGGATTATAAATTTCAAGTTCTTTTTCATTGAAATCTTTCATTTGAACAGCAAGAGAGATGGTTTTTGGGGTTCGTCTAAGCGGATCTAAATTATTAAAAGCCCATTTTATTATAAAATATCCTACAACCAACAGTAATACTGCGAAGATTGAAAGACCGGTAAATAGAATATTTTTTCGTTTTAGCATTTAAGAAAATTTATAAGCGGTTAAGTATGAATTTCATTTCAAAGTTAACAATTTCTTTAATTGCCAATCAATTACTAATTAGATATATTTTAATTAACTACGTAAGAGACTGCTATGGCTTACACAGGTTCAACAATTTTAAGAAAAACTTTAACAATGGTTTTAGCCGGCGGACAAGGTGAAAGATTATTCCCTTTAACAAAAGATAGAACAAAACCCTCCGTTTCTTTCGGCGGGAAATACAGAATAATTGATTTCACTCTCTCCAATTGCTTAAACTCAGGTTTTAGAAAAATTTTTGTTTTAACTCAGTACAAATCCGATTCTCTTAATCGCCATCTTTATGAAGCCTGGAATATTTTTAACCCGGAGTTAAGAGAATTTATCTATTCGATACCGCCCCAATTCAAAATTAGCAACAACTGGTATATGGGCACTGCAAATGCGATCCGTCAAAACTTCAATCTGCTTGAAGATGAGCAATACGACTGGCTTTTAATTCTTTCCGGCGATCATATCTATAAGATGGATTATTTGAAGATGATCCAATACCACATTGAAAAGAAAGCTCATTTATCTTTAGCAGCTATTGAAGTTCCAAAAGATCAAGCTTCGCGTTTTGGTGTAATTGAAATTGACCCGAACTACAAGGTTTCTTCCTTTATTGAAAAACCGAAATCGCCTCCTGCTATTCCCGATAAGCAAGGTCATTCTTTTGTAAACATGGGAATTTATGTCTTTAATATTGCTGCACTAAAAGAAGTTTTTGTCAAAATGGAAAAAGAAAAAATTTCCGATCATGATTTTGGCAAAGATATAATTCCGTTTATGCTTAAGAATAATTATCACGTTCAGGCATACCGGTTCATTGATGAGAACAAAAAAGATAAACCGTATTGGATTGATGTAGGCACAATCGACAGCTATTATGCCGCAAGCATGGATCTGATAAATGTTAGTCCGCATTTTAATTTATACGACTATGACTGGCCGTTACGAACTCAACAGCAGCAATATCCGCCAGTTAAAACAGTTTCTCATGAAGGAGAACGTGTGGGACGTGCTATCAATTCTCTTGTGTCTGACGGGACAATAATCTCCGGCGGATTAGTTGAACGCTCTATCGTTGGTTTTAATGTACGAGTGAATAGCTACACATACATTACCGATTCAATAATTTTTGATAATTGTAATATCGGTAGATATGCCAGACTTAGACGAACAATTATTGATAAAAATGTACTTGTACCGGAAGGAACAGAGATTGGATTTGATCCCGATTTAGATAGAAAAAGATTTACTGTTTCGGATACGGGCATTGTTGTTATTCCAAAGAATTATGTATTCAAATAATTGCAGAGACGCATCGGTGATGCGTCTTATGAAAAAAATATTAGATTATGAGACGAGCCATCGGCTCGTCTCTACAAACATCTTCACATTAATTGCAATTCACATTTTCATTTTTTAATTAAGAGTTACCAATTCAAAAAAATATATGAATGCTGTTTTAGAAGATAAACTTAACTCGCTTCCATCCGTACTCGGCATTTATCAATTTCTTAATGAGAAAGGTAAAGTTATTTATGTAGGTAAAGCTAAGAACCTACGTAACAGAGTCCGATCATATTTTAAGAGTAAAGTTGATTCACCAAAAACCGAGATACTTGTTTCCAAAATTTTTGATCTTCAGTTAATCGTAACCGATTCTGAGATTGAAGCATTAGTTCTTGAGAATAATCTCATCAAAGAATTTAAGCCACGTTATAACATAAACCTTAGGGATGATAAATCATTCCCGTACATTCGTGTTACTAATGAAATGTTCCCTCAAATCTTTCCGACAAGAAATGTTGTAAAAGACGGATCTAAATATTTTGGTCCTTATACAGATGTAAAGAACATGAAGAATTCTCTCCGCATTTTGAACAAGCTTTTCAAAATTAGAAGCTGCAAACTTGATATTACGCAAGAGGCAATCGAAAAGAAAAAATTTAAGGTTTGTCTTGATTACCATATTAAGAAATGCGAAGGACCTTGTGAAGGATTAGTTACTCAAGTGCATTATAACGGAATGGTCAATCAGATTATTAAAGTGCTACGAGGAAAAACAGATGAACTTATTACAGAATTAAAATCGCAAATGGCAAGCGCTTCCGAGAGATATGAATTTGAGAAAGCTGCAGAACTGCGTGATAGGATTGATCAGTTACAAGTTTATACGTCAAAGCAGAAAATTGTAACGAATGATCTTGAAGACCGTGATGTTATCAGTGCTGCTTTTGAAGGCAAGGATGCAGCAGCAACAATATTAAATATCCGTTCCGGAAAATTAGTCGGCAAACGCCAATTAAATTTGAGTATTGAAGAAAACGAAGAGTTAGGACAGATTTATTCTGCAATCATAAAATTTTATTACAATGAGTTTGTTGAAGTACCGCAAGAAATTATTTTAGAAATAGAACCGGAAGATTCTGAAACACTACTAGAATGGCTAAACTTAAAAGCATTTAAGAAATGTAAGTTCGTCATTCCACAAAGGCAGAGCGATACAAAATCAATCTTGTTAATGTGTAAACATAATGCCGAATTCCAATTAAAAGAGATTCAGCTTCAGAAAATGAAGAAAGAAGGAAATGTTCCGTACGTTCTTTCAGCTTTACAGAGAGATCTACGATTGAAAAAACTTCCGCGATTAATTGAATGTTTTGATAATAGTAATCTTCAGGGGACCGATGCAGTTGCAAGCATGGTTGTTTTTGTTGATGGAAAACCAAAGAAAAGTTTATACCGCAAGTTCATTATTAAAACAGTTGAAGGACCCGATGATTTTGCAAGCATGAAAGAAATTATTACCCGGCGTTACAATAGAGTAAAAGAAGAAAAATTGCCTGTCCCGGATCTGATAATGGTTGACGGTGGTAAAGGACAACTCTCCAGTGCGGTGGAAGCTTTAGACAATCTTGGAATTAAAAATTATGAGATCATTGGTTTAGCAAAACGATTGGAAGAAGTTTTTCTTCCAGGAGAATCTGAAGCGCAATCAATTCCGAAAACGTCATCAAGCTTAAAACTTCTTCAACATGTAAGGGACGAAGCGCATCGTTTTGCTATAACCTTTCACCGTGAACGAAGGAGCAAAAGAACGATCACAAGTGAGTTACTGGAAATAAAAGGGATCTGCGAAAAAGTTGCACAGAAACTATTAACAAAATTCAGTTTGGAAGAAATCAAAAAAACTGACTTGGGAAAATTAACCGAAGTTATTGGTGAAGCAAAAGCGAAGTTAGTATTTGAGAAGTACCATAAATGATTTTTTGTAATACTTGAATTCAAGATTAAAGTTGAGCATCTTGAATTCATAAAATTGTAGGGGTATTAATGATTTCCTCTTATCTTAAGAAACTCAAGAATCAATATGCTACCGGTGATTCAACTGAAAACTCATTCTACAAATATTTAGATGAATTATTAGTTGAATATTCTGAGGATAAAAGGAAGAAAAAAATTCATGTAACGATTATACCAAAGCATACCGAGGCAGGTAACCCCGATTTTAAGATTACCGACGGGCATAATCGCATC
>JACRFC010000153.1 GCA_016234355.1 Ignavibacteriales bacterium
GAATCCGGTTCTGATGCGTGGAAACAATATATGCGACGTCAAACTAACACAATTAATTTTGGTACTAAACTTCCATTGGCACAAGGAATTAAGTTTGATTTGTGAGAAACAGAAGTCAGAAATAAGAAATCAGTAATAAGTAATAAGAAGTCAGTAATAAAAATTTGAGATTAATCGGGTATGATATTTTATTAATTCCGATTTCTTATTTCTGATTTCTTATTTCTATTTTATTAAGTTTACAAAAAAAATGTAAGGTGAATCATGAGATTTTGCTTAAATGTTGATCACATTGCTACATTAAGAAATGCACGCGGAGAGACACAACCCGATCCTGTAACATTTGCTCTAATGGCAGAACAGTTTGGTGTAGATGGAATTGTCGTTCATCTTCGTGAAGATAAAAGACACATCAACGAACGCGATGTACGATTGCTTCGCGAACTGATCACCACAAAACTTGATCTTGAAATGGCTGCTGTGGATGAAATAATAACCATCGCTTGTGATGTTCAACCCGAACTTGCAACTCTTGTTCCTGAACGAAGACAAGAATTAACAACTGAAGGCGGAATAAATGTAATTGATGATATAAAAAATATACGCACAGCAATTAAAAGATTGCATGATGCGGATATTACAGTATCTCTCTTCATTGAACCGGATATAAATCAAATTGATGCAGCGGCAGAAATTAATGCCGACTTTATTGAAATACACACCGGACATTATGCAAACGCTGTTGGTGAGGAAGATATTTTTGATGAACTCGAACGCGTACGTGTTGCTGCAAAACATGCAAAGAAACTTGGTCTTGGTGTTAATGCGGGACACGGATTGAACTATATTAACATGAAAGAGTTCGTTGCGATTTCAGAAATTGATGAAGTTAGTATTGGTCATGCTGTTCTAGCACGCGCAGTTTTTGTAGGTGTTGAACAAGCAATTAAAGAGATGGTTGCTTTGACGAGTACAAGGTAGATATGTAAAAACCGATTAATCGGTTCCGAGAATAACTTTTCACAAAACAAAAACGTAGAAACGTTCCATGGAACATCTCTACTAAAATAAATTGTGCACAAAAAAAATAGTTTGAACAGTGATTACAGAAAAATGAAATAATGAAACGAAATGTTTTGGTGTTATCACAAAAAGATATTCTGCTTAAGAAGAAGTTA
This sequence comes from Ignavibacteriales bacterium, assembly GCA_016234355.1. Taxonomy (GTDB): domain Bacteria; phylum Bacteroidota; class Ignavibacteria; order Ignavibacteriales; family Melioribacteraceae; genus Fen-1258. The sequence continues at coordinate 1,179 of JACRFC010000153.1, forward strand.
GATCATCATTATAAATATTTTGACAGCAGTCAAATCTCTCCAGATCCTTTAGAATTCCCGCGCAGGTATAAAAATTATTATGATGCAGAAATCTCCGCATTTATCTCATCCGTCTTTGCGTATGGAAATGTAAAACAAATTATCAACTCACTCGAAAAAATTCATCAACTGATGGATAATCAACCGTATAGGTTTGTTGCTGATTATTCTTTCGAGAACGGAATGAAATTATTTCGTTCAATTAAACACCGTTTCTATACAAGTGAAGACATTGCAAAATTATTTTTTGCATTGAATCATATTTACGGCAATTACGGTTCATTAAGATATTTTTTTCTCCTTTACTACTTCGAAAAAGATTTGAATCTCAAGAATGCAATATCATTTTTCTCCCAACATTTTTTGGAGATTATTTCAAAGAAGGGAAGGGTAACACATGGAATTAAATTTATGTTCCCGGATCCTTATAAAGGAAGTGCATGTAAGAGAATAAATTTATTTTTAAGATGGATGATACGAAAAGATGAACTAGATCTTGGATTATGGACGGAAATTTCACCGTCTAAACTTGTAATTCCGGTTGATACACATGTAGCAAAGATTTGCACAAAACTTAAGCTTACAAAACAAAAAACCGTATCATGGAAAATGGCTGAAGAAATTACAGAGAGATTGAAAAGATTCGATCCAACCAATCCGGTCAAATATGATTTTGCAATTTGCCACATTGGAATGAGGAAACTGAGTTTTTAATTGAGAATTTAGAACCTTGCCTGCCGTAGTCATGTTATCTTGGCGGTCTTCGCGTGAAATTTGTTTCTTTTTTTCACGCAAAGCACGCTAAGAAAAACGCCAAGAGCGCCAAGTCTATAAACTGCGTAAGGTGACTTATTAATTATCATGTTGCTCTGCTGTTTATTCATCTTTATATTAGCCAACGTATTATGAAATAGTTTTCAAATGAACTTCACTAAATAAACTATCTCACCATTTACAGGAGAAAAATATGGCGGAACAAAAGAAACATGTTCCATTTGTTTCATCGGAAACAAACATGGCAGAATTTACAATACGCGCTCTTGTTATCGGGCTTGTTCTTGCGGTTGTTCTAGGTGCAGCAAATGCCTACTTAGGATTGAAAGCCGGAATGACAATTGCCGCTACGTATCCTGCCGCTGTGATTGGAATGGCAATCATTAAACTTTTCAAGGGAACGATACTTGAGGAGAATTTTGCCCGTACAGTTGGTTCTATAGGAGAATCAATTGCTGCAGGTGCAATTTTTACATTACCTGCTTTTTTCATTGCCGGTATTTGGATTCCGTTTTTTACTCCGGGTAATTATATGCTGTCTGCAGCTATAATGATGGCAGGCGGGCTACTAGGAATTATGTTTGTTGCATTATTACGAAGAGTTATGGTCGAAGATGTTGAACTTCCTTTTCCGGAATCTGTTGCCGCTTCAGAAATTCACAAAGCTGGCCGTCACGGCGGAACCGGCTCCAAATTTTTATTTGGTGCAATGGGTTTTGGTGCCGTTATTCAAGCATTAGGTCAATTTAGATTATTTGCTACAAGTGCTGATGGATTGATCTCTTTAAGTAAAGGTAATATATTATTCCGTTCTCCGGATGTAAGCCCTGCATACATGGGTGTAGGTTATATTATTGGTCCGCGTTTAGCCGCTTTGAACTTTAGCGGTGGTGTTATTGCTTGGGGTTTGTTAGCTCCGCTTATTACTTATTTCAAATTTGGTTCTATACTTCCTGATGCCACTATTTGGACAGAAACTTTTAAAACTGTACCACCGACTGTTGTGGATTGGACATCTACTATTGTTCAGGTATGGAAAAGTTATGTAAGACCTATTGCAATTGGAGGAATGTTGGTAGGTGCTTCATTTACATTATGGAGAATGAGAAAAAATTTGATCACCGGAATTTCACGTTCTATCGGTGATGTTAAAAAAGCCGCCGCTGGAGAGCATGTTGTTGATAGAGTAGAAAAAGATATTTCATTTAAATGGATTGTAATTGGAATTCTTCTGACCGGTGTTGCTACATTTTTTATTTATAATTATTTCGCACAAAATATTTTAGCAGCTTTAGTTGCAACGGTTGTAATGATCGTTGCCGGATTTTTCTTTGCTGCAGTTTCCGGATACCTTGTTGGTATAATCGGTTCAAGTAATAATCCTATAAGCGGACTTACACTTTCAACTTTAGTAATAGCAGCATTATTAATGGTTGCACTCGGAATGAAAGGAGTTCAAGGTGTGGCTGCTGTACTTGGAGTTGCGGCGGTTGTTTGTGTTGCTGCTGCAGTTGCCGGTGAAATGCTTCAAGACCTTAAAGCCGGACATATACTCGGCGGTACTCCTTGGAAAATGCAAGTTGGTGATCTTATCGGTGTTGCTGTTTCAGCGGCAGTTATGTTCATACCACTGATTATTTTACATGAAGGTGATATAAAAATGGGTGGAACAGGTTTTGGGGGAGAACATCTTCCTGCGCCTCAAGCAAGTTTGATGGCAATTCTTTCTAAAGGAATTGTTTCCGGAAATATGGAATGGATATTAATATTTACTGGAATGTTAATGGGCGTCGGATTTATTATGATGAACGTAAAAAGTCCGATGTTGGTAAGCGTTGGTATGTATCTTCCTTTAGGAACTACATTTGCAATTTTTGTTGGCGGTTTGATAAAAGGAATTGTTGAAAGAGTAAATGTGAAAAAACAATTTAATGATGCACAAAAATCAAGAGTAGAAAATAACGGAATATTGATAGCAGCCGGATTAATTGCTGGAGAAGCGTTAATTGGTCTTCTGTTTGCCGGATTGGCATTCTTTGAAATCCCGGTCTTTCATATTTTTGAAACACCAAGTTTCTATGTAAGTCTATTAGTATTTGCTTTGCTCGCATGGTTGCTGATCAGAATTCCTGTGAAGAATGCAGGTAAACCGGATGATCCTGCACCTCCTCAAGTTTCTATGTAACTTTTATTATGTCCCGATTGTTTAATCGGGACATTTAATCGAAAAAATTCCTCGGAGCTTGCTTCGAGGTATAATTTTATAACGATGGTCGAGGATTAAACCCGCCTGCCAAAGCAAAGCGGCGGGCAGGTACCTCGACCTAGTTCTAAAAAAGCCCTTCCCTTTGGGAAGGGTTGGGATGGGCTTTTATTTTCCTAAGGAATTCTATGCCGTTAAGTTTTTCCGAAAGAAGAAGAATATTAAAAGGTGCAAACTATTTGGATCTAACTCCGCTGAGATTGCACAAAGAAGAATTTTCAGAAGAAAATTTAGTTACAGTTCTAATTCCAAAATTTCAGAATAGATTTGCTCTACGTTTCATTGTCCCTAGATTAAAGTCACATGTGTTCAAATTAAAATTAGATGAGCTCGGCTCTGCAGTTTGGTTATCAATTGACGGGAGAAAGACAGTAGATCAAATAGCAAAACAACTTCTGAAAAAGTTTGGTGATAAAATTGAACCTGTTAATGAAAGATTAACAAAATTTTTAACCGGACTTTATGAACAGCGTCTAATTACATTCCAAGAAATAAATAAATAAAGGAGATTAACTATGGGAGAAATATTAGGTCAGTTACAACCGAACTTATTATGGAATCATTTTGAAGAACTATGCGCGATACCAAGACCATCGCGTAAAGAAGAAAAAGTTGCGCAATATGTAATCTCTTTCGCAAAGAAAAATAATTTACAATATGCGACTGATGATTTTGGCAACGTTGTAATTCGTAAATCTGCAACACCCGGAAAAGAAAATTTAATTCCGGTGGTTATGCAAGGACATCTTGATATGGTAGCTGAAAAGAATGCAGATGTTAAACATGATTTTGACAAGGATCCGATTCAACCGTACGTTGATGGCGATTGGGTAAAAGCAAAAGGTACAACACTCGGTTCGGATAATGGTATCGGTGTTGCTGCTGCATTAGCTGTTATGGAATCGGATGATGTTGAACATGGACCGATCGAAGCTTTATTCACACTTGATGAAGAAACCGGATTATTCGGAGCTCAATCATTAAAACCCGGATTTGTAAATGCAAAAATTTTACTCAATCTGGATTCCGAAGAAGATGGTGCACTATATATTGGCTGTGCAGGCGGACAAAATACATTTGTGAAATTTAATTTCACTCCAAACGATGTTCCTGCGAACACTATAGCTTTAGAAATAAAAGTTCTCGGGTTAAAAGGCGGGCATTCCGGATTGGAAATTAGTGCCGGTCGCGGAAATGCAATTAAATTGATGACTCGTTTACTTCACGAATTGAATTACAAATTTGGAATCAGATTAACGAGCTTAAACGGTGGGAGTAAACACAACGCAATACCAAGAGAAACTTTTGCCGTTATACGTGTTCCAAAGAAAATTGCTGCCGATGTTCTTACCTATATCGAAAACTATAACAAGATTGTTCAATCGGAGCTTTCTACTGCTGAACCGAATCTGAATGTTTCTGCTTCAGAAGTAAAATCTAAATCCAAAGTAATTGACAAAGCAACTGCCAAGAATTTGATTGATTCTCTTTATGCAGTTACAAACGGCGTTGTAAAAATGAGTGCAGATATTGAAGGGCTTGTTGAAACATCAACTAATCTTGCAGTTGTTGTAACAAAAGGAAAAGTTGTTGAAGTTACACTTAGCCAAAGAAGTTCTGTCGAATCTGAAAAGAAAGATATCTCAAACTCAGTTGCAGCATTATTTAGATTAGCTAAAGCCGATGTAAAACAAGGTGATGGATATCCCGGATGGAAGCCAGATGTTCATTCTCCGGTACTTGGTGTAACGAAAAAAGTTTATAATCAATTGTATGGCGGCGAACCTGAAGTAAAAGCCATTCATGCCGGACTTGAGTGCGGTATTATTAAAGAGCGTTATCTGGATATGGATATGATTTCATTTGGTCCTACGATTTTTGGTGCACATTCACCTGATGAACGAGTTCAGATAAGTACAGTATCAAAGTTTTGGGATTTGCTTAAAGCAGTTCTAAAAAATATTCCTTCAAAATAATCTACTTGGATCTTGCTCTTACTTATTTCTGATTAAGAAAAACTAAGAGCAAGATTATTATTAAGACTAATTTGAGATTACATGGAAAATCAAATCATAACTAAACCCGAACCAAGTGTTTTCTTCCGATGGGGAATTCTTCTCTTTGTTAGTTTTGCAATGTTCGGCAATTATTACATTTATGATAGCATAAGTCCGCTTGCAGATCTTCTTGCCAAACAATTAAAATTTTCTGATTCCAACATTGGATTACTTCAAGGAATTTACAGCGTACCAAATGTTTTTATGGTTCTTATCGGTGGAATAATAATAGATAAGATAGGAACACGGATCTCAACATTCATTTTTACATTGCTCTGTTTAACCGGCGCAATAATAACAGCATCATTCAGCGATATAACGATGATGGCTATCGGCCGTCTTGTATTTGGTCTTGGCGCTGAATCAATGATAGTTGCGGTTACAACTGTAATCGGCCGCTGGTTCAAAGGTAAACAATTATCATTTGCGTTTGGATTGAATTTAACTTTAGCCCGGCTCGGTTCATTCGCCGCACTTAATTCTCCAACTTGGGCTAAATCACTTTATGAGTATTGGCAGACACCGCTTTTAATTTCGGTCGCTGCTGGAATAATTTCTATTGCTGCTGTTATAATTTATTGGGGAATGGATGCCTACTCAGAGAAAAATTTTTCATTGCGTCCTGTTCCCAAGCAGGATAAAATTATTTTAAAAGAGATTTTTAGTTTCTCTACTTCATATTGGTTCATTGTATTGTTATGCGCTTCTTTTTATTCCGGAATATTTCCGTTCCAAACTTTTGCCGTTAAATTTTTTATTGAAACACACGGTACCACACGAGAGATGGGCGGATTTCTTTCAAGCATGCTTACACTTTCTGCAATGGTTTTAACTCCGCTTTTTGGTCTGCTTGCCGATTACATTGGAAAACGATCTTTGCTGATGATGTTCGGTTCATTTCTGCTAATTCCTGTCTATTTATTAATGGCATATACACAAGTTTCGCTTTACGTTCCAATGGCAATGATGGGAATTGCATTCTCACTTATTCCCGCCGTCATGTGGCCTTCAGTTGCATTAATTGTTGATGAAGCAAAACTCGGAACTGCATATGGACTGATGACTATGATTCAAAATATTGGTCTTGCCGGATTTAATTTTTTAGTCGGCTGGGCAAATGATTTTAGCGGTGGATACACAGCCGGTATGTGGATTTTCTCTTCGCTTGGATTTTTTGGATTATTATTTGCGTTCTTACTTAGACGCAGTGAGTTAGGAGCGCTTGGTCATGGACTCGAAAAAGGAATCACAAAAACAGAATAATTTTTATTAAATTGATTCTGAAAAAAGTTTGATTACTCGATGAGATTAATTAAAAAGCTGATATTATTTACTGTATTCATTTATTGTGGAACTGCTCTAAATGCTCAATCATTTGGTTTCGGGTGTTTGGGTTTAAGCGGGTTCTATGCGGGATTCTCAAAACAAAATTATGATAATCCCGGATTGAATGATTACATCAGACAAAGAATTAATATTCTCGATCCTTCCAAAACAATAATTAGTGACAAGATAGAATTTACACAAGGAACCGGTTACCGGATCGGTGCAAATTTTTTTAGAGCAAAGTGGGATAAATTCTTTATCTCTGCAAAAGGTTATTATCAATTCTTAAAAGAGTCAAATGAAATTTCTGCTCAATTACAAAATGTTGATACAAGAGAAAAATATCAGTTAACTATGAACCATTGGGGTGTGGGTATTGATTTAGGCGTACCTTTGTTCTGGATTCTTGATTGGAAAATTGCCGAAGCCAATGTTACGTTTTATAATACCGAATTTTCTCAAGAAACATTTTTGAACAATGTTTCTCAGGGTGAAATTAAATTCAAACCTGATAAAAATAATATTGGATATTTTATTGGTACAGGACTCATCTTACATCTTGTTCCGGATTATATCAGCGTAGAAGGAACTGCAGGTTTTAATATTATTCAAATAGATGATCTTAGTAACGATTCCGGAATTACAATCCCATCTGCTTCTTCTTCTAAGAAAGTGATTGATAAAGGAAACTTAAGTATTACACTGCAGCTAAATGTAGGATTTCCACTTTAACAAAAAATGTCTTTGCCCATCAAAATAGGAACTGTTGCACAACTAATCCGTTTCATTCGCGGAGAGAAAGTAATTTTAGATAGAGATATTGCTCAACTCTACAATATTGAAACTAGAGCACTCAAACAAGCTGTGAAGAGAAATATTAAACGCTTTCCGCGGGACTTTATGTTCGTACTAAACAAAGAAGAGTTTATTTCTTGGAGATCACAATTTGTGACCTCCGATTCAGATAGAAAAGGTTTACGATACGCACCAATGGCATTTACAGAACAAGGTGTAGCAATGCTTTCAAGCGTTCTTAATAGTGAAAGAGCAATTGAAATTAATATTGCAATCATGAGAGCTTTTGTAAAACTTCGTCAACTTATGGAATCAAACAAAAACCTTGCTAAAAAAATTGCGGCTCTGGAATCAAAATATGATGGACAATTCCAAATTGTTTTTGAAGCTATTAAACAGTTAATGCAAGAAGACAATAAACATAAGGATCGAATTGGTTTTTAATGTATATAATTTTTATACAACCTCTAAAAGTTGTGGCTATGCAAAGTCTAATAGTGAGTAATGTGACTTATTAATTCTAAAAAAAATCTTCACAATTAGTTGGAATAAATTACTATGAAACTATCAAAACTTGACAAAGCATCAATAATAGCAATCCGCGATTGCATGGGAACGCAGCCGAATGAAACCGTTCTAATTGTAACAGATGAGTTCAAAAGAAAAATTGGTTACTCACTTTTTCAAAATGCAAAACAACTTGGGCATGTAACGGTTTTTCTTGAATTTAAATCAAGAGAAATGCACGGACAGGAACCTCCTCAGCAAATTGCAGAAATGATGAAACTGTTCGATGTTGTTTTATGTCCGACTGCAAAATCACTAACTCATACAAATGCCCGCAGAAATGCATCGGCACTTGGAGCCCGCATTGCAACGTTTCCCGGAATAACCGAAGATATAATGATACGCGGTTTGAATGCTGATTATAATAGAATCGCAGCTCTTACAATCAAGCTTCAAGAAATTATGAACGATGTTAATATTGTTAGAGTAACTTCCGCTATTGGAACTGATATTACAATGGACATCTCCGGAAGAAAAGCTTTACCGAGTAAAGGTTTATTCCACAAAAAAGGTGAAAGCGGAAATCTGCCGACAGGTGAAGCATACATAGCACCGTTAGAAGGTAAGACCAACGGTGTATTTTATGTTGATGGTTCTATGGCAAGTATAGGCGTTATAAAAGGAAAACCAATTAGGATAGAAGTTAAAGATGGGTATGCTGTAAATGTATCCGGCGGAATTCAAGCTAAAAAATTAAATGATATCCTAAATAAATATGATCAGCTTGCAAGAAATATTGCAGAGTTTGGAATCGGAACAAATTATAAAGCTAAACTGAGCGGTATATTACTTGAAGATGAAAAAGTTTTGGGAACGATACATATTGCATTAGGAGACAACAAATCCATGGGCGGATTGGTTGATGTTCCCATTCATTTAGACGGGGTTGTGAAAAAGCCAACAGTCTATTTTGATGAAAAAATAATAATGAAAAATGGAAAACTACTTATTTAGTTACCTTACACATTATTAGAATTTGCATAGGAGCTTGTCTCAAAAGACTTCGTGAACCTTTGTGTTCTTAGTGCCTTAGTGGTGATGTGTTTGTTCCTAATTCATTATCAAAACATTTTACCACAAAGGCACTAAGTTCGCTAAGAAACACTAAGAAAAATTTACTTCGTGTTGCGCCATAATAAATTAAATTGAAAAGCCACCTCTAATTTTCGTATATTTGCCAACCAAAAAAATCCCAAGAATATGAAAATACTAAACCAACTCAACGATGCACAGCGTCAAGCTGTTGAATATAATTCCGGTCCGCATATGATTGTTGCCGGTGCCGGATCCGGAAAAACTCGTGTTTTAATGCATAAAATCGCCTTTTTAATCGATAAAGGATTAGATCCAACAGAAATTCTTGCCTTAACATTTACTAATAAAGCCGCTAAAGAAATGAAAGAAAGAATTAAAGGGCTTATTGGTAAAAAGGCAGAGAATCTTTGGATGGGAACATTCCACTCTATTTTGGCACGAATATTACGGGTGGAATCAAGCCATCTCAATTATAAATCTAATTTTTCAATTTATGATCGGGAAGATTCACAATCTCTTGTTGGTAATATTATGTCAAATCTTAACATCAATATTGATAATCTCTCTCCTAACGGAGTTCAGCATAAAATCAGTTACTTAAAAAATCAGATGGTTACACCTGAAGAATATCTGAAACATCTTGCAACTACTCTTTCAGATAAAAAAGTTGGCGAGATTTATACTGAATACAATAAAAGATTATTGGAAAACAATGCAATGGATTTTGACGATCTGCTATTAAAACCGATCGAACTTTTTGAGAACAACGAAAAAATTCTAAATAAATACAAAAAGATGTTTAAATATATTTTGGTTGATGAATATCAAGATACGAATAAAGCTCAGTATGAACTCTTGAAAATGTTAAGTCCGCTTAAAGACAAGGTTTGTGTCGTTGGAGATGATGCTCAGAGTATTTATAGCTGGCGCGGTGCTGAAATAAAAAATATGCTCAACTTTAAAAAAGATTTTAAGGGGTCAAAAATATTCCGTTTAGAACAGAACTATCGTTCTACTAAGATGATTTTGATGGCTGCAGATTCAGTTATAAAAAATAATGCTGGACAAATTCCAAAAACTCTTTGGACTAACAACAATGACGGTGAAGAGCTTACAGTATTTAGAGCTTCTGATGAAAAAGACGAAGGTTTCCAGATAGCAAAAAGGATTAAGAAGGAAATATCTACCCGTAAATTATCTTTGAACGATATAGCAATCTTTTATAGAATAAATTCTCAGTCACGCGCTCTTGAAGATGCATTCCGAAGAGAAAAGATTCCTTATAAAATTGTTGGCGGTGTGGAATTCTATAGAAGAAAAGAAGTGAAAGATGTTTTAGCGTACTTAAGAATGTTATCAAATCAAAATGATGAAGAAAGTTTATTACGTATAATGAATTTTCCTCAACGCGGGATTGGTAATACTTCAATTTCCAAAATGATTGCTTTTGCCCGCAAGCTAAATCTATCTCTTTTCACTACTATGTCAAGAGTGTTTGAAGTTATTGAAGTAAAAGAAAGAATTCAAAAAAATGTTAAGCATTTCAAACTTCTTCTTGATAAATACATTGATCTTAAGATTAAACTTTCAATTGGGGAGTTAACAGCAGCTTTAGTAGATGAACTTGGTATTCTGAAGATCTTTAAAGAAGAAGGCACTCAGGAATCTATGTCAAGGTATGACAATATTCAGGAATTAGTTTCTGCAGTTCAAGATTACAGCCGTACAAATCCGGATGCTTCACTTGATGATTTCCTTTCTGAAGTTTCACTAATTGCCGGTATTGATCAATATGATGAAAAAGTAAATTCCGTAACAATGATGACAATACATAGTGCAAAGGGATTGGAATTCCCTGTTGTATTTGTTACTGGATGTGAAGAAGATATTTTTCCGCTTAGTCAAAAATTTGATAACGATTCTAAGCTGGAAGAAGAAAGAAGATTATTCTACGTTGCAGTAACGCGCGCAAAAGAAAAAGTATTTATAAGTTATGCACGTTCAAGGTATCGCTTTGGTGAAGTTGCTTATCAAAGTAAATCAAGATTTTTAGATGAATTAGATGAATCCACATACGAAGAGATGAACGGAGCCAGCGGCAGAAAAGCCGGCAGAAAGAAAAAAACTTTCTATGATGAATTTTATCAGGGCAGTTACGATGAGTATGATCAGGAAAGACGTTCCCTTCGTGTCGGAAGCCGTGTTACACATTCGGTATTTGGAATGGGAAAAATTTTACAGATAACCGGTTTAGGAGATATGCAGCGAGTAACAATTGCTTTTGAAGAATTTGGACCTAAGCAATTGTTAACTAAATTTGCTAGTCTTAAACTTATATAAATGGTTCATCATTAAGATGCATACTTTTTCCATGGATACCATGAAGATATTTTTTATGCATAAACCCAACGCTTCAGCGTGGGGAGAAAAAACTAAAAACAACATCGGGCTTTAGCCCTGTATTAACGGAATTATGTCACACGTTAAAATATGGGTCCATGCAGTTTGGTGTACAAAGAACCATGAGCGCGTTCTTTCAAAAGATGTTAGGCAACAGCTTTTTCAGCATGTCAGTGAATCAATGCTTAATAAAGTTCGGGACTACATAAAAAATCAAGAAGAGCATCATAAAAGAATTACATTCAAGAGTGAGTATGAGGAATTTACAAGAAAGTTCGGGTTTGATCATCATGGCTAAAGCCCATTTCCTATTGCACTATTACCCCACGATAAATCGTGGGGTTAACTCATGAAGTACTCGTTACTTTGATGAACCGATTAAAAAAATATTTGATGGAGTTATAATATGAAGCTTGGAGTTTTAACCGGCGGCGGCGATTGCCCCGGTCTTAATGCTGTGATAAGAGCCGTTGTAAGAAAAGCTTTGCAATCCAATCATGAAATAGTTGGAATCAAAGAAGGTTGGAAAGGTTTATTAGAGAAAAAATATATTAAACTAGATCGTGATTCGATATCCGGAATTTTACATCGCGGTGGAACCATTCTTGGTACTTCGAGAACAAATATTTATAAAGAGAAAGATGGTGAAGCAGTTGTTATCGCCAATATGAAAGAGGAAGGAATAGACGGTATAGTTGCTATTGGGGGCGAAGATACACTTGGTATTGCAGCGAAATTATATAAAGCAGGTGTTAGAGTTGTCGGCGTTCCTAAAACAATTGATAATGATCTAAACGCAACTGATTTTACGTTTGGATTTGATACTGCAGTTAATATTGCAACAGATGCTATTGATCGTCTTCATACAACA
>JACRFC010000161.1 GCA_016234355.1 Ignavibacteriales bacterium
AGAAATTGCACGGAATTACAATTTGATGCGGATAATTCTTGGCGGAAGAATTCCCGGATATTATAAATATTCAAATCAAATGACTGCTAGAGAATATGTTGATAAAGTCGTTAGCAAAATTCTTGTCGACCCTGTATTAACACCTCAAATTTCTAACGGATTCGTTTTAAAACGATTAATTCCCGACTACTTGAAAAGCGACGAGGAATCGAAAGGATATGCAACTTTCTTAGAGTGGACGAATATTGATTATGTACCGGATACGACACGAAAATTTGTCCCGTCAGTTCCAGTAAGAATTTGCGCTGTACAATTTATGATGAGATTAGTTAAAGACTTTGATGACTTTGGAAAACAATGTGAGTATTTTGTAGACGTAGCATCTGACTATCGCTGTGATTTTATAGTTTTTCCAGAAATATTCACAACTCAATTATTATCTTTTCTTCCGGTGGAAAGACCTGCACTATCCATGCGTAATCTTTCGAAATTTACTCCGTTATACCTAGATCTCTTTACGAAACTTGCAGTAAAACATAACATTAACATTATTGGAGGATCTCACTTTACAATTGAGGAAGATGATCTTTATAATATTTCATATTTGTTCAGAAGAGACGGAACAATCGGCAAACAATATAAACTGCATATTACTTCTAGTGAAAAAAAATGGTGGGGCGTAAAACCCGGTAACAAATTAGAGGTATTCGATACCGATAAAGGAAAAATAAGTATTCAAATTTGTTATGATATTGAATTTCCGGAACTGAGCAGATTAGCTGTTGAAAAAGGTGCACAAATAATTTTTGTTCCGTTTTCTACCGATGAACGGTATGCGTATTTAAGAGTTCGTTATTGTGCTCAAGCAAGGTGCATTGAAAATCATGTATTTACAGTTATTGCCGGTTGTGTCGGCAATCTTCCATCGGTTGAGAATCTCGATATTCACTATGCTCAATCTGCAATATTTACTCCTTCAGATATTCCATTTACAAAAGATGCTATACAAGCGGAAGCTACTCCGAATATTGAAACAGTAATTATTGATGATATTGATTTAGAGCTATTAAAAAATCATAGAAAAACTGGAAGTGTTTTGAACTGGGAAGATCGAAGAACAGATTTGTATAATATTATATATAAAAAATAAAAAAAGTCTCCTCTCGAGAAGGGACTACAGGGGTGTGTTTGGGAATTTTTTATTTCACCTTTATTACTAAACTTGTAATATCATCAGACTGTTCGGCTCCGTGTGTGAAATCTTCAACATTGAATTTAATATGTGCAAGAATATTTTGAGCACTCTCTTCGTATTTCTGTAATGCTAATGTTTC
>JACRFC010000154.1 GCA_016234355.1 Ignavibacteriales bacterium
AAAGCAATTTCAAAGCAGCTAACAACTGTAAAAACTTCTTGAGATAAACGTAAATTGAGACGGTATAAAGTCATTGCCTGTCGGGAATCTCCCCCACAAGAAGCCAAATATCGCTGCATACGTGGAGTAGACATTATATTTTCGAATTCTTTATAGTGCATGATTAATTATTTTTCTTGAAATTTTCTTTTAGTTTCTCTATAATTGCATTAGAAAATATTCCCGGTAGCCTCTGAAGTAATTCAAGCTATCGGGTTTTTGTTTTTAAATAGACTTATGGCAATACTCCCCGCAAAGATGGATTATCTTTCTCGATAGCATCCATAGCATCGTCAACATCTTTACCATTAGTTGGTAATGTGGCTCTACCTTGAATCCATTTCCATCGTGCTGAAGGCGGGACATAAAAAACTTTTTCGGCGGTGTATTCGTTCTTATCCTCAGGATCAGCACCTTCACTTTTTTGTTCAACTAATTTTTGATAAAGTTTTTCGTGTGCATCGGAAATATATTTTAAGAATATGAGACCTAATACAACGTGCTTGTATTCAGCTGCATCCATATTCTTGCGGAGTTTATCTGCAGTCTTCCAGAGTTTTTTCTCGAGAGGTTCTTCTTGTTCGGTTTTTGTTTGTTTTGCCATAATATCAAATTTTAGTTTATGTAGATTCTTTCAAAATGCTTATTAATTTCAATTCCGTTTGAAAAATTGTCTTGAAGGATATTAATGATAAGAAGAGTTTTAAAATGACCATTAGAGGTAACCCTAAATTTTCTATTGGAATTTAACATTAATACAAATAGAAATAAATTGTTTTCTAATATTAAACGGCGGGGCAAATAGACCCACTTCTGAAATATTATTATGCCTTAAAAACCATCAACTGCATTGATTATTCTTTTCTTTACTTACTCTCTTCCCTTCCAACTCTCCATACTTTTGTGCACGACAAGAAGAATCATAAATCTTTAAATTCTTTATTTGGGTACTTCATTGATGGAGTAATCTAAACTTCGTAAATTGAAAACAAGATTTGAGAAAATGTTTTCATCTTTAATTCATCATTTTCCAATAAGCCGGAATTCTAAATTCAAATTCGGTTTTAGATTGACAAAACTCAACAAAGAAAAGATCAATAAGATACTGATCATCAAACTGCGCGGAATAGGTGATGTAGTTCTTTCAACTATTGTGCTAAATAATCTTAGAAAAGATTTTCCAAATGCCCGGATAGATTATCTTGTTGAAGCGCCATCGGAACAGGGGCTGCTCGGCTTGAAAGATATTAACCGGGTTCTTCTCTTTGAACGGAATGATTTTTGGAAAAAAGTTTCTTTGATCTTTCAAATCAGAAAAAATAAATACGACATAATTTTTGATTTCTTTACTAACCCTTCGACAGCATTAATAACTTTTCTTAGCGGAGCAGAATACCGGGTGGGTTTCCCCTACCGCGGAAGGAGATATGCTTATAATCTTTACGGACCGGAAGAACGCGGGAAATATCATTCCGCGCAGCTTCATCTTGAAACTTTGAAGTTACTCGGATTAAACTATTCGTATAAAGAACTTCATTACTTCATCATCTTATCTGCGTTACATGTGGCGGAGAAGTATCTTAACAACAATTTTATAGAAAATAATTTTGTTATCGGGATCTGTCCAACCGGCGGCTGGGTTTCAAAGAAATGCGACCCGGAAAAGTTTGCTGAGATCGCAGACGCTCTTATAAAAAAATTCAATGCAAAGATTTTTATCATTTGGGGAAAGTCTGATGAAGAAGATGCATTCAAGATTCATTCTCTGCTTGGTGAAAAATCATCTATTGCTCCAGAAACAACAATCCAGGAACTTGCTGCGATGATTGCACGGTGTAAAATTTTAATTTCTAATGACAGCGGACCAATGCATATAGCTGCAGCAGTCGGAACTCCGGTTTTAGGATTGTTCGGTCCTACAAATCCTTATATGCACGGACCATTCGGCGATAAAAATGAATGGATCCGTTTGGATGAGTTGGATTGTATTGAATGTAATCTGCTTGTATGTCCGCGTAAGCATGAATGTTTCCGCGATCTTCCAGTAGAGAAAGTGTTGGGCAAAGTCGAGTTACTCATATCTAAAAATAATATCGTGATTCCTTCACATGGATAATTCAAAGCCACTAACAAAAATTGATTTCTCTTCCATCAAGAAAATTTTGATTGTACGTCTTGGAAAGATCGGCGATCTTGTTGTTACATCTTTTGTCTTTGAAGTATTAAAGAAAAAATATCCTCATCTGGAAATTCACTTGCTTACTCTTACTTCTAACCAAGATGTGTTAAAGTATAATCCAAGATTAAGTAAAGTCATCTACACTAAAAAAAATCTTTCTCTTTACCTAAAACTAAACGCACTTCGCAAAGAATCTTACGATATGATTCTTGATTTCAATGACAACCCATCTACTACAAGCGCAGTGATCTTTAAGTTTGTGAATGCACGGATCAAAGCAGGATATAATTTTTCTAAATACGAACGGTATATCAATTTTAAAGTTACGCCGCTTAAGAAAGAAAATTCTCACATCATCGAGCGCATGAATAATTTTCTTTTCCAATTAGGAATTGAAGCTGATGAAAAACTTGTAAAACCTTTTTTCTACTTAGGTTCGGAAGAACTCGGTGAAGTGGAATTTGAGCTAAGTTTTATAGAAAAGAGTAAAAATCTTATTGCCGTTAATCTTTCTGCCGGTGCAGAGATCCGTTACTGGGATACAGAAAAATGGAATCTGCTTTTACATTCAATTAATGATGCGTACAAGAATTGTTTCTTTCTTCTCCTATCATCAGAAAAAGATCGAATGCTGCAAAGACAACTTGTATCTTCTTTAGGAACTGAAAAGTGTATCGAAGCTAAGCTTGCTTCCATTCAACACTTTGCAGCTTATATCAAATCTGCAGATCTGCTAATTACTCCGGATACTTCTGCAGTGCATATAGCTTCTGGTTTTGGTATTCCTACACTCGCACTTTATCCAAATCCAAATTGGAATTATATCAGCTGGCAGCCGTATCGTATTGCTCACCGCTCAATTAAGTCATCTACTGAAAATATAAATGACATCTCCGTTCAAGAAGTTTTTATTAAATTTAAAAGTCTGATAAACGAAATAGGTATAACTTAAATGCCGAAAAAAGATAAACTAGAACAGATCAAAACATGTAAAAATTTTAGCGGATATAAACCTTGCTTCCCCGATCATGATTGCTGGAAAGACGGATGTAAAGAATACAATCCGATGGGAACAAGAATACTTATTATTAATCTTGATGCTATGGGCGACGTATTAATGACTACAGCACAGCTGTCTGCTATCAAAAGAAGATATCCTCAGTCTACTATTTATTGGATCACATTAAATAACGCTGTTGGTCTTCTTGAAAATAATACTTTCATTGATAGAGTAATGCCTTATTCTTTTGAAACGCTTTCCATCCTCCAATCATTAGAATTCGATATTGTGATGAACGTAGATAAATCTATGCGCTCAGGTTCAATTGTAATGCAGGTAAAAGCAAAAAAACGACTTGGATTTGGAATCAATAAACATGGACAGATAATTCCTCTAAATAAAGGTGCAGAATATAATTATGAACTTGGTATGAATGATAATTTAAAGTTTAAGATCAACAAACGATTGGGACAGGATTATCTTGCAGAAACATTTAATCTTGATTACAAACGTGATGATTATGTTTTCAACTTTAGTGATTCAGAAATTCAATTCATT
>JACRFC010000013.1 GCA_016234355.1 Ignavibacteriales bacterium
AATATTTTTCACTAACTTCGGAACAATGCTCACCGCGGGCATTATTGCACCAAGTTAAAAGTTGTCACTTGCTTGTTTAATCTCTCAACCAAATTTACGGTTCATTTATATCATTTTTAATAGTCTCTATTATCTTTTGCTTACCTTACGCACGAAAGTTTCTCAATCATGGTTTCTTTGCGATCTTCGCGTTAGCTTTGCGGACTTTGCGTGAAATCTGTTTCTTTTTCCACGCAAAGCACGCTAAGGGAAAACGCAAAGCACGCCAAGTATATAGACTGCGTAAGGTGTGTTAAATAAATTGACTATCAGAAAAATATTATACTATCCGCCTAACCGCACCTCCCCGACAAAGAGCGGCGGGGTAGGCAACACGGCTGCCCGTCAGAGCCGGGTTAAGCGTCAGAGTGTATGTTTGCATAATATACTAAGGTTTTTTATATAGTTAATCTTTCGTATATTTTTAACAAGAAAATAAGAATCCAATGAAAAACTATTCATCGAATGAAATACTTGAAATACTCAAACGACACAAAGAATTATTGAAAAGATATAAAGTTAAAAGAATTGGATTGTTTGGTTCGTTTTTAGGAAATGAATCGAATAATGAAAGCGATATTGATTTGTTGGTTGATTTCGAAGAGAAGTCGCTCGATAATTTTATTGACTTAGTATTTGAACTCGAAGAAATATTTGATAGAAAAGTTGACCTCCTGACTGAAAAAGGAATAAGTCCATATATCCTGCCATACGTTCAGAATGAGGTCCGTTGGTATGAAGCATGACAAAGTATATTTACGACATATACTAGATGAAATTGAATTCATTCAAAAAGCATTAGCAAACCTCACTTATGATTCATTCGTGGAAAGTGAAATCTACACAAGAGCATTTTCAAGAAGCATTGAAATAATTGGTGAAGCAGTTAAAAATCTATCTCGGAATTTTAGGAATGAAAACAGCGATATTGATTGGAAGAAGATTTCTGGAATGAGAGATAAAGTTATTCACCAATATTTTAGTGTTGACTATGATTTAATTTGGGATGCTGTCAAAAATAAACTTCCTTCCATAGAAAAAAGAATTAAAGAAATACTAGATTAAGGGTATCTCTAAAAACTATTATTTAAAAAATAGAACACAGATAAAACGGATAAAAACGGACTTGCCTACCGGCAGGCAGGTTTTCGCAGATTAGCTTTTGAAGTTATTAGAGATACCCTTAAGATAGAAACATTTAATAGTCGTCAAAGACCACTCTTAACGAGAGTAGTTGTAATTCAGTCAAAGTATAGACCTTGACCGCCTGGAAAAGATTAAATATTTTATTTTATGGAAATAGAAGTATCAAAAGATTACAACCTGCGCAGACTTCAACAATGGTTAGATTATGAGCTATCAACAATTATGCTGATGCTCTTAAGCTGGTTCTGGAATCTTGCATTACTTCTGATGATAATTGCTGCCTTCTTATTTACTCCCTTTATGCTAAAAATATTGTTCGAAGAAAGACGTTTCGGCTGGATAATATTTTTCTTTTTGATGGTAATTCTTCCTGCTACCGGCACATTGTTCTTAAATATTGATCCAAGTTACAAATTTGCTTTCGAACTAATCCCTTTAGCATTATTTTATTTTTATTGTTTCGTTCTTAGATTGGCAATTAAAGATTGGTAATTTTGGTAGCCGTCAAAAATCACGAGTCTGTCTGAGAGTTAAGACAAAAATAGAATTATAGAAGGATAAAAAAATGTTCACATACTTCTTGCTTTGGTTTCCGCTTTTAATAATTGCAATTATCAATGGCTCGGTACGTGAAGGAGTTTACAAAAAATCTTTGGGCGATCTGTTTGCCCATCAAATATCAACTGTAACCGGCATTATTATTTTCGGAATTTATTTCTGGATTATCTTTAATTACTGGAAAATTGAATCAGCGAATCAAGCACTGCTTATAGGACTAATGTGGCTTTGTCTAACAGAAGCATTTGAATTTCTTGCCGGTCATTACTTATTTAAAAATTCGTGGGAGAAAATATTACACGACTATAATATTTTCAAAGGCCGGGTATGGATTCTAGTTCCTATTTGGGTTGGAATAGCTCCCTACTTGTTCTATAAATTAATTTCATAAACAAAATAACATGGGATGGAAAATGGCAAAGTTATTTTCTGTTGTATCCTGGAATGTTGAACATTTCAAAGGTGAAGTTAAAAAACGGGTTGGTGATGTAACTTCACAAATTAAAAATCTCAACCCTGATGTTTTCGCTCTCTATGAAGTTGAAGGAAAAGAAGTATTCAGTTCATTAACTGCAACAATGCCGGATTATAATTTTCACATTACCGAAGGACCGCAGACTCAAGAGATATTAGTAGCTGCCAAAAATAATTTTACATCTTTCTTCACACAAAAATTGGAATTCAAATCGGGTAATCAATACTTACGTCCCGGTGCGTTATTAACAATAACAATTGAAAATCAAAACTACTCTCTTCTATTCCTTCATACAAAAAGCGGGACTGATCCATTAGGTCTCGGCCTGCGTGACGATATGTTTAAGCGGGCTTGCAATTTTAGAACAGTACTTGATAAGAATGCGGAGAAGAAATGGGATTCAAAATATCTCTTCCTTGGTGATCTGAATACAATGGGAATGGAGTACCCGTATGGCAAAGCAATAAACGCAAAAACTGAAATAAAAAAACTTGCAGAAAAGGAAGCACAAAAAGTTAAGATGAGAATTCTTAAGAAGGATGAACCTGCAAGTTGGTGGAACGGAAGTAAATCTAAAATGCCGCCATCTAATTTAGATCAAGTTGTTGTTTCCGATAATCTGAAATTTAAAAAATATTCCGGTGCCGAAGTTACTGTTCTTGGCTGGCCTAAAGAAGCAACAACTGAAAAAAAAGATGAATGGATCAAACGATATTCCGATCACGGAATTCTCTACTTTGAAATTCAGAAGTGAAGGACTAAATCATCTCGCTTAATAATTCCGGTCGCGGTTGAGCGATTACAATTTTATTTACAAGCAATCCTTTATCGGCAATAACTTTTGCACCGGATTCAACCGCGCTAGTAACAGCGGCAACTTCTCCGGTTAAAGTGCAGAATGCTTTTCCGCCAAGTGCCATAGCAAGACGAATCTCAATTATTCTTACGTTAGCAGCTTTAACAGCGGCGTCAGCACCCTCTATTAGTGAAGCAACTGAAAATGATTCAATAATTCCCAAAGCTTCGAGTAAACTCACATCGGAGTGTCCGGAAAGCGCGGGAAAAATATCTTTATGAACATTTGGAATAACGAATGTATCAATCACTGCAAAATCAATTTGGTTTGCGGCGGCATCAACTGCAGACTGAACAGCTGCTACTTCCCCGCCTATGAGAACAATATATTTACCGGAACAGATAGTACGCGATAAGATCAATTCAACTTGTGAAGTTTTTAGCATAATATCT
>JACRFC010000159.1 GCA_016234355.1 Ignavibacteriales bacterium
CTCCGACACACAGACAAACTGTAGGACATTCGCATGTCCTTCCGCCAAAAGAAAGAAATAAAGATGATGCCTTTGCTGTGATGAATCGCTTATTGCAGAAAGCCGCAATGAGAATGCGTTACCTGGGTTATGTTACAGGTGCAATGTCTATGGGTGTACGTTTTTTAGGAGGAATAAAATGGAGAGAAGAAATTAGTTTTTCTCATACACAAAATACTATAACCCTTATGAAGGCATTGGAAAAAGTTTGGGAAAGATATCCTGCCGGAAAAGAAAAACCGCTTGCAGTTGGAGTAACGTTATTTAAATTGTTAGATGAGGATCAAAACACACTAATCCTATTTGAAGATTATGATAAAATAAAATCGCTTAACAAAGCTGTTGACGGATTAAATAAAAAATACGGATTCACATCCGCATATTATGCTACGTCGCACTTTGCAAGAAAATCCGCACCGATGAGAATTGCTTTTACTCAAATACCGGACTTAGAAATTGAAGATGATGAAAAGGAATTTTGATTAAAAAAAAGAGACTGTCTCATAAATAAATATTACTTAGTGTTTCTTAGTGAACTTAGTGTCTTAGTGGTAAACCTGCCCGCCACATCTATTGCGAAACGGCAGGCGGGTATGTTTTGATTATGCATGAAAAACAAACCCATAACCACAAACCTGCCTGCGGTAGGCAGGGGCACTAAGCACACGAAGGTTCACAAAGACTTCTGAGACAGACTCTTTTATTTATATCCTGCTTTCTCTAATTCTTTCAAAGATTTGAATGGGGAAGGAGGATTTAAATATTCGCCGATAAATTTGTAAATCTTTAACCGTATTTCTTTTGCAAGTTTAGTATCAATCCTGTCGAAACTATGCCCGCCGGGTGCATCCTTAAAAATTTCATAATCGAATTTCTTACCTGCTGCTTTAAGAGCTTCAATCAAATGTTCTACCTCAAGAACGTAAACATCATCATCATTTGTATTTGTATGAATTAGTAAAGGTGTTTTTAATTTTTCTACATGAGTAACCGGTGAACGTTTTCTGTATTCATTTACATCTTGTGTAACGGTTTTTCCAATATGATATTTTGCAGAGAATTCTTTTTCGTATTCTTCACCGTGAGAACCCATTCGCAAAATCAAATCGCTGACAGGCACACCTGTAAATGCGGCTTTGTAATCATTCGGATGCTGGAAGATATCCATCAAACCAATCAATCCACCGTGACTCCATCCAACGATACCAACACGATCTTTATCAACTATATCGTAGTTCTCGATCATCCATGCGCGGGCAGCATTGTTATCATCAACCTCTAAACCGCCGTAATCAATTTTTTCATAAAAACTTTTTCCGTATCCGGTGCTGCCGCGGTATTCCGGTGCAACAACAATGTAACCTTGTACAATCATCTCGCGGACAATATGCGTGTGGTAAGTTGTGAAATCTGCATGGACACCACCGTGCGGTAAAACTATTAGAGGATATTTTTTACTGCAGTCAATTTTAGCGGGAATAAAAATATATGCCCAAAACTTAACCGGATTGTTAGCGCCCATTGCGGTTGGATTAGGAATTTTTGCCGGAGGTGGACCAACGATGAAAACTTTTTCAATATTGGCAACATCTCCTACTTTGTTGTACCACTGAATATCATCAATTGCTTTTGCAAGCTGATCTAGCCGGTGATCGAGATCTTCAAATTTCTTTTCGATCACTTCATTTGTACTTTTTTCTTTTTCCTGAGCAAAGGTTGCATGATAAGAAATGATTATAATCAAAAAAATGAATGTGAAATATTTTATCAATTTCATAAAACATACCTCAAAAATTTTATTATTGATAAGTTAAATTACAGAGTAATACTTTTCTCTTCCAATTTATTTTTATTATCATTCAACTAATATTTAACAGTTTAATAAAAGAAGACAATATGAGAGCGCTAAAATTTGGCAGATCATCAGTCGGCACACCCGAAAGAATAAGCGGCGTGATTGATATCTTAAAAAAGTATCAAGCTGAAGGCGGAACGCCAAGAGCTAAATACAGATTCCTTGTTTGACCCTAAACTCAAAAAAAATTACTTTGCCAGCACCTTCTAAAGGAATTACTAATTTATAATTTAGCATGGAGTAGAAAATGAGAACAACTCATCGGGCTCTTTTTTTATCGTTTCTTTTTTTGCTGATAATCTTTTCACAAAAAATAGATGCACAAACAATTTTTTCATTCAAAGTTGATACACTCTCTTTCAACGGAAGCGTTAAAGATGCTGTTGTTATTAGCGCAGACCATGAAAGTTATGTTAAAATAGACGCCGTTGACGGCGATAAAGCAGTTGTTCTTTACCTGGGTCTACAAAAACTGAATAAACTTCCGGCATCGTTGCCTTTTGCACATCACGATCATTCAAAAGGAGAAACTACCGATTCAGAATTTATCTGGATTCCGGAAGGAAAAGACGGTCCTAAATGGATTAGCTCTGAAGGTAAAACAATTGTTACTCAATACGATTCGGTTAAACAAACTCTCTCAGGCTCTTTTGAATACACTATTCAAAAATCAGAAAAGTCTAAAGACAAACCAAAACCCAAGTTAGAGGTAACGAAAGGGCAATTTCAAAACGTTCGGTACAAAGTAGAAGAAAAAAAGTAATGAGTGCACTCTAAAAAGGTATTTTATTATCATCATACTCGATTTTTAACAAAACTAAATAAATTATGAGAATACTTAAATTCGGCGGATCATCGGTCGGCACACCCGAAAGAATAAGCAGCGTGATTGATATATTAAAAGAATATCAAGCTGAGGGCAAGAGATATGCAGTTGTTTTCTCTGCATTTCAGGGTGTGACAGATGTCCTTATTTCGATCAGCAATAAAGCAGTTGCGCGAGACGATTCTTATTTGGACGATCTAGAACAATTGGAAAAAACCCATTATAATGCTGTTGAATATTTAGTCTCTGAAAATTTGAAGGAAACATCTAAGAAAAATGTTCGCGACTTATTGGAAGAACTTAAAGAGATAGTGCACGGTATTTATTTGGTGAAAGAACTGACTCTTCGAAGCTTGGATTATATTATGAGTTTCGGTGAACGACTTTCATGCAATATTATTTCCAACGGGATGAATAGCAGAAGATTAGAGTCGGAATATTTGGACAGCAGATTACTTATCAAAGCGGATGAATCATTCGGCAACGCAAAAGTTAAATTTGAAATTACAAATAAAAACATTCAAGCATATTTTTCGCAGCATAACAAAATTCAAGTTATCACCGGATTCATCGCTTCAACAGAAAAAAATGAGACTGTTACATTGGGTAGAGGTGGTTCGGACTATACAGCATCCATCTTCGGTGCAGCTTTGAATGCGGAAGTAATAGAAATCTGGACTGACGTTGATGGAATTCTTACTGCAGATCCCAGAAAAGTTGCAGATGCATTTTCTTTACCGGCTGTTACTTACGAAGAAGCAATGGAGCTATCGCACTTCGGGGCGAAAGTTATTCATCCACCAACAATGAAACCAGCGCTCGATAAAAAAATCAAAATTAGAATTAAAAATACTTTCAACCCCCAACACAAAGGAACATTAATAACTCATCGAAATGATACCAGTCAATTCAATGTAAAGGGAATTTCTTCCATTGATGATATTACTCTGCTTAGAATAACCGGCAGCGGAATGGTTGGCGTTGTTGGTATTGCTTCAAGAATTTTCGGCGCTCTAGCAAAGGATAAGATAAATGTTATTCTTATTACCCAAGCTTCATCCGAACATAGTGTTTGCCTGGCAATCCTTCCTCAATTCGGGCAACTTTCAAAAAATCTAATTGAAGAAGAATTCAAATGGGAAATACGTGACGGAATGATTGATGAGGTTGCCGTTGAACCTGATATGTCAATCATTGCTGTTGTTGGGGAAGATATGCGGCATACGCCGGGTATCTCCGGAAAAGTATTTCAATCGCTTGGTAAAAATGGAATCAATATAATCGCAATCGCTCAAGGTTCTTCCGAGTTGAATATCTCTCTCGTTATCGAAAAGAAGTATCTGAAAAAGGCATTAAATGTTTTGCACAATTCGCTTTTTCTTTCAAAACAAAAAACACTAAATCTGTTTTTGCTAGGTCCGGGTATGGTTGGCAGTGCATTTCTAAAGCTGATCATCGAGCGAAGCAATTATGTAGCCGAACATGTTCATGCTAATATTAAAATCGTTGGTCTTCTCAATCGGCAAAAAATGATTTTTAATGAAACCGGATTTGATCTCAATAACTGGAAAGAGGTTCTTCAAAATTCAAAATTAGAATCAAACATTGAAAAGTTTATTGATCGGATGAAAGAGAAGAATTTGCCTAATTCCATACTTGTGGATTGTACGGCAAACGATTCTGTTGTTAAGCATTACACCAAAATTCTCTCTTCCTCAATTTCAATTGTAACGCCTAATAAAATAGCGAACACACAGAGTTACGAACAATTTGTCTTATTGAGAGAGACCGCCGGTAAACACAATGTTCAGTTTCGCTATGGGACAAATGTCGGTTCCGCGCTCCCGTTCATTAACACTCTTAAGGATATAATTTCGAGCGGGGATCAGGTAACTAAGATCGAAGGAGTTTTCTCAGGAACACTCAGTTTCATTTTCAATACTCTAAAAGAGAAAGACAACTTTAGTGAAGCAGTGAAGATTGCAAAGGAAAAAGGATATACGGAACCGGATCCGCGTGATGATCTAAAAGGTTTGGACATGGCGAGGAAGTTATTGATCTTGATCAGAGAGTCGGGTATTCCATTCGAGTTGAAGAATATTGAAATCGAAAAACTAATTTCCCCGGAAGCAGAGAACGCTAAATCGCTTGAAGATTTTTTTAACAAATTAAAGAACGATGATCATCGAATTATTGAAATGAAAAGGAACGCTGCAGAAAAAAGTTGTGTGCTTTGTTATATTGCTAAATATGAAAAGGGAAATGCAAAATTATCCATCCAGGAAATTGATAGGAACCATCCTTTTTTCAATCTAACAAATAGCGAGAACATTGTTGCATTCACAACAAAAAATTATAGAAGAAACCCGCTGATAATTAGAGGACAAGGTGCGGGTGCGGATTTTACAGCAGTCGGAATTCTTTCCGATATATTAAGAATATCAAATTATCTTGGATAAAAATTATGAATAAAGACAAAACCAAAGTTGCAATACTTGGCGCAACCGGAAGCGTAGGTCAAAAATTTATTGAGCTGCTTTCGAATCATCCGTGGTTCGAAATTCATGAACTCGCTGCTTCCGATAAATCTGCCGGCAAAAAGTACAGTGAAGCGGTGAATTGGGTAATGCAAATTCCGCTTGATAAAAAGATTGCGGAAATGGAAGTGAAGAAATGTGAACCAACGTTAAATTCAAAAATAGTTTTTTCCGCACTCGATGCATCGGTTGCCGGAACAATTGAAGAAGATTTTGCTAAAGCGGGATATGTAGTAATTTCCAATGCACGCAATCATCGTTTTGATGATGATGTTCCCCTGATAGTGCCGGAAATAAATTCAGATCATTTGGAACTTGTAAAAATTCAGAAGTTTGGAAAAGGTGCGATCGTAACCAATCCAAATTGTTCAACTATCGGTTTGGTAATGGCATTGAAACCGTTAGACGATGAGTTTGGAATTGATTCCGTAAATGTTGTTACTATGCAGGCAATTTCCGGCGGCGGTTATCCCGGAGTACCAAGCATGGATATTCTTGATAACGTTATTCCTTTTATCGGCGGTGAGGAAGATAAAATGGAAACCGAACCGAAAAAAATTCTTGGAACTATAACCGGAAAGAAAATTGAATATGCCCGGATTGCGGTGAGTGCTCAATGCAACCGCGTAAGTGTCATTGACGGGCACACGGAATGCGTTCAAGTAAAATTGAAAAAGAAAACTTCGAAAGATGAGATAATCAAAGCATGGAATAATTTTTCCGGAGAACCGCAAAAATTGAATTTACCTTCTGCACCGGAAAGACCGATAATCTATTTGGAAGGAGATAAATATCCTCAACCGCGAATGCACAGAAATCTTGGTAAAGGTATGTCGGTTGCAATCGGAAGATTGCGGGAATGTTCCTTGTTCGATTATAAATTCGTAATTCTCTCTCACAATACAATTAGAGGAGCTGCAGGAGGAACTATTCTGATTGCAGAATTAATGAAATCAAAAGGATACCTGGATTAAAATTATGAAATTGAAAAGCATCAAAGTTGTTGCACCTGCAACTGTATCTAATGTCGGTCCCGGATTTGATATTATGGGATTTGCAATCAATACTCCTGTTGAAGAAATGACTTTGCGTCTTACAAATAAATCGGGAATTAGAATTACAAAAATAACCGGAGATAAAAACGGATTACCGACCGATATTAATAAGAATACGGCAACTGTTGCTTTAATGCACATGATTTCAAAATTGAACGACAACTTTGGAGTTGAACTTGAGATTAGAAAAAAAATGATTTCAGGCAGCGGACT
This sequence comes from Ignavibacteriales bacterium, assembly GCA_016234355.1. GTDB lineage: Bacteria > Bacteroidota > Ignavibacteria > Ignavibacteriales > Melioribacteraceae > Fen-1258. Next base: position 6,526 of record JACRFC010000159.1, read on the forward strand.
TGGTTCAAGTGCGGCAAGTGCGGTTGCGGCACCGTTTGCTTTAAACGAATTATTGGGAAAACCGTTTACAAAACATGAACTGCTTGAGTTTGCACTTCTCGGTGAGAAAATCGCATCAGGATCAATTCATGCAGATAATGTTGCACCATGTTTGTTCGGAGGATTCATTTTAATCCGCGGATACAATCCAACCGATATCGTTCAATTATCATCTCCCCGAAAGTTATTTTGTACTATTCTTCATCCGCAATTTGAAATAAAAACTTCTGAAGCAAGAAAATTGATTAAGAAAAAATTTCCTTTAAAAGATGTAATTACTCAGACGGGAAATGCTGCCGGTTTAGTTACCGGTATCTTGAAAAGCGATTACGATTTAATCAAACGTTCTCTTAACGATTTAATTGCAGAACCGGCACGAGCTAAATTAATTCCCGGTTTCTACGAAATAAAAAATGCAGCAATGGAAAACGGTTCTATCGGCTGCAGTATTTCAGGATCGGGACCGGCAGTTTTTGCATTCAGCACTTCGGAAAAAGACGGAAGAAAAATCGGGAAAGCGATGAAGCAAGTATCTTTAAAATATGTAAAGAAGAATAACGTTTATGTTTCTTCTATTAACAATGTGGGTCCAAAGGTAATCGGGTAATATGAAATACTTCAGCACGCGCAATCAAAATAATTTTGTTTCTTTCAGGGAAGCTGTTTTGAATGGTCTTGCTCGAGACGGCGGACTTTTTATGCCGGAAATAATTCCGTCTTTTCCAAAATCATTTATAGAAAATCTTGATTCGTTTTCTTTTCAAGAAATCGGATTTGAAACTGCAAAAAAATTTATTAGTGATGAAATCGGTGAACAAAAACTTCAAGAGATTATTCAACGTTCACTTAATTTTCCGGCACCGCTTGTTGACCTTGATGAGGACATTCACATACTTGAACTATTCCATGGACCAACTCTTGCGTTCAAAGATTTCGGCGCACAGTTTATGGCAAGAACCATGGAACATTTTGTAAAGGATGATAATAAAGAATTGATAATTATTGTAGCTACTTCAGGAGATACAGGCAGTGCAGTTGCGCACGGCTTTTACGGTGTTGAAGGAATTAAAGTTTACTTGCTTTATCCAAGCGGTAAGGTAAGCGGAATTCAAGAAAAACAATTAACAACTCTCGATAAAAATATAACCGCATTGGAGATCCAGGGCACATTTGATGATTGCCAGCATCTTGTTAAGAACGCTTTTACCGATAACGATCTGAAAAATAAATTGAAACTAAGTTCGGCAAATTCAATTAATATAGCCCGCTTGATACCGCAATCATTCTATTATATAAATGCAGTTAAGCAATTAAAACGGAACACAAAGAAAATTGTGTTTTCTGTTCCGTCAGGAAATCTTGGTAATATTACAGCCGGATTGATTGCTAAAAAAATGGGTATGCCCATTGACTTGTTTATAGCAGCGACAAATTCAAATGATGTGTTTACAAATTATTTGTCCTCCGGAAATTTTGAACCGCGTAAGTCCGTTCAAACATATTCCAATGCTATGGATGTCGGCAATCCAAGTAACTTAGAAAGGATGAGAGCGCTGTATGATGATAATATTGAAAGAATGAGAAGTGAAATTGAGTCGTTTAGTTTTGATGATGAAAAGACGGTAATTGGAATAAAAGAAGTTCATAATAATTATGGCTATATAATTGATCCTCACGGTGCCGTTGGTTACCTGGCACTCAAGAAATTTTTAACTGCACACAAACCAAACAAAATAGATTCGATTATTATAGAAACCGCTCACCCCGCAAAATTCAAAGATGTTGTTGAGAACACAATAAAGGCAGAAGTAAAAATACCGCCACGGCTTGCCGAATGCCTTAATAAAGAAAAACATTCAATTGTGCTCGATTCCAATTTCGAAACCCTTAAAGATTATTTATTGAATACCTGCTGAATGTAAAAAAACGATAATCTTATTAACACACCTTACGCAGTCAATATACTTGGCGTGCTTTGCGTTTTCCCTTAGCGTGCTTTGCGTAGAAAAAGAAACAGATTTCACGCAAAGTCCGCAAAGCTAACGCGAAGATCGCAAAGAAACCATGATTGAGAAACTTTCGTGCGTAAGGTAAGTTATTAACTCAAGAATTCTTTTAAGCATTATTGAATTAAGAATACTTTTCCGATAAATTCTTCTCCGGATATTTATCATTCAAAGGTATTAAGATGAAATCAATAATTAAAACAGTATCTCTTTTTTTAAGCTTCTTTTTTATTTACAATGAGATTATTGCTCAAGTAGATACATCTTATTTCAACGGATTAGAATACAGAGGAATTGGTCCTTACCGCGGAGGAAGATCTTGTGCGGTAACCGGTGTTCCTTCCAATCCGAATTTATTTTACTTCGGTGCAACGGGCGGCGGAGTTTGGAAAAGTGAAAACTCCGGAACCACATGGAAAAATATTTCGGATAAATTTTTCGGCGGTTCAATCGGAGCGATTGCTGTAAGCAATTGGGATCCAAATATTATTTATGTCGGAACAGGTGAAGAAACAGTCCGCGGAAATGTTTCGAGCGGAAACGGAATATGGAAAAGTGATGATGCAGGAAAAACCTGGAAACATATCGGGCTGGATGACTCCCGCCACATTACTAGAATAGTTATTGATCCTAAAAATCCGGATTTAGTTTATGCTTCTTGCCTGGGCCATCTCTATGGTCCTAATTCAATGCGTGGAATATTCCGTTCGAAAGACGGTGGAAAGAATTGGGAAAAAGTTTTGTTCGTTAATGATGAAGTTGGGGCGATAGATATTAATATGGATCCTACTAATTCAAGAATACTTTTTTCATCAATGTGGCGTGTAAAACGAACTCCTTACAGTTTAGAAAGCGGCGGTGAAGGTTCCGGCTTGTGGAAATCAACAGACGGCGGAACAACCTGGAAAAATATTTCTACCAACAAAGGAATGCCGAAGGGAACACTTGGAATCATCGGCGTATCTGTTTCTAAAGCAGATCCGCGCAGGGTTTATGCAATCATTGAAGCAGAAGAAGGCGGAGTGTTCCGTTCCGATGACGGCGGTGAAACCTGGATAAAAATAAATGAAGATAGAAATCTTCGTCAGCGCGCATGGTATTACAGCAGAATTTATACTGATCCTAAAGACAAAGATAAAGTTTATGTTCTTAATGTCGGTTTCTGGAGATCGAAAGACGGAGGAAAAAGTTTTGAAGGAATCGAGACTCCGCACGGCGATCATCATGATTTATGGATCAATCCCGATAATCCCGATGCTATGATAATTGGAGATGACGGAGGAGCTCAAGTTTCTGTTGACGGCGCTAAAAGCTGGAGTACATATTATAACCAACCGACAGCGCAATTTTATCGAGTTACTACAGATAATAATTTCCCCTACAGAATTTACGGTGCTCAGCAGGATAACAGCACAGTTAGAATTTTTCACAGAACGGAAAGCGGAAGCATTAGAGAAAAAGATTGGGAGGAAACTGCCGGTGCAGAAAGCGGTTGGCTCGCTGTTGATCCGAAAGATAACGATATAGTTTACGGCGGCAATTATGCCGGATTAATAGGAATGATTAATCATCGTACAAAAGAAAATAGAACTGTTGATGTTTGGCCTGATTCACCAATGGGTCATGGCGCAAAAGATTGGAAGTATCGTTTCCAATGGAATTTTCCTTTGCTCTTTTCAAAACACGATTCGAATACATTATATGCTGCAGGAAATGTTTTGTTTAAAACAACAAATGCAGGACAAACCTGGCAAGCGATAAGCGGAGATTTAACACGTAACGATACGACCAAACTTGGTGCATCCGGCGGACCGATTACAAAAGATAATACCGGCGTTGAATATTATTGCACAATTTTTACCGTTTCGGAAAGTCCATTGAAAGCAGAAATAATCTGGACAGGCTCTGATGATGGATTAATTTATGTTACAACAGACGGCGGAAAAAATTGGAAGAATGTGACGCCGCCGGTAAACTTGTTGCCAGAATGGGCGCAGATAAACAGCATTGAAGCAAATCCTTTTGTTGAAGGCGGACTTTATGTTGCCGCTACAAGATATAAATCCGATGACTACAAACCATATTTACTTAAGACAACGGATTTTGGAAAGACATGGAAGAAAATTGTAAACGGAATTGCGGAAAAACATTTTACCCGTGTTGTACGTTCCGATAACAAGCGCCAAGGATTGCTCTTCGCAGGAACGGAAGAGGGAATGTATATCTCATTCAATGACGGTGAGAACTGGCAGACTTATCAACAAAATCTTCCAATCGTTCCAATCACCGATCTTACAATTAAGAACGAAGATCTAATCGTAGCTACACAGGGAAGATCATTTTGGATGATAGATGATTTTTCTCCGTTGAGGCAAATTAATTCTGATGTAACTAAGAATAACTTTTGGTTTTATCAGCCGCGCGAAACTTTTAGAATCGGCGGCAGCAGACGCAGTGATGGAATAATAAGCGGAATAAATTTGCAGAGCGGTGTAATCCTAAATTATTATTTTAAGGAAATGCCGGATAGCAGCACAACTGAATTAAGAATTCTCGATTCTAAAGGAAGTGCAATCAAGATATACAAACCCAAAGCAAAAGAACGCGGTGAGCGTCTTCCTATAAAAAAAGGACTGAACAGATTTACATGGGATATGCGTTATCCAGATGCAGAAAAATTTGACGGTATGATTTTGTGGAACGGAGGAGGAATGACCGGTCCGCTTGCTGTACCCGGAGATTACAAGGCAATGTTAAAATACGACAAAGACAGTGTAGCTGTTTCATTTACAATTGTAAAAGATCCGCGTTCCTCTTCCACAATCGAGGATCTAAAAACTCAATTTGATTTTTTAATTTCTGTTGGAGACAAAATAAACGAGACTCATAAAGCAATAAAACAGATTCGTAATATCCGCAAACAGATAAAAGATGTTGGAGATCGAATCAAAGATCAAAAAAATATTGATGAAGTAAAAAAATTAGGTGAGGAAATAAATAAAAAAATTGCTGCTATAGAAGAGACACTGTATCAAACAAAAAATAAAAGTCCGCAAGACCCGTTAAATTATCCCGTCCGATTGAATGATAAATTATCTTCTCTCGGCGGTTCGGCTGCAAGCGGAGATTATAAGCCGACCGATCAAGCTCTGGAGTTAAAGAAAGAGCTTTTCTCGAATATTGATGCAGAACTACAAAAATTAAAAAATATTATTGATAGTGAAATTCCGAAATTCAATAAACTTGTTGCGGAAGCAAATGTTCCTGCGGTCATTCTTCAAGCTGATGATGCAAAGAAATAATTAATTAATAAAGGATAGTTATTGGAGAAAAACATGATCAAAAAGAATCAGCTTAATTTTTTTATTCTTTTTTTTCTATTGCTTGGATTTGTTAATAACTCATTATCCCAACAGCAAAATATTTTATCAAAAGACGAGACAAGAATAATTTTTCATGCAGCAGGTAATGGCGAACCTGCGCTTGTGTTCGTTCATGGCTGGAGTTGTGATAAATCATATTGGAATGATCAGGTTAAAACATTCTCTCCCAAATATAAAGTTGTTACTATTGATTTAGCCGGACATGGTGAATCAGGAATGAACAGAAAGAACTACACTATGGAATCTTTTGGAGAAGATATTACTGCGGTGATTAATAAACTTGGATTGAAGAAAGTAATTCTGATAGGGCATTCGATGGGTGGTTATGTTATTATCGAAGCTGCCCGGCAATTGAAGGAGAAAATAATTGGTTTAGTCGGTGCCGATACTTATCAGGGTATGGAAGATGAAATGACAAAAGAACAGATTGATCAGTTCATGAAACCATTTAAGGAAAAGTTTGTCCAAAAGACGAAAGAATTTGTAAAAACAATGTTTCCCAAAACAGCAGATTCTACTTTAGTTAATAGAGTTGCTGATGATATGTCATCTGCACCACCGCGAGTTGCGATTAGTGCAATGCAAAATTTGTTTAGTTACCATGCTTTCAAAGCGTTGAAAGATATGAATGCCCCGATTATATCTATCAATTGTGATCGGTATCCGCTTAACGTAGAAGAGACTCGTAAACACACGAAATCATTTGAAGTAAAAATGATGAACGGTGTCGGTCATTTTGTTATGCTGGAAGATCCGCAAAAGTTTAACAAACTTCTTCAAGAATCAATTGATGAATTAGTTAGAACGAAATAATTTTTATTGGAGATAAAAAATGAAAGCAAAAATTATTAGTGCCTTTATAATTTTAACTGTGGTTGTTAGTGCGCAAATCAAAAAAGATTATCCGATTCAACCGATTCCCTTTACTCAAGTTCATGTTAAAAGCGGATTCTGGTTCAATAGGATGGAAACCAACCGGACGGTTACTATTCCTTATGCTCTCAAACTATGTGA
>JACRFC010000018.1 GCA_016234355.1 Ignavibacteriales bacterium
AATGTTTGGTTTTGCGCCAACTTTGTTTAGAATGTAGAGAAGCACTTCTTTGAATTTTTTGAGATTCTTTTGCGGAACCGAGATGCGAAGCGATTCTTCAGCGTGAGATTCAGATTCATCTTCATGAAGAATGACTTCACCCTTTAATTTTGGATTTATGAGTTCGTTAAGCGATATGTTGAAATACTCCGAAAGTTTTAGAATTTCTTCTGGTGTTAAATATCTTTCCCCTTTTTCAATTTGTGTAATTGTTGGGCGTGAGATACCCAAATAATTCGCAAGCTTCTGCTGGTTCATTTTTTTAGAAGTACGAAGTTGATTAATTTTTTGACCGATTATTTTATTGATTTTAGACATTTGTAAGAACCTCATTTTTACATAGGAAAAAATAAGCAATGTCAGAATAGCTGTCAAGTGTATGTATGAATATCTTACAACCCTCCCTTGGTTCCTCCCATTGTTTACTCGGCTGTCAAGACTATGTGAATATTTTGCTATTTGACCACTATCAATGCCAAATCCTTTTCCAAAGTTTCTTTGGGAGTCTCAACTATTCTCCCGATTTCTTTATCATCCTTAATAAAAATAATTGTCGGAACTAATTTGATGTCGAGTTTATCAACTTCTCCGGTTGGTGCGGTTTTCTTTCTATCAACACAAATCAAAGTTAAGTATTGTAGATTGTAACCTGCTTTGTCCAGGATTTTGAAAAAGCGTGGGACTTCCCTTCTGCTGTCGCTGCACCAAGTTCCCATAACGATAGTAATCTTTACATCATTAATTACTTTTGAGAGTTTTAATACTTCCGCAGAATCGGGTGTGTAATTATCATATTCCGAATTGAACCACCATGAAAAATTTGAATCGGCAAATGCAGTTCTATTGCAGAGACCGATAAGCATCGGTTTACCGGATTTTTCATCAACTACCAATTTGTTTTTTTCTTGAGAGTAAATTACTGCGGATAAGATCATCAATAAAAGAAAAAGCTTTTTCATAACTGCCTCTATTTAGTATTATTCGATTTTCGAACGTCGAGTCCCCAATACAATTTATTGCGGAGTATTTCAAAATAGTTGGTACGGTTGGAATGAATTAATCTGACCGGCTGTTTATTTTTTTCTATTGTAAGCTGCGCCGGTGAATTAAAAAAATTCACGCGCTGTCCATCACAGCTTACTTGAATTTTTTCTGAGGGAGAATTAACCATAACTGTTATTATTTGTCCGCTGGAAATAACTAACGGACGCATTGTAAGAGTGTGCGGTGCTATCGGACTGAGTGTAATTACATCAGCTTTAGGGTTCACTATCGGTCCGCCGGTTGATAATGAATATCCGGTAGAGCCTGTTGGTGTTGCAATTATCAAACCATCTGCAGAAAAAGTAGAAACGTAATCATCATCAACTTTGATGGTCAGCTCAATCATCTTAGGCCATGGACCTTTATCAATAACAATATCGTTGATAGCGTATAATTCATTATTAACGGATCCTGGGCTTCTGGCAATCAAAGCCATTCTTTCTTCAATTGTATAATTTTTTGTTTTTATATCGTGTAGAAGTTCAGTAAAGCTGGTAAGATCAAATTCTGCAAGAAACCCGAGTTTACCGAAATTAACTCCAATGATAGGAGTACTTGAGCTCTTTACTTCAAATGCTGTGTTTAACATTGTACCATCGCCGCCGATAGACACTACCATGTCGCTATTCTTGCTTAGATCTGCAGGAGATTGAAACTTAGCCGCACTGTTAAATTCATTCTTATATTTTAAGAGAGATTCGCTCAAGACGAAACCGAATCCGTTTTGTTGAAGTTGAACAATTATTTTTTTTACGATATCAAGAATATCGCTTTTCGAAATATTTGGAATTATTCCTATTGTCATTTTGATCTTTCTCTATTCAATTCCCAAAGTTTGCAATACTTTGTAAATACATACGAAGATGAGAACACAGCCAGTATCAATCCATGAAGTCCGTCAAGAAATCCTAATCGAAAGATATACATTTTGCAAAAAAGAAAAATCGGGCGGATGAGTATGTCAATCACTGTTGCTTTATTACCTTTTTCGAATAATTCTTTAGCAGCAAGTGAAGTATAAGAATTGTATTTAGTGAAGTAATGTTCAATTGACGGATCGGTATAATGATTAAGATCATTTTGAAGTTTGCCAACAGCTCCTTCAACCTTTAAATGCTCGTGAACTTCTTTTTCATTAAACGACACATATTTTTTGTTAAAGAGTCTGGTAACGCGTGCCGGGTACCAGCCGCTGTGTTGAATCCATTTACCAAGAAAATATGCTCTGCGCGCTACGTCATAAGCATTGTTTAACGGTTTGGATTTTTTGAACTGCTTTAATTCTTCTGCGAGTTCAGGAGTGATTCGTTCATCGGCATCAATCCAAAGAACCCAATCATATTTTGTTTTAGATAAAGCATAAATCTTTGTTCCCGCATATCCTTTCCATTCCACAATCTCACAATTAACATTTTGGAATGATAAAGCTATCTGTTTCGTTATATCTGTCGTCCTTGAATCAACAAGAACAACAATATCATCAACAACATCCCTCTGGCTTTTGATACAAAGAGCAATATTAGCTTCTTCATCACGTGCAATTATTATAGATGATATTTTAATGTTTTCTGCCATATTGAGTTTAATCTAATTCATGTCTTTTAGATATGATTTATAAAATGCAATGTTCAAACCAAGTGTAAACCAGATTGATGAACTTGTCAATCGTTTTACAATTTTTGTTTGTGCAATTATCATCTAATCTCTGAATTGTAATTCATATAATTTCTTATAGATACCGTTTTCTTGAGAAAGAAGTTGTTCATGTTTTCCATCCTGAACAATTTTACCGCGGTCAAGTACAATTATTCTGTCTGAATTTCTAATTGTACTCAGACGATGCGCGATAACAAATGTGGTGCGGTCGTGCATTAATCTTTCTATCGCTCCTTGAACCAATACTTCCGATTCATTATCAAGCGATGATGTTGCTTCGTCAAATATCATTATTGGAGGATTTTTTAATAATGCACGGGCAATTGAGATTCGCTGACGCTGACCTCCGGAAAGCTTAGTTCCCTTCTCACCAATGATAGTATTATAACCATTCGGTAGTTCAAGAATAAAATTGTGTGCATTAGCAGCTTTTGCGGCGGCTACTAATCTTTCTTCAGAGCAATCATCTAATCCATAAGCAATATTATTGCGTGCGGATTCATTGAAGAGGACAGTTTCTTGTGTAACAATTCCCATAAGCTTGCGCAGATCTTCAATACAGATAGTGCGAATGTCAATTCCATCTAACAAAATTCTACCATCTGTTGGATCAAAGAACCTGGGCAGTAAATCGGCAAGAGTTGTTTTACCTGCGCCGCTGCTGCCTACAATTGCTAATACTTTTCCCTTCTTAACTTGTAGATTGATATTATCGAGAACCGGTTCTTCAGAATCATCATAATGGAATGATACATTTTGGAATTCGATCATACCTTTAAATTCAGTAACAGATACAGGCGATTCGATATTTCTTATTCTTGGTTTCGTATCAAGGATTTCAAACACTCTTTCTGCAGCAGCGCTGGATTCTTGAATTCTATTATTAACACTGCTTAATTCTTTAATCGGCGGCATCATTTGAAAAATGGCAAGTAGAAATACAATAAACTCGCTTGCGTTAAGAGTTTTATCAACAAGGACAAGTTCACCGCCGTAATAAATCATCGCTCCGCCAACCACAACACTTAAAAATTCGGTTAGAGGCGATGCAGTATTTCTAACACGTGCCATTTTCAACACTAATTTGAAAAAACTTTGTGTCTGAGTTTTGAATTTTCCGTTCTCATAATCTTCCATTCCAAACGCTTTTACAATCTTTACTCCTGTAATGGTCTCATGTAATGTTGTAGTAATATTCGCCATCTTTTCTTGAAGCAGTCCGCTTTGTTTTCTAAGTATAAGACCGATCCAGCTAATTATTCCAATAGTAAAAGGCAAAACCAGAAGTGAGAAAAGTGTTAACCGCCAGCTTATGGACAATGCCAATCCGACAAAAAATAAAATTGTAAGAGGTTCACGAATCAAATTTAGAAACACTGCAGAAACACTCGATTGAACTACGTTAACATCATTAGTTATTCTGGAAATTAAGTTACCCGTCTTCTCGTTTTTGAAATAACTCATCGGCAATTTATGCAAGTGTATATAAGATTGATTCCGTAAATCACGGATCATTCCCTGTTCAACATAAGCCAGGAAGTATGCTTGTAAGTATCCAAAAATATTTTTTAGAAAGAATGCGAGCAAAATTAATAAACAAATTTTAAGGAGAATTTCTTTATCGGTTCCGCTAAAAACATAATTTTTGAACGAGTCGGTAATTTCGGTTCCGATTTTTGAAAACCAATTACCTACGGGACTATCTACCGTTTGGGTAATTGCCTTAGGTTGTAACGGTATAGCTCCTTTCTCCTGGAAAAGTGTATTGAGTAAAGGGATCAGCATATAAACGGAGATTGTATTGAGAAGAGCATAGAGAATCGAAAAAAACACCGACGCTGATAAATGTTTCCGGTAAGGTTTAATATAAGCAAGAACTCTTTTGTAGGTAGTCATTTAATTCTCACATTGGAAGATTATTTATACCGCATCCGCCGTATAATGAAATTGTATTCAATAATTTATCTCGAGTATAATCATAAACTGCAATTTGGGCTATATCTTTTAAGCGTTCATCAAAAAATAATAACTTTCCATGAACTAATACATTTTCAAAACGAAAACCGGAAAATATTCTGACAATTTTCATATTAATCGCATCTATTATGAATAATTCCCCCGTTTTTTCCGCTTTAACACCCTTAGAATCAACACTCTGGTTATCAGTAATTATGAAAAGGTAGTTCCCATCTTCGGACCATCGTGCATCGTTAATATTTCTTTTAGTTGTAACTACTAATTCTTCGGAACGCTGTTTTAGATTCTTTAAGTAAATATTTGATTCGCCATCTGATCGAACATTTCTAAATTGGAATTCCTTGTTCGGTGATAATTCAACCGGGTTTCGTCTTGGGACGGAAGGAAATCCCTCTTTGAGTAGATCAAATTTTCTTTTTTGAATCAAACCCGATTTACCATTTATATCAAATGGATAAATATTTTGTATTACAACTTTAGAATTAACAGAATCTAACGTAGAAAAATTTACCTTAAACGTATCGCTTGATTCCCAATAAGTATAAAGCTGAACACCATCTCCCAATTCTGCAAGTTCATCAGCTTGATCGTTGACCCTATTCAAAAAATAAATTCTTGCTTCGTGAATATACGGGAACCTGCTTTGTCTTCCGTAACCTAGCATTGTAGTAATGAATGCACTTTGATTATCAATCGAATGATTTAATGAAATTACTTTCCTTCCCCATCTGCTCCACTCAACCGAACTTTGTTTTGTTAATAAATTGAAACTATAAACTGAGGGTCTTCCCATGTAATTTGCAACAAATAGTACATTTGTAAAATTATCTACTACCGGTTTTCCTTTATGCACTATTCTGTAATCTTGAATCAATGAATTAGAATAAAGATCAAAAGCAGTTTCACCGGCTTCAAACGAAGAAACGAAATCGCTGAATAATAGTTGGTATTTATTTTTAACGGTTTTCTCAATTCTTAATGTTGAATTTAATTTGCTTTCCAGAATGGGTTTCAGTTTAACAGCTTCTTCTTGAGTTTTGAACTCACCAAGTGAGATTGAATATTTAATTTTATTATCTTGGTCAATTTCATGGTCAGATATGGTACATTCACTCAAGATAAGAGTCACAAAAATAAATGAGATCAATATTTTAGAACGCTTCCGGTTCATGATCTAAAGATAAGAAATACAGATTCAATATTAACCGCGCGGATGATGGTCTTTATGTACTTGTTTTATATAATTCCGGTCAACATGTGTATAGATTTGAGTAGTAGAAATATCTGCATGCCCTAACATTTCTTGAACAGCTCTAAGATCGGCTCCTCCTTCCAAAAGATGTGTCGCAAAAGAATGCCGGAAAATATGAGGATGAATATCTTTTTTGATGCCGGCTTCTTTAGCATAATGATCAAAAATTTTCCAAATCCACATACGCGAAAGTTTTGTTCCGCGTTTATTAAGAAACACAAAATTCTTGCTCTTAGTTTTTTTCTCAAGGTACGGTCGGGAACGAGTTAAATATTCCTTAATCCATTTGATAGCGCTGCTGCCTATTGGAACGATTCTTTCTTTTGAACCTTTACCTAAAACTCTTATTACTTCATCATCAAAAAAAAGATCGTTTATTTTTAGATTGATAAGTTCAGATACACGCAGTCCGGAAGAATAAAATGTTTCGAGAATTGCTTTGTCTCTTAAACCTGTAGTTTCATTTGTCCGGGGTGCGTTAAGGATCATCTCTATTTCCGGCAGAGTTAATACAGACGGCAGCTTACGGGCTTTTTTAACAGGAGAAAGTTTTTCTGTCGGATTTTTTTTGATGTAACTGTTGTTTTCTAAGAATCTGAAAAAACCTTTAATGGAGGACATATAACGAGCTGATGTTGCACTATCAACACTAGAGCGCTGATCTTCAAAAAATTTAGCAATTATAATTGCTGATACATCATTGAAATCTTTTACGTTGGATTCAGTGAGGAATGCTAAAAATTTTTGAAGATCGTTTTTATATGATTTAGTAGTATTCTCGGAAAGATTTTTTTCGTAACGAAGAATGGTTAGATATTCTTTTAGAAATTCCTCCATAGCTTTTTATTCTTCACTCTTAGTTTTTTCCAGTTCCTCTTGTTTTGGATATCTAATTCTCTTGTGCTGATGACCAACGAGTATACTCAAGAATGATTCTTTGATTTGTTTAATATCCTTAAACGTAAGCGGGGCTTCATCAAGCTGTCCGTCATCTATTCTGCTGTTGATCAAATTGTTAATAACATTTTCAATTTTTTGAGAATCGGCTTCACTTAAAGAACGTACAGTTGATTCACAAGCATCCGCCAGCATAACAATTGCAGTTTCTTTTGTGTTCGGCTTAGGTCCCGGATAGCGATAATCATTCAATTCAACTTTATCTTCTCCGTACAACTCTTTTGCTTTTTCATAGAAATAAGAAATTATCATTGTACCGTGATGCATCGGGATAAAATCAATTACCTCTTTTGGAAGCGAATAATTTTGACCTAACTCGATTCCCTTTTTAACATGATCTAAAATTAGCTTAACGCTTCTTCCCGGAGATAATTGCTCGTGAATATTTTTAGAATCAATCTGATTTTCAACAAAACTTTCCGGATCAACTGTTTTGCCTATATCATGATAATATGCACCAACACGTGCAAGTGTAGAATTGGCTCCGATAGATTCTGCAGTTGTTTCCACAAGCGTTCCCATAGTAATAGAATGATTAAAAGTTCCGGGTGCACTCTTTGCTAATTCTCTTAACAACGGCTGGTTAAAATCTGTTAATTCCAGCAATGTTAAATCTGTTGTGATCTTAAAAATTCTTTCGACAAAAATTATAAGTCCGTAAGTTAAAACCGGACTTATCAAAGCATTAGAAACCGCGAAAGCAAAAGAAGAGAGGAGTTGATTAAAAGAATCAAATCTTTCAAAACCAAAGGCAATTATACTTAATGCATAACCAATAAAGATATAAAGAAATGAACGGAAAATTTGAGTGCGATTCTTAATATCACGCACAGTAAAAGCAGCAAGTCCGCCAGCGATTATATTGGTCAGTGCAAAAGCATAATCGTTACCGCGCAGTCCGCCTACAATTAAAGAAATAATTACAGTTCCATAAAAACCTATTCGTGAATCAAAAATAATTGTTAAGAGCATTGATGCAACGGGAACAAGTACGAGAAATTCTACAGGTGAAGGAACATCAAGTTGATAAATAAGAAAAGTTAAAAAACTTATGAATAGAATAATGCAGGCGATGAGAACAATTTTAAGGTTATCACCATAAATTCTTTTTCTAAATAGAACTATGTAGATTATCAATGGTAAAAGAATAATCAGTATATGTAAAAACTTACCAAAATTTTGAGAGAAGCGTCCCCAGTATCCGGTTCCTTGCCCCTTTGCAATTTTATATGAATCTATTTTTAATTTTACTTCAGGTGTTATTCGGTCATGTTTTGCAACGATTCGTTCGTTTTCATTTACAATACCAATATTAGGAGGAACTTTGTCTTTCGCGTTTTGAATTGCCGACTCAGTTAATTGTCGGCTAAATATTAAGTTTGGTTTAATAAAGTTAGCTATGTACTCTTCTATAGCAACATTTAATTCGGAATTACGGCCTACATTTCCATTTAGATAGAATTGAATAAAATCATTTACAGAATTTCGATCTAAATAATTTGTCTTGGGAAAAGCGTTTTCAAACTTACCGTCTCTTAATGCTATGCTGTCTCTTGGAATATCTTTATAGGTAATACTAAGCAGTCCGTGTTGATAAATCTTATTGAATATTTGTGAAGCATTACTAAAAACTTGTGTGATCGAGGAAATTCTTGAGCCGGTAAATGATTTTTGCTTGTGAACAAATTTATATAGTGTGGAGTAAGATTCATCGCTTAGTAATTTAGTTGAGTTTTGAGCATTATTGCTTTTAGATAACACTTTGAAAAGAAATAAATTTGAATCCTTCAGCGAATCCAAATAGAATTTTTCTAAACTGATATCTCTAAGAAATATCGGCAGTATCGTTTTAGCGGCTTGATTTTTTTCATTCTCGTAAGTCTTGGGATCTTTTAGAATTTCGAAAGTGATTGATGAAATAAGATCTTCATGGATCCAAACGGAGCCAACAGTTACCTCAGATTCAATTGATTCACCGCTTGGAAACATTAATACTATTAAAAATGCGGTGATAAAAATTATCACGAATTTAACACGCAAACTTGATCTTAATTTTTCAACAGTTTTTGAATTCATCATATTATTTTTTTGAATGAAGAAGCATTTTCAAAAATTCTGCAACTCCATCTTCATTGTTCGATCTCTTAGTTACAATATCTGCCATTTTTTTCAATTCAGGAACAGCATTTGCAACAGCAATCTTCAGAGCGTCTGTATCAAAGAGTGATTTATCATTATACCAATCGCCAATTACAGCCGCTTCTTTCATTTTTATTTTTAAGTGCTTTATTAATCTTCTTAATCCATCGCCCTTATTCGATCCCATTTTTCTAATTTCTAAATAATAAGTGCCTCCCTGGCTTTGCGATTTATAAAATGACGAGCGAACGCCAAATGTATATGGAAAAGCCATTTTACCAGCCACATGTTTTACACTATTTTGATAATCACCAACAATTAAAACTTCTAAAGTACCTTTCAGAAAATGTTCGTATGATATTATTTGTTCGTACTTCGCCCCGAATTTATCCAACAATAACGGTAGAACTCCATTCTCTTCGGTAAAATAAATTGCCGAATCATGGCATAGTGCTGATTTCAATAAGTACCTATCGGCTAAATTTAAAGCACGCAAAACTGTTTTTTCAGAAAGTCTGGATTCGAAAATGCTTTTTTCACCGGGGTATCTTTGAATTAACGCTCCATCTAATGTTATGAGAGGAATTTTTATTTGCAGCTCATCTGCATATTCAGTAACAGCGCTTAATAACCGCCCGGATGCAATGGAAAATTTCACTCCTAATCCGGAAAGTTCTTTAACGAGATGTTTAGTTTCATCTCCAATCTGATTGTTATCATCTAACAGAGTTCCATCTAAATCCATTACAACTAGTTGGATTCTCTTCAGGATTTCTTTATTGATCATATTCATATGAATAATATATTCATTATTGCAAAGAGAGAAAAATCATTAATTACTAGTA
This sequence comes from Ignavibacteriales bacterium, assembly GCA_016234355.1. Lineage (GTDB taxonomy): Bacteria > Bacteroidota > Ignavibacteria > Ignavibacteriales > Melioribacteraceae > Fen-1258. The sequence continues at coordinate 9,910 of JACRFC010000018.1, forward strand.
AGATTGTGTAAAAATAATGATTTCAAAAATAATTGAGGTCAAATTCTTGCGATGATTTCTAATAATAATTTTCACCACGTGTTTTGTTGAGGGTGTTTTTTAGAATTGATTAAAGTAGTTGCAAACCTTTATAAATTCTCTAATTCTTTTAATGCTTCATTTACAGTATTGCAAACATGAAGAACTCTATCAAGCTGAGAAATTTCAATAAGAGTCTTAACATTTTTTGTCGGAGAAGCAATGCGAATATGACCTTCATTTGATTGGAGAATTCTAAAAGCAAGCAGGATGGCACTTAATCCCGAACTGTCGCAATAATCAACTTCGGAAAGATCAATAATAAGTTTTTTTACATCTTCAGTATGAAGAAGTATTGTAAATTCACCTTTTACAAATCCGGCAATGGAAGCATCAAAACGCTTTTCATTTAACTTAAAAATTGCGCTATCGCCTATTTTTTTTAATTCGTAATTGAAATTCTCGCTCATCTTTCACTACTATAAATTATAATTTTACACCTCTAATCTACAAATTCGGTTAAATAATCCAAATGTTTTTAATTAGAACATTTGAAGGTAATTTAGAAAGCTTTTATATGAGGCATCAGAATCACCCTGTTTATCAACTATTTGAAGGTTGTAATAACTTTCAGACAGCTCTTTTACAAAACTGATACGGATTTTTGACTTTACAATATTAGAAATAGCACTGAAAAAAATGTCTTCAGAACGGTTTAGATCAATAACTACATCGAATTCTTTTGTGTTTAATCTTGCAACAAGGTTTTTCTCGGGCAAATAGAACCTTGAAATCTGGTGCGGAAGAAAAGAAATAAATTTGAATTTCTCTTTATCGGGGACCAAATTGTATTTATGTTCAGGTAAAAACAATGTTATCACTTTTTTCTGGTTTAGATAATATTTTAATATTTCAAGAGTATGATAAAAATCTTTATCGAAACTCGGCATTATAAAAAAGAAATCTTTTGCACTACTTATGACGTTGTTATAAGCAAGTTGTTCGATATTTTTGTGCAAATATTTTCTTTTAACAACAAAATGACCAATCTTTCGTTTTATACCTTCAAACATTTTTCATTCTTCAATCAATTCTAAAAATTGTTCTTCCGATAGTATTTCAATGCCGAGTTTTTGTGCTTTATCCAACTTAGAACCGGCGCTCTCACCAACAACTACATAATTAGTAATTTTACTTACTGAAGATACAACAGAACCGCCAAGATTTTGTATCTTTTCTTTTGCTTCCTCACGGGACATTGTAGATAACGTTCCCGTTAAAACAAAGGACTTTCCTTCTAAACGGTTAGATTTTTTTAACTTCCCTTTTGAATCAAGAATTAATCCCGATTTCTTTAACTTTTCAACTATCTTAAGATTTTGATCATTGTTAAAAAATCTAATTACACTTTCACTAATGCTTGGTCCTATTTCATGAATCGCTTCTATTTCATCTTTTGAAGCGTTCATTAACTTTTCGATCGAAAGGAAATGATCTGCTATTTTATTTGCAGCACCGGAACCGACATATCTAATTCCAAGTGCAAATAAAACTTTTTCAAATGGTCTTTGTTTACTTGTTTCAATTGCATTCAAAAGATTATCAATGCTCTTTTCACCTAATCGTTCTATCTTTATCAATTCTTCTCTTTTTTCTTTAAGTAGATAAATATCAGAGTAATCCTTTAAGTAACCTAAATCGACAAATAAATTTATTAATGCTTCTCCCAATCCTTCAATATCCATTGCTCCGCGAGCAGCAAAATGAGTAATCCTTCCTTTTACTTGAGCAGAACAAAAATTATTTTCACAATAGACGGCAACTTCTTCTTCCGGTTTAAATAATTTTGATCCGCATACCGGGCATTTTAATGGAATTTTTACTTCAACAGAATTTTTTAATCGTTTAGAAAGATCAACAGAAACAACCTTTGGAATTACATCTCCGCCTTTTTCTATTACAACCCAATCACCTTCGCGAATATCTTTACGTTTTATTTCATCAATATTGTGAAGCGTTGCACGGCTTATTGTAGAGCCGGCAAGTAAAACCGGTTCTAACTCAGCAACAGGCGTTAAGGTTCCAGTTCTTCCGACTTGCCAGGTGATCTTGTTTAATTTTGTATTTGCTTGTTTTGCTTTGAACTTAAATGCAACTGCCCATCGTGGAGATTTAGCTATGTTTCCAAGTATCTTTTGATGTTGTAATGAATTTACTTTTATTACTACTCCGTCTATTTCATAAGGTAATTCCGATCTTCTATTTTCCCAATCCTTACAAAAAGTTAAAACTTCTGATAAATCCTTACACAATTCGAAATTATTATTTACTCTAAAACCAAGTTCATTAAGAAGTTTTAAATTTTCATACTGAGATTTTAATTCTTCATTCTCAGAATAGAAATAATATAGAAATATTTGCAGAGGACGTTTTGCTACAATCTGGGGATCTTGTAATTTCAATGTGCCGGCTGATGAATTACGAGGATTAGCAAATGTTTTTTCACCGTTCAACTCGCGTTCATCATTTAATCTATTGAACGCTTCCACCTCCATAAAAACTTCACCGCGAACTTCAAACTCTGTTAGTTTCATTTTTATTGATGACGGTTTCTTTATTATTAAAGGTACTGCACGAATTGTTTTAACATTATTAGTAACCTCTTCTCCGGTCGTACCATCGCCTCTTGTAGCAGCAACTTTAAATCTTCCATTAATATATCTGAGACTTACGGAAAGCCCATCAATTTTTAATTCGCATACATATTCCGGTGTTTCGTTATTTGGTAAACCTTCACGCACCCTTCTGTCAAAATCATACAATTCTTCTTCGCTGTAAGTGTTAGATAAACTCAACATCGGAATTTTATGCTGAACCGGCTTAAATTCTTTAGTTAGATCAGATCCTACACGCTGCGTTGGAGAATCTGGTGTAATTAATTGGGGATGATCCTTTTCGAGTTGAATCAATTCATTTATGAGTTGATCATATTCAAAATCGGTTATTGATGGTTGAGCGAGAACATGGTAGTTGTAATCATGTTCTCTAATAAGCTCGCGAAGTTCTTCAATTCTCTGTTGAGGAATTTTTTTCATTCTTTGATTTGGGAACTATTGTCAAATAGCGGATATTATCACGAGTAATAAAAAGATTTCTTATTTCACCCGGTTTGCCAACGTTTTCAATTTCCTTGTTATTAAAAAATATTTTAACAACGCCGGCATTTCCAACACTAACACTGAAATTTTTTGTTGAAGCAAAATTTAGTCTTGTGTTTGCTTGGACTATATTCTGATGAACGATTTTTCCATCCGTCGAAACTTTAATCCAAACACGGGCATTTGCAAATACCGATAAACGCAGGCTATCATGTGTAATTAACGATTTATCAATAACTTTGGAAGTTTGTGAAGTTGTTTGATCTTGTGACGATTTACCAATTTTAAATCGTTGAGTGTTTTCTGCACTAGTTTCCTGATCAAATTTTTCTTGAATTATTTCGGGTGATGAACTTCTAATAAACGCAAAGTAAACAACAATCAGTGCAACAAATAAAATTGATCCGCCGATAATATAATTTAGTTTCAAACTCTTTTCTGCTTTCCCCGGCTCTAAAGTTGATGGTTGAAACACTTCAGTTGAATCAAATTCTTTTGTCTCCGATGTTTCTTGTAAATTAACCGAATTCTCTTTACTTGCAGGTTCCAATTGCGATTGTGGTTTTTCCTCAGGTTTACCCAATCTTGCAATATCAAATTTTTGTAATACTTCTTTAGAATTGAGATCAATAGTCTGAGCAAATTCCTTTATAAAAGCACGTATGTAAATTTCGGGCAGAACATCAAAGTTTGCATCTTCAATTGCTTGAAGAAATTTAGGATCAATCTTTGTTTTTGCCGATACTTGTAACAGAGATATTTCTTTAACTTCGCGGGCAGTTTTTAATTCATCAGCAAATTTTCTAAGGGCTTCTGTTGCCATTGAGTTAACTTAATTTTAATAACTCTTTTCTAATTTTGCTGCAAACGAACCATCAAGTCCATGTAAGTGAGGTAAAGTTCTAACGCAGCCATTTTCATCTATAAGCTCTGCTGAAAACGCATTACCGGGATTAATCAGCTTAAAGTTAGGAAAATCTAATAAGAATTTTTTTATGATTTCAATATTCTCTTCGGGTTCGATAGTACATGTGCTATACACTATGAAACCGCCGTTTCTTAATAATGATGCGCCCTTCTTCAGTAACTCGTATTGAATATTAACAATTTTTCTGATATCCCCCAAGTCTCTTTTCCATTTTAGATCGGGTTTTTTAGTCAATGTTCCTAATCCGGAACAAGGTGCATCAATCAAAACTCTGTCAAATCCGTGCTCATCTTCGTATTCATTAGCATCGATTGTAATAGTTTTTACATTTGTAACTTTCAATCTATTCAAGTTTTTCTGTAATATTTTAAGTCTGCTTTCAAATCTGTCTAAAGCAATAATTTCACCGGAGTTTTGCATTACATCTGCAATGTAGGTTGTTTTTCCACCGGGTGCCGCACATAAATCCAACACTCTCATTCCCGGTTTTACTTCTAATAATTTAATCGGCAGTCCGGTACTTTCATCTTGAACGGTAAAGTAACCTTTATGAAAATATTCCCAATCGGTAATATTTGAAAGAGCACTTAAGCGAATAAATTCCGGCAAAAATTTTCCATTTGTAAATTTCAAGTCAACACTGTTTAGTAAAGAATTCATTTCTTCATAATTGGAAACTAATCCATTAACGCGAATCGTTAATAAAGGTTTATTGTTATTCGAAATTAACAGCTTCTCTGTTTCATCCTTTCCGTATCTGTTGATCCATCTTTTTACCATCCAGGTGGGATGAGAATAATAAGCACTGAAGTATGCAATAATATCCTCGTTAGGATCCGGATAACGAATTGAATCTTTGCTTCGAATGATATTTCTTAATACGGCATTAGTTAAATCGGCAGGCTTTTGCCCTTGAAGTTTTTTAACAAACTCAACAGCTTCGTTAACTGCAGCATATTCCGGTACCTTGTCGAGAAACAAAATTTGATACAAGGCTACACGCATAGCATTCTTAACATTTGGAATACATTTTGAGAATTGCCCCTTATAAAAGCCATTAAGTATCCAATCAATTCTGCCAAGCCAGCGGGTTACACCATGAACTATTTCGAATAGTAATGATTTATCAAGACCTGATAGGTTGGAATTTTTTATCTCTATATCGAGGAGTTTATCAAGATAGGCATCTGTTCTATCAATACGGTTTAGGATTTTTACAGCATGTCCTCTAACGCCTTGAAAAAGATTGAGTTCGAATGATTCGGTCTTCTGTTCCATATCAAACAATAATTTTAGGTGCTTGTAAATTAATTAATCTATACAATGAAAAACGGGAAGGGTATTTAAAAAGCAAAAGGGCTGATAATACAGCCCTCTTACTGAAAGCTGAAAAATTTATGCTTCTTTCAAACCGTATTTTTTCTTGAATCTTTCTACTCGTCCGGTTGAATCTACAATTTTTTGTTTTCCGGTAAAGAAAGGATGACAATTAGAACAAAGCTCAATCTTAATACTGCTGACAGTTGAACGTGTTACAAATGAATTTCCGCAAACACATGTAACTTCGCATCTCTTATAATTTGGATGAATACCTTTTTTCATTTACTAGAACTTCCTTGATTATTTTGGGCACAAATTTAGCTATGCTGGGACTAAAAAACAAACTGCTATTGCTAAGATAAAGCTTATTTTTGAACCTTTTTTAAGGAATCAGCTTTTAACTGTGCTTTTTTGATTGAGTCAACAACTGCACGATATCTTTCAAGTGTTTTTTTGTCCGGTTTTTCTGAAACGATAAAACCATCATATTGTGAAGGTTCTTCACCGTTGTTTACAATATTACCTCTGTTCGTATTGTTTTGGTTCTTATTGGCTCCTGAAATGTAATCATCAAGTTTGATTGATCTTGAATCATATAACGGAGATAGTGCACGAGGTCTTGTTGTTTGACTATTCGATCCCAATAGAGAGGATGAATTAGATTGTAATTTGGTGTTAGAAGGAACTGATTGCTGATTTTTCAATTCATTCTTAGCAGATGAGGAATTATTAACTGCTGATTGGTTATCCTGCAGTTTGGTTTGTTGTAATAATTGATTATTATTTTCCTGTGGTGAAGGAAAGAAAATAAAAAAGAGAATAATTGTTGTAACAACCACTGCAGATGGAGCGAGAAATTTTGCCCAACTGAATTGAGGTCTTTCTTTTACCGTCTTTCCAAAATTTTTATTCTGAATACGCGTTAATAGATTGTACTCAAAATTATCCGGTGCTTTAATCTTAGGTAAATCTTTAAGATCCTTCAACAGTTCTGAAAATTTATTTTCTTCATCGTTGTAGATTTTTTTCATAAGCTACTCTCTGTAGATATGTTTTAAAAGTTTTTGTAATTGCGCTCTTCCGCGATTAATTCTTGATTTAACAGTACCGATTGCAAGTCCGGTAATTTCAGAAATTTCTTCGTATGAAAGATCTTGTATATCTCTTAAAATTACAACTTCACGATAAACAGGTTTTACTTTCAATAGAGCTTTTTGAATAATTTCATTACGCATTTCTCCATCGGCAGCTTTATCCGGAGCTAAAAACATCTTGTCCTCAATCTGAGGTGACCTTTCATCATCACTGTTATCAATTGAAAAAATTATTCTTCTTCGTCTCCGTTTCAGTTCGTTCTTGGCAAGATTCCCGGCAATTGTGTAAATCCATGTTGAAAATTTTGCAAACGAACGGTAAGAATCTTTGTTCAAATAAAATTTTATCATAGTATCTTGAACAACATCAGTGCAAACATCGCGATCACCAACAAATCGGTAAACAAAATTCATCAATGGATCCTTGTAACGTTTAACTAAAATATTGTACGCTTCAGGAGTATTATTATCCTGATACTCCTTAATTAAATCTTCATCCGAAAGTTCTGTCAAAAGCTTATTCAACGAAAATTATACCCTTTTTAGATAAAAATGTTTCAAAATTTTCGATTTAATTTTAGTCATTCAATAAAAAAGATGCAATAATTGTTCAGGAAACAATGCTTGATGTTACTTCCTCACCCAGAATTTCGCAAATTAACATTAACAAAACAGTACGGTAGTCTGTTGCGGTCGTTTTTACTGCTAAATCTGCATTTAATAAAGCTCTGGATGCATTAAGAAGCCGTTCATCCGACATAAGATATTTTGCTTTTTTACAATTGAAATAATACCCCCAGCTAACACCAACCAATTTAACTGCTTCATTATCATTTACTTTTGATCTGATTAGATCGGTAATTTGAGCGACTGTAAGAACGAATTTCGCCAGCATATTTATTATAAAAACTATTTCAACTCCTGCATCTAAAAGATTGTAAGCGACTTCTATTGATCGTGATTTATCACCTTGTCCTAGTGAATCCTGTAGATTAAAAATTGAAAATTCTTTAGTTGGGGAAGAGATTTTTTTGATATCCTCATATGAAATTTCATTTTTACCATTCATGTAATCAATTATTTTTTGGAATTGCATCTCAAGAAGCGATTTATCTTCACCAACAATTTCAATCAAAGCTCTTGCATTATCTTGTGAAAAATTTATTCCAAGTTTTTTAGTTTTTTTCACAACCCAATCAACTAATTCTTCGCCCGTTGCAACGCGCGCTTCAAAGAGTTCTTTTTTCTCTAATAAATTTGAGTAAGGTTCCTTTGAAATATCAGAAATTTTTCCGGATTGAATAATAATAAGAACAGTGAATTCGGACGGATTATGAACATATGAAGCGAGTTCTTTTTTATCACCAAATTTTTCAAAATTTTTTAGGATAATTAACTTCTTCCCTCCGCCAAATGGAAATGAGTATGCAAGATCTAAAACTTGTGTAAGACTTAAATTCTTTTCAGCTGATATGATTTCTTTATCAAAATCCGAGAGAAGATGCGGCGATACAGATTTTTCTATTGTCTCAACTGCAAGATCTATTGTGTATTGATCTTCTCCGCATAAAAAATAAATCGGAAGAAGATTTTCCTTAGAAAGAAATTTTGCAATTTCAGTTATTGAGGGTAATTCTTTTTTTGCCATTGATGCGTAAAAAATTAAAAAATATGTTTTTCAATAGTAACATTTTTCATAACAATTTCTTTTAGCGGTTTATCACCACGACCGGTTTGCACATTACTAATTTGATAAACAACATCCATCCCATTGGTTACTTTACCAAAGATTGTATGTTTTCTATCAAGCCATGGAGTTGCTGCTACAGTTATAAAGAACTGGCTTCTGTTTGTATTTGGTCCTGCATTTGCCATTGAAAGAATACCGGGCGAATTATGATGCAAACTATTCACAAACTCATCTTCAAAATCATTTCCATATATACTTTTTCCGCCCATTCCGGTACCGGTTGAATCTCCGCTTTGAATCATAAAACCTTTTATTACCCTGTGAAAAACTACACCGTTATAATATCCTTCAAGTGCTAAACCAACAAAATTTTTAACGGTTTTGGGTACTTCTTTGGCATATAGTTCAATTTCAATTTTACCAAGATTAGTTTCAATAGTTGCAACAAGTTGTTCATTGTCTTTAAGATCCATTAATGTATCCAAGGTAACTCCTTTTTTATATTCATTATTAAGAATAACAGTTTTATAATTTCTCTGACATGAAATTAATAAGTACGTTAATAAAACAGCTAAAATTATTTTGCGCAAGATCATTCTTAAATCCTTAAGGTTGAATTATTCCTTTACTTAGAAGTAAAATTATAATGATACCGGCAATTATGCGGTAGATAATAAAAATTAAAGTAGAATTCTTTTTTAAGTACCGAAGTAAAAATTCGATTGAAATATAACCAACGATGGCTGAAAAAATTGTAGCCACAATAAGATTAATCATCTCGGCAGAATTAATGTATTTGAGAGATTGATAAAATTCCAACAGACCGCTAGCGGCAACTGCGGGAATGCTCATCAAAAAAGAAAATCGAGCAGCGGTCTCCCTCTTAAATCCAAGGAATAATCCTGCTGTAATTGTTGTACCGGAACGCGACGACCCCGGTATTAACGCAAATGATTGAGCTATTCCAAATATTAATGCATCGTACCATTTTATATCTTTTGTCTCGCGGTTAAATTTGCCAAGTTTTTCTGCAGCAGTAAGAATGACGGCAAGAATAATTAAACTTGCAGCTATTACATATAAATTTTTTGTCAGCACTCCTTCTATGATATGCTTGAATCCTAATCCAATTATAGCAACAGGAATTGTTGCAATGAGTAAATACCATCCCATCTTAGAATTAATTGTTTGATCACTAAAATT
>JACRFC010000156.1 GCA_016234355.1 Ignavibacteriales bacterium
ACTTGCAGCTATTACATATAAATTTTTTGTCAGCACTCCTTCTATGATATGCTTGAATCCTAATCCAATTATAGCAACAGGAATTGTTGCAATGAGTAAATACCATCCCATCTTAGAATTAATTGTTTGATCACTAAAATTTTTTCTTCGAAAAAGATTATCACTTATAAAATCTTTTATGATAAGAAGTAAATCATTCCGGAAAAAAATTAAGACTGCTATCAAAGTACCGAGCTGCATAATTGCAATGAATGCAGTCCAATGTTCGGGATGATCTGATGAAATAATATTCATCAACTTTCCGGCAATTGTTAAGTGACCGGTACTGCTGATCGGGAGAAATTCTGTTATGCCTTGTATTATACCAAGGATAATAGCGTCAATAATATTCAAAATTGATCCTTTACAATGTTAAAGTGATGCCTAAATAAATTCCTATAGATATAGAATTCAAATTTAATTTTTCACCGGAAGCATTATTAATAAGCGACTTACTTCCATTTGATAACTCGCCCGGTAGATCATATCTAAGATCAGCACCTATCAAAGCATAAAAATTTTTGCTAAGTAATGTGTTTCCTACTGCTCGTAATAGAAATCCAAATCCAGAAGCGTTATAATTTGTACTTGTAAATACCCGCTCACTAAGTGAAACATATCTGTAACCGAGTCCGCCACCAAATTTGAATTGATAACCATTTCCTGGAATAACATAATAGGCAATTACACTTGGACGATGCTGATTGTATGAGATTTCATACGCACCGCCGTTTCCAAAAGGAGCTGTGTATGAATCAATTTGGAGATTATATTCAATACCTAATGCAAAGTTATCGTGAATTTCGTAATCAGCTTCAGTTGAAAATCCGACAGAACTTTTAAAAGAAGTAACTTGATTGCCCGGTGAAGCATAACTCGAATTAATGTAATCTCGAAATGACGGCGAAGATTTAAAATCGAGCCCCATAGCAAAATTTAGATCCCACTGCGCACCAATATTACTAAGCGATACCAAAACAAAAAGTAAAATTAAAATCCATTTCATTTTTCTTCCGTATTTAGATTAAAGACAGAAAGGAATGTTTCTTTTTTCAATCCCTTTTTTTCTCTTTGCCTGTTAACTATAAAGATAAAGAGAAGTGTGGATAGAATGAACAACATATAATTAATAAAGTGAGTAAGGATAGCATAAGCGGCGCTAATTTCATTGCTGAATAAAAATAATTGTGTAAGTACTAAAATTGAAATTGCATGGTAAGGTCCGGTTCCTCCTGGAGTTGGAATCATAACACCGAATGAACTGATTGTCATTAAAATCCAAGCCATCTTAAATGTAACCGAGCCGGAAGAATCCATTCCAAGAATATAAAAACCAACATATGAATTAAGTGCATATAAAAGAAGAAGTAGAATAGTCCAAACAAAAATGAAAAAAATATTTTTTGTTCCCCTTATACTTGATATCCCGCTTAGAAGAGTATCAAAAATGGATTTCACACGGTTTGCTATTTTATCGCTAAATTTTTTAGAAATTTTAATTAAACCATTTCGAAAACTTTCTCGAAATTTTACAAGAAAGACTAAAAATATAGTAAGACAAAACAAAAGCGAGAACCCGATGATGAGCGAAGTCTTTAACCAAATAATCTTATCATATAGATTAACCTGGAAAATACTTACACTTATCAATGCTGCAAAAGCAAAAGCTGCAATATCAATAATTCTTTCAACTACGATAGTTCCAATAATTGTAGAACGCGAGATTCCTTCCCATCTTCCTAAAAATAATCCGCGGTATAATTCTCCCAATCTGGGTACAACACAGCTAACACCATAACTAACCATAACCGATCCGAAAAGATGAAACATTGAAACATCTTTCTTTACAGAATTAACAATGAATTTCCATCTGATTGCTCTGGCGAGATGTGATAGAAAAAAAACAATTAAATATAGTAAGAGAGGAAGGATTGAAGATTTTGCAATTATCGAAAATGATTCATTAAGATTTACACCTCTGAAAGCAACATAAAGGAACAAAATTGTAATTAGGATTGGAAAAGTATAACCGACAACCTTTGTAAGTTGATTATTATTTACATTATCTGAGGTCAATAACTTGAATCCCTTTGGGAATAGAAAAAGTAAATTTTGTATCGGGTAAATCTTGATTTATTTTAATCTCTGAGAACTGAAATGCATAACGCATTTCTCCGCGATCAACAATTTCCAGTTTATTGACCATGCCGTCTGCGAAAGCCCAAATTTTTACGACCTTAAACTGAAGATCCTGATCTTTAGGAACCATCTCTATTAAAAATTCTCCGCTTGCTGCTGTTTCATCTTTCACCACGCGGCTTTTACAAAGCGGCGGATAATCGAAGATAAATTGTTCCAGCGAAAAAGATGTTGGATCATCAGATAAATTACTAATAACTACTCTGTTAAATCTCTTATCGTTATTCCAGACCGTCTGCCCGTCGGATATAATCAGCTGAGATTTCAGATCAACGATAAATTTATTTTTTCTTTTGTACGAGAATTTGCCGTTGGTCTTACCGATATCGTTACCTTGTGCATTAAAATAATTTTGTGAGAAGTTGGCTGTAAAATTATTTATTGAGTTAAACTTGTTCTGGATCTTTTTCAGTACATCGTTAGCTGATTGTGCAAAGATCAACGATGATATTACAAAAAGAAAAAATATTAGTTTAGTTTTCATTTTATAGCGATCTTAATATTGTTTCCAATTGTTCTTCACTATCAACAATAACTTCGCGTGCTTTACTTCCTTCGGAAGGACCAACGATGCCGGCTTGTTCGAGTTGATCCACAATTCTCGCAGCACGAGAATAACCTAATTTTAATCTTCTCTGAAGCAAAGATACAGAACCTTGCTGATGCCGCACAATCACTCTTGCTGCATCTTCAAACATCGGGTCAAGATCATTCAGAAAATCACCAAGCGCTTCTTTCTTTTTATCATACAAAGACGGAAGAAAATATCTTTTTGAAAATCCTTTTTGAACGTAAATGAAATTTGTAATCTTTTCAACTTCTTCGGTGGAAATAAAAGCATTTTGAATACGGATCGGTTTCGGCATTCCGCCAGGTAAGAATAACATATCGCCTTGTCCCAACAGCTGCTCAGCCCCGTTCATATCAAGAATTGTTCTAGAATCTATCTTTGTTGCTACTTGGTAAGCCATCCTTGCACTGAAGTTTGCTTTAATCACACCGGTGATAACATTAACGGAAGGACGCTGAGTAGCAAGTATCAAATGTATTCCAACTGCGCGGGCAAGTTGTGCTAATCGGGCAATCGGTTCTTCAACTTCTTTACCTGAAGTGATCATTAAATCTGCTAATTCATCAATAACAATAACAATGTAAGGCAGTTTGTGAAATTTCATTTCGTCTGTGTCTTTTGGTCTCGATTTCGGATTCAAAACTTTTTTATTGTAATCAACAATATTTCTAACTCCGACCTTGGCAAGTTTATCATAACGTTTTTCCATTTCATATTCTACAGCTTTAAGTATGAGAAGAGCATTTGATGGATTTGTTATAATTTCTTCTTCGAGATCCGGTGAGACAGCAAGAAAATGTTTACTTAATCTTTTATAGAAAGAAAGCTCGATTTTTTTAGGATCAACAATAACAAATTTTACATCAGATGGATGTTTTGCATAAATTAAACTGGAGAGAATCATATTAATGCCAACACTTTTACCCGAACCTGTTGAACCGGCAATCAGCATGTGAGGCATCTTAGCTAAATCAGTAATATAAACTTCGCCGGAAATAGTTTTACCCAATGCCATTGGTAATTCATCTTTAGATTCGCTTAATTTTTTCAGAACAGAACTTGCTCTTACAATTGTAGCATGTGCATTTGGAATTTCTACTCCGATTGCGCTCTTCCCCGGTATCGGTGCAATAATTCTAATTCCGCGTGCTGCTAATGCTAAAGCAATATCATGTTCGAGACTTACAATGCGGCTAATTTTTACTCCAGGTGCCGGAACGATTTCATAAAGAGTAACAACCGGTCCCGGTGTAACAGTTATATCGTCAATCTGAATATCGAACAAAGCCAATTTATCTTTAAGCAGAGCGGCATTCTTTTTTAATTCACTCTCGTTCACTTTAATTTCTTCATCGCCGGGTGGAATTAAAAGATCTAAAGTTGGAGGAGTATAATTAATTTTTTCATCCCATTGATCGGGCATAGCTGCTTCTGCATCTTTATCTACTGCAGGAATAATTTCATCATCATCCTTCGGTTTTGGTTCAACTTTTTTAGATCTAAGCTGATCACCTATTTTATCAGCAGATTCAGAGAATTTTTCCGGCTGATCTTTTTTAACGATTGTAATTTTTGTTTCAGCAATAGTTTCACCTTCTGCATTCAATTTTTCATCTTTACTCTTAAATAGAGATTTTAATTTACTCTCGCCGCGTAAATTTTTAATCTTCGAAAGATTTTCATCTGATTTGTCATCTGCGGGGATTTTTATTTTTATCTCTTCATCTTTTTCTTCCTTGCTGAAAAGACCTTTTAGAAATTCCCATAGCGAGCTGAACTTAAAATCGAACGCAATTATCATTGTAACTAACATAGCAGTGCTTAGAAAAATTATACTTCCTACACCACCTAACAATCTGCTGATCACAGTTCCGAAGAAAAATCCGATCTTACCTGATAGCTCATAATAATCAGTCAAAAGAGAAATCTCGGGAGTAAATTGAATCATGCCGAAAAATGTTGAGAGTAAGATTCCCATTACGATTAAAAAATTGGATAGATATAGGGCAAGTTTATACTCATTGACCTTACGTAATATAGAATAACCCCAGATGAACATTATTACCGGGAATATAATAGAAAAGTAACCGATGGTTGAGCGAATTAGAAAATGGGAAGCGTAGGCGCCGAATATTCCAAGCCAATTATGTGTAGTTGCTGCTTTATCTGTTAATTCGGGATTCGATCCGAATCCAAACAGGTCTAAAAATTTATATGAAAAATAGGATTCATCATATCTTGAGTATGTAAGAATGCTTAAGAAAATTAGAAGTGCAAGAATAACTAAGAATATACCAAGCAGTTTTTTTTTCTTTTCCGGAGAAACAACAAAAAAATTTTCTCCTATAGAAGAAAAATTTTCTTTTGATTTATTTTTCCTCGGCATTTTTATGACGTTTTGGTTTCGTTAACGTTATCGTTCAGCGGTGCAGCTATTTCTAATTTTTTAATTGCACCCGAGATATAATACGGAATCAGATCAGCAGTTCCAAACTGAGCACATTCTTTGATATCTTCAGTGAATCCATTCTCTATCAAAAGTTTACCGTGCTCGGTTTGCTTTAACATCTTTGCAATACTTTTTCCAAAAGATTTAAAAAGAACAGAACTGGCTCTTCCGGAATCAGTGATTTCAATTGTCTTATCAACTTTTTGTAGTTCGTTAATTAAATTACCGGCGCAAACCGCATCTTCCATATTAAAATTTCCGTTTGAACCGCCGCAAATAATTTCTACATCTTTATTAAGTTTTAACAGCTGATCAGCTATTGCCGGCAGATTATTAAAACAACAGATATAAAGATTTTCAGAGAACTTTGCTTTTACAATTGCTTTAGTACCGTTAGTTGTATAAAGGATAATAGATTTACCGGATACGACTTCCGATTCATATTCTAACGGGGAATTACCAAGATTGAACCCCTCAACCTTTTTTGTATTGCGTTCACCGCCAAGAATTGTTTGTCCGCCAAATGCGTTACCGGAAACCTTCATAGCAAAATCAACAGTACCAACCGGAATAACTTCGCGCGCACCGTTCTTTAACGCCGTAACTATTACTGTTGAAGCACGCAAAACATCAATTACAACGGAAGTTTTTCCTGTAAAATAGAGTTCATCAAATTGTTGATGTGTATAATGAATGTTTACTTTCATATTAGTTTTTCACAAAAGGTAGTTTAGTAATAATAGCAGGTATTTCTTTGCCACGAATTAAAAAATTTATTTTGCCGCCTTTTTTAGCATGTTGAATTTCAACATAACCCAACGCGATTGCTTTTTCAAGTATTGGACTTACAGTTCCGCTTGTTATATGCCCAACAACTTTACCGTCTACTGATAAATCATAACCATGTCTTGGAAATGCTTTCTCATCAGAAACAATTGGTACTAATTTTCTTTTTAATCCTTCTTCTTTTACTTTCACCAAAATATTTTTAGAAATAAATTCTTGTTTTTTCAATTTTGTTATCCAGCCAAGTCCGGCTTCCAAAGTATTTGTTGTTTGATCAATATCGTTTCCGTATAGACAAAAACCCATTTCCAAGCGAAGAGAATCGCGGGCGCCTAAACCAACAGGCTGAATATCATATTGCTTGCCGTTTTCGAATAACGCATTCCAAACTTTCTCTGCATCGCCTTCGTTACCTTTGAAATATAATTCATAACCAAGTTCGCCTGTGTATCCTGTGCGGGAAACGATCATATCAATTCCGGCAACTTTGGTAAAGAAGAAATGATAGTATTCTAAATCTAAAGGTTTATCACATATTTTTTCAATCACACTTTTCGAATTTGGTCCTTGAACTGCCAGAAGAGAATATTCGTCGCTCTCATCTTCAATTTGAACACCGAAATTATTGTTCTCCTTCATCCAATTAAAATCTTTATCCTTGTTTGAAGCGTTAACTACAAGCATAAATTCTTTTTCATTGATTCTATAAACAAGAAGGTCATCTACAATTCCTCCATCAGGATAACACATTGCAGAGTATTGTACTCTTCCGTTTGTAAGAAGAGATGCATCGTTCACAGTAATATGTTGAACAAAATCCAATGCTTTATCGCCCTTAATAAATACTTCACCCATGTGGGAAACATCAAACACACCGACTGAATTACGAACTGCTTTGTGTTCGCCAATGATTGATGAATATTGAACAGGCATATAATAACCGGCAAAATCTACAATCTTAGCACCAAGCTTTTCATGAATCGAATAAAACTTTGTCTTTTTCATAGCTCTCATTGATTTGATTTTTTCCAATCGCTCAAGAACTTTTCCAGACCCAGATCAGTGAGAGGATGTCTAAATAATTTATTTATTACATCAAACGGCATTGTTGCAACATGTGCGCCCATCAACGCTGCATCAACCACGTGAAGCGGATGCCGGATGCTTGCAACAAGAACTTGAGTTTTAAAATTATAATTATTGTATATCTGCACAATCTGCTGAACCAATTCCATTCCGTCATGGCTTATATCATCTAATCGCCCGACAAACGGAGAGATATATGTAGCGCCAGCTTTTGCGGCTAGTAGTGCTTGAGAAGGTGAAAAACACAAAGTAACATTGGTTTTGATCCCTTCTTCGGTTAAAGATTTAACTGCTTTAATTCCTTCTTTGATTAGAGGAACCTTAACAACAATATTTTTATGAATTTTTGCAAGTTCATGTGCTTCTTTCATAATTCCGTTGTAATCGGTAGAAACAACTTCCGCACTGATTGGTCCATCTACTATCTTTATTATTTCATCAAGAAGTTCACGGAAATTTTTTCCTTCCTTAGCAACAAGAGACGGGTTCGTTGTTACACCATCCAGCAAACCATAAGAAGCGGCTTCTTTAATTTCGTTAATATTAGCGGTATCTATAAAGAATTTCATAATATTACTCTGTACTAATTATTAAAATAATTTGTTGTCTGAAAATTAACAAAAATTGATCTTAATCAAACGGGTTAAGATTTTCTCTTAATTAAAGTCGTTAGTTATATCTTTACCTGTTTTAGTTGTTAAGAAATAATAATTCTGAGGATTAATTTTTTCTTCTTCTTGAAGTTTTATTTTTACAAAATATTTCAATTGAAATTTCGAGAGTCGGGATATAAATCCTTCTTTAAGTTTTAATCCAAGTGAAGGATGAACTTTCAAGGTTAACGATTTGGATTTTCCTTCAACATAATAACGTTTTAACCAATGCTCAATTTCATGAATCAAATTTGATTTTTTAGTAAGTAATCCTGTACCTGCACAATACGGGCATGCCTCGTTCATAGATTGAACAATATTCTCGCGAATTCGTTGGCGTGTAATTTGCATCAATCCGAATTCAGTCATCGGAAGCATTGCAATCTTTGCGCGGTCCTTCTTGAATTCTTTTTTAAGTTCATCATAAATCTTTTTACGATTCCTTTCATCTTCAAGATCAATGAAATCTACAACAATCAATCCTCCTATATCACGAAGACGGAGCTGGCGAACAATTTCCCGCGACGCTTCCAAATCAGTTTTAAGAGAATTAAGTTCCTGCTCTTTTTTAGCTGCATAACGACCGCTGTTTACATCAATAACAACCATCGCTTCCGTATGTTCAATTACAATGTGTCCTCCGCTTGGCAGAGAAACCTTTCGTCCCATCAAACCTTTAATCTGTTCATCAATTTTAAATGCTTCAAAAATCGGTTCATCTTGTTTAAATAATTCTATCCTGTCAAGAAGCCCCGGTTGAATGAACTGAACATAGTTGCGTACTTCTTTGTAAAGTTTTTTAGAATCAACGAAAACTTTTGATACATCCGGTGTGAACAAATCTCTAATTACACTGATAGTTGTACTAAGATCTTTATATAAAAGTGCAGGCGGTTTTTGTTTCTTTGCATCTTCCTGCATGTCTTCCCAAATCTTAACAAGATATCTCAAGTCACCGGAAAGTGCTTCTTCTGTTTGATCTTTAGCTGCAGTTCTAATTATCAGTCCGCAATTGGAAGGAAGAATTCCTTTTGCAATTCTTCGTAATCTTTTTCGCTCTTTAAAATCATATATCTTCTTTGAAACACCAACCTTATTATCTAAAGGAAGTAAAACACAAAATCTTCCGGGAATAGAAATAGATGAAGTGCATCTAACGCCTTTATCTTTAACAGGCTCTTTAATAATCTGAATTAATATTGATTCCCCTTTATGCAGTTTAGGAATTTGTCTCTGCTCTCGATGATCGTGTTTATCTTTATCTCTAACCGGTTTTTGTTCCTGCGGCTGAGTTTGAGTAGTGGTTTGATCTTGGGTTTGAGGTTCAGCTTCGTCGTCGTCGGTTCCGTCATCAGCTTCTTCATCTTCATCTAGCATATCTTTTAATGCATCGGTACGGTCGCCAATATCGGAAAAGTGAAGAAAAGCATCATGCTTTAATCCGATGTCTATAAATACTGCGCGGATGCCGGGTAATACTCTGGCAACTTTTCCTAAAAATACATCTCCCACCATTCTTCTTTTTTCCGGATGATCTACGAAGAAATCAACCAGATTGCTGTCTTCAGTTATCGCAACATGGTTCTGCGATGTTGAAGAACTAATAATTATTTCTTTATTCATTTAAAAACCTTTTTAGTCCCTATCCAAGCGCGCTGATATTTTGATCGGCAAGCCAGAATAGAACTTTCTTTTGAAATTTTTTGTGGATCTCTTCCTTAATATGAATTTCTTTTGAACTTCTCATTATTTTTTCCGCATGATCAACAATGAGCCCGCGAAGTGTATCCAATTTTTTTACAGAAAAAACTTTTTCAAGTAGAGAATTAATTCCAGTATAATTTTTGAAATACCAGATAGAATGTTTTTTAGCTTTATCTAGAGCTAACATTTCGCCGAATTCTTCTTCCAAATTTTTTATATGTTTTAATAAAGTATCTTTAACAACAAAAGCATCCGGTTCCCCGGGATCAATTCCTTTTTCCATCAAAACATTAAAACGAGAAAATATAAACGGATTACCTAACGCACCGCGCGCAATCATAGCAGAATCACAACCGGTTGAATCAATCATTTCTTTAACATCATGAGGCGTAAACATTGATCCGTTTCCAACAACGGGAATATTTACAGCTTCTTTAACTTTTTTAAGCCAGCTCCAGTCAGCGTTCATATCATATTTATCCGCACGGGTTCTTGCATGAACAAAAATTAAAGCTCCTCCGTTATCTTCTACTACTTTTGCATTTTCCAAAACATTAACTGTTGATTTATCTTTTCCTAACCTAAGTTTAACTGATATGGGAACTCCATTTGATCCATCCACCATTTTGCGAACCAGCTTAGAAAGTGTTTTAGGATCATCTAATAATGCTGCACCCATTTTTTTAGAACAAACTTTATCTACGGGACAACCGCAATTCAGATCAATTAGATCCGGTTTCATTTTAGAAATTTCTTTTACAGCTTCAAACAAAGTATCCGGATGATTTCCTAATATTTGAACACCGATTGGTTTTTCAGAACGGCTAAATGAGAAATGACGAAGAGTTTCAAAATTATTCTTTACAACGCCATCCGCACTTACCATCTGAGTAAAAGTTATACCCGCCTGCTGCTCTTTACATATTTTTCGAAAAGAAGAGTCGGTAACTTCAGCCATCGGGGCTAAAAATAGTTTTTTACCTATATCGAGATTTCCGACTTTCATTTAAT
Organism: Ignavibacteriales bacterium; assembly: GCA_016234355.1. GTDB lineage: Bacteria > Bacteroidota > Ignavibacteria > Ignavibacteriales > Melioribacteraceae > Fen-1258. The sequence goes on from JACRFC010000156.1 coordinate 10,499, forward strand.
AACTCTTTTCAAAATTTCCAAAAAACAATTTGCCTAATTATAAAGGCAGTTTAAAAGTCTTTGTGAACCTTTGTGCCCTTAGTGTCTTCGTGGTTGGGGTTTTATTTTTCTAATAAACGAAAGATTCTTACCACAAAGACACAAACCTGCCCGCCACGTTTGAATATATTCAGGCAGGCGGGGGTCACTAAGAAACACTAAGTTATTTTTACTTTTGAGACAACATCTTTTATTTAACTATTCTTTTTCTTCCGAATCCTGACTTGTGGATTCATTCAATAATGCTTTTCTAGAAAGAGAGAACTTCCCGCCTTCAACCGCAAGCAATTTAACTTTTACCATTTCTCCTTCTTTCAAAACATCCGTTACTTTATTAATACGCTTGGTATCTATCTGTGAAATATGCAGAAGTCCTTGAGTTCCGGGTAAGATTTCAACAAAGGCGCCAAAGTCTGTGATCTTCATAATCTTGCCGGTATAATTTTTTCCAACTTCCGGTTCTGAAACTAATAGTTTAATATATTCTTTTGCTGCTTTGGCAAGTGTAGCATCTTGTCCTGCTATGCTTACCGTTCCATCGTCTTCAATATTAATGTCTACACAAAAATCTTTCTGCATCTTCTGAATAACTTTTCCACCCGGCCCGATAACAGTTCCGATTTTTTCTGTTGGAATTTTAGTTGTATAGATTCTTGGTGCATAATCGGAAATATTTGGTTTAGCTTCAGCTAATGCTTCATTCATGATTTTAAGAATATGCAATCTTCCATCTTTAGCTTGAGCTAAAGCTTTTTCAATAATCTCGTATGAGATACCCTGAATTTTTATATCCATCTGTAATCCGGTAATTCCACTTTCAGAACCTGCAACTTTGAAATCCATATCACCAAGGTGATCTTCGTTACCAAGTATATCGGAAAGAATTGCAAATTTTTCTTTCTCTTTAACAAGTCCCATTGCAATTCCGGCAATAGCACATTTAACAGGAACCCCGCCTTCCATCAACGCAAGAGAACCTGCGCAAACAGTTGCCATAGATGATGACCCGTTCGATTCAAGAATATCCGAGTTCAAGCGAATGATGTAAGGAAATTTTTCCTCTGTGGGAATAATATTTTTAAGTGAACGTTCAGCAAGATTACCATGCCCGACTTCTCTTCTTCCGACACCGGAAAATCTTCCGGTTTCACCAACGCTGAACGGCGGAAAGTTGTAATGAAGCAGAAATCGTTTTTTATATTCAGGTTGAAGTCCGTCAATAATTTGTTCATCGCCTTTAGCGCCCAAAGTTAAAGTAGTTAAGCTTTGAGTTTCACCGCGTGTGAAAAGAGCTGTTGCATGCGGGCGCGGCAGAATTCCAAGTTCGATTGTAATTGGTCTTATCTGAGTAGTATTTCTTCCGTCAAGTCGTAATCGTTCATCAAGAATTCTTTTACGCATCAAATCTTTTTCCATATCGTGAAGAATTTCTTTGATTGCAACTTCTTGTTCTGGATATTTTTCAGCGAGTGCAGCCAGAACTTCATCAGTTAATGCGTGGTTCTGTGCCGATCTTTCTTCTTTTGCTAAAACAGATGCAACTATTGTTTTGAATTTATCATGTGCAAGTGCTGTGATATCGTTCAGTAAATTTTGATCAGCAACTTTTTCTGCAACTTTCATTTTAGGTTTACCGCAAAGCTGTCGCAGTTCTTTCTGAACTTCAATAATTTTTTTTATTTCTGTGTGAGCAAATTTAAGCGCATCGAGCATAACCTGTTCGCTCAATTCTTTTGCTTCGCCTTCAACCATCATGATAGAACTTTCAGTTCCTGCTACAACTAATTCAATATCGCTTAATTCAATTTCTTGAAGTGTTGGATTAATTACGAACTCGCCGTTGATTCTTCCAACCCTAACTTCACCGATCGGTTCAAGGAACGGAATATCTGAAATTGCCAGCGCTGCCGAAGCTCCGCAAGCTGCAATTACATCCGAATCGTTTTCACTGTCGTAAGAATAGACGAATGCCGCAACTTGAGTATCGTTTCTGTAATTATCAGAGAAGAGCGGACGAATCGGACGATCGATCAAACGCGAACTTAGAACTTCTTTATCGGTCGGCTTCCCTTCCCTTTTGAAAAATCCGCCCGGAATTTTTCCCGCAGCAAGTGATTTTTCTCTATACTCAACGCTGAGTGGAAAGAAATCAACATCCGGTCTTAATTCACCGGCTACTGCAGTAACTAAAACCATTGTATCGCCATAGCGAACCATAACAGCGCCGTTTGCCTGCTTGGCAAGTTTTCCTGTTTCAAAAATTAATTTTTGTTTTCCTATTTGTACTTCTTTGGTAATAACCATTTAGAAACTCCATTACTTTCTTATGTTCAATTCTTTAATTATGCTGCGGTATCTTTCGATGTTCCTACTTGCCAGATAATCAAGCAGCCTTCTTCTTTTTCCAACCATCTGCATCAATCCGCGTCTTGAAGCATGATCTTTTTTATGCGCTTCAAAATGACCGGTGAGACGATTAATTTCTGCTGTTAGTAATGCGATTTGAACTTCGGCAGTTCCGCTATCTTTTTCTCCTTTACCGAATTTTTTGATGATCGCAAGTTTTTCTTCTTTTGACAAAGACATTGTGTTACTCCTTAAGTTGATTGTTCGATAAAACCCCAGAATTAACCCCGCTCTTAGCGGGATAAACCGGGATCTATTAGTTAATTAATTTTTCTGTAGCACAGATTCGTAATCTGTGCTAAACGCAGATTGCGAATCTGCGTTACGAATATGTTTTAATAATTCCTTGAGCTGTTTGTTTATCCATTTCAATTTGATGAATAAGAGCTTCCTTTGATTCAAATTTCTTCTCATTACGAAGACGTTTTAAAAATTCTACCTTAAAATACTTTCCATAAATATCTCTGTCGAAATTTAATATGTGTACTTCGAGAACCAATTCATGTTTATTTTCAAAAGTCGGTCTGTAGCCAATATTCATAATTCCAAAATGATTTTCATCTTCAACCATACATTTTACGATGTACACACCGTTCATCGGCAGCGCTTTCTTTTCATCATCCGGCTGAATGTTTGCAGTTGGAAATCCGAGCAAACGGCCGCGCTGTGTTCCTTTAACAATTATTCCGGATAATGTATAATTTCTTCCAAGCAGCGATCCTGCTTTTTCAACACCGCCTGCAAATAGAGCATTTCTAATTTTTGTACTGCTAATAATTTCACCATCCAGCATTTCCGGAGGAACCGCAGTTACATCAAGATTGTAAAACTTACCGACCTCACGCAGCTTTTTTTCATCTCCAAGCCGGTCTTTACCAAATTTATGATCATGCCCAATAACCATTTGCGATGAGCCGATCATCTCCACAATGTATTGTTTGATAAACTCATCGGATGTTAATTGAGAAAATTCTTTTGTAAAGTCTATCACCATCAAATTTTCAATACCGATTTTTTCAAGAACTTCTTTCTTCTCTTCCAACGATGTTAATATTTTCAAATCAAATTCTTTTGAGATCACGGAACGCGGATGCGGTTCAAAAGTAATTACAAAGCTTGTCCCGTTGTTCTTATTTGAAAGCTCAAGAACTTTCTCAAAGATTTTAATATGACCTTTATGTAAACCGTCAAAAGAGCCGACGGTAACAACCGCACTTTTTATTTTTACAATTTCAGAAGTATCTGTATAAACTTTCATTATGCTATTTCAGGTTCAGCAATAAAATAATTTTTTGCGTATTCGTTAAATTCTTCGATTGATAACGCATCATCTACACCAAACTTGCCAATATGAGTACGCCGTAATTCTTTAAGATAAGCTCCGCATCCAAGCTCTTCGCCAAAATCACTTGCAAGTACTCTAATGTATGTTCCTTTAGAACAAGTTATTTCAAAGTAGATATCAGGAAGATCAATTCTTTCAATTTCAAATTTTGAAATAAAAACTTCACGTAATTCACGTTCAACTTCAATACCCCGTCTCGCTAAATGATACAATGATTTACCGTTTCTTTTAACTGCAGAATACATCGGCGGCACTTGAAATATTTTACCAATGAATTTGTCACGCAAGTGATATATTTGACCTTCAGTTATACCTTCAATATTTTTTCTCGTATCAAAATCAGTTTCTGTATCGAACGAGCGTGTTGTTTTTCCAAGAGTAATAATACCTTTATACGTTTTCTCAAGATTTTGAATTTCAGAAATTCTTTTTGTCATTTTTCCGGTACAAACAATCATCAATCCTGTTGCCATCGGGTCAAGCGTTCCGGCGTGTCCGACTTTTTTAACACCAACAGTTTTTCTAACCTTATAGACACAATCGAACGCACTTTTTAAGAGCGCTTTATCAAAAAGGATAATTTCACCGTCTATAAAGTTCGGATCAATTTCAGCTATCGTGTTTTTCGTTATCGCTTTCATGAATTTTCTTAAACAAATCTTCCATTTTTTCTACATAGTCTAAAGTATCATCTATAAAAAAGTGAAGTTCAGGAACAAATCTGACTTGAATCCTTCCTGCTAACTTCGATCTGATCATTCCTTTTATTTCATTTACTTTTTCCAGTACTTGAGCCCGTTTCTCTTTATCATAAACCGATAAATAAACTTTAGTGTGTTTCAAATCCGGACTCAACTTCACGTTCGTAACTGTGATCATTCCGAAAGTAGGATCCTGTACTTTGTGAAGAAAGATCAAACTGAGTTCTTCTTTAATCAAACTTGAAACTTTATCTGTTCTGTGAGTCATTACTCTAATTTCTTTTTTGTTTCAATCATTTTATAAGCTTCGATGATATCGCCGACTTTAATATCATTAAAGTTTGCAATGCTGAGACCGCACTCATAACCTTTTTCAACTTCGCGCACATCATCTTTGAATCTTCTTAACGAACTGATCTCGCCTTCGTAAACAGCAATTCCTTCTCTGAACAACCGTACTTTATTACCTCTAGTAATTTTACCATCTTGAACAGAACAACCGGCAACCGTGCCCGCTTTCGGAACTTTGAAAGTATCTCGAACTTCGAGTGTGGCAACAACTTCTTCGGAAACAACAGGAGAGAGTAATCCTTCTAGAGCAGATTTGACTTCGCTGATCGCATCATAAATAACGTTGTAGAGACGAATGTCAACTTTTTCAACTTCAGCAAGTTTTCTTGCATTTGTATTTGGGCGTACGTGGAATCCTACAATAATAGCTCCCGATGCTGCCGCCAAAAGAACATCACCTTCTGAAATTGCACCAACTCCTTTGTGAATAACACGAACCGAAACTTCTTGATTTGATAATTTCATTAATGAATCTGATAATGCCTCAATAGAACCGTCCACATCACCTTTAACAATTACCGGAAGTTCCTTAAATCCGCCATGGCTAATTTGACTTGCAATTTCATCAAGTGTAATATGATGTACTTGACGATGATCTTGTTCGCGCTTCAACTGCATACGTTTCAAACTAATTTCGCGCGCTTCTCTTTCAGATTCTGCAATTGTAAAATTATCTCCTGCTTGAGGTGCAGATTCAAAACCAAGTACAAGTACCGGTGTTGATGGTCCGGCTTCAAAAACTTTTTTGTTTCGTTCATCGAACATTGCACGTACACGTCCGTGTACAACACCTGCAATGAACGGATCGCCTATCTTTACAATACCTTTTTGAACTAGAACCGTAGCAGTAACACCTTTTCCTTTATCAAGCTGGGATTCAATGATTGTACCGCGTCCCAACCGTGCAGGGTTTGCTTTTAACTCTAATAGTTCAGCTTCAAGAGCAATTTTTTCTAAAAGAAGATCAACATTTTTTCCCATTTTAGCCGAGATTTCAACACACTGATATTTTCCGCCCCATTCTTCAACTAAAACATTTCTATCAGCAAGCTGCTGTTTGATCTTTTCTATGTTTGAATTCGGTTTATCAATTTTATTGATGGCAATTATTATTGGAACATTTGCTGCTTGAGCGTGATTGATCGCTTCAACAGTCTGAGGCATCACCGCATCATCTGCAGCTATAATTAAAACTACAATATCTGTAACTCTTGCACCGCGTGCACGCATAGCAGTGAATGCTTCGTGACCGGGAGTATCTAAAAATGTAATTTGTTTGCCGTCTTCGGTAATTACTTTGTAAGCGCCGATGTGCTGAGTTATTCCGCCGGCTTCACCGGCAACAACGTTAGCTCTGCGTACATAATCCAGCAAAGATGTTTTGCCGTGATCAACGTGACCCATAATTGTAACAACAGGCGGGCGGGGTTCGAGCGATTCAATAGTATCAGGAATATCTGCATCAATATCTGCTTGATATTCAGCTTGAAGTTCAATTTCAAATCCGAATTCATCGGCAACAAGTGTAATTGTTTCAACATCAAGACGCTGATTTATAGAAACCATCAATCCAAGAGAAATACATTTTGAAATTACATCGCTTACAGAAACACCCATAAGATTTGCAAGTTCGTTAACAGCAATGTATTCCGTTACTTGAATTTTTGATTTGTCTAATTCTTTCTGCTGAAGTATTTGATCTTGAATATTCTGTTTCTCTTTTCTTTTCTTTTTACGATTTGAAGCCCTATCTCCAACCGCAGATTCATCCATACTTAACAATGTTCGTTTAATTGCATCTTCAACTTCACGTTTATCAATTTCCAGGCGTTTTATTTTTCTTTTCTTCTTAGCAACTATAACTTCCTCGGGACCTTCACCGGGAGCGGCGGCTTTTTTCTTCGACTTTAGAATTTTCTTTTTCTTTTTGCCTTTTTTATCGGCATCTTTATTTTCAGCGGCAACTTCTGATGGTCTAACCTGAGGAACTGCTGGAGCTGTTTCAGGCTTTTCCCTGCGTTCCTTCAGATCCATCTTGCCTACAATAGTTAATCCTTTTCTTCTTCCTTCAATAGCAATTTCAGTTTCTGTTTTATAAGATTTTGATTCTTCGGAAACTTCTTCAATTTTTTCATCAGCCAACTCAGCTTCGGTAACAGTTTCTGTAATTTCAGCAGCTTGAACAGTTGTTGCCTGTTCCGCAGCAGTTTTTTTCCCTTTGGATAGATCACTTTCTTTTTCTTCGGTCTGTTTTTGTTCAGCAGCTTTCTTTGATGACTCTAAAGCGGCTTCTGCTTCATCATGATCACTTCTCTTTTTCTGAAAGTCCGAAATTTTCTTATAATGCTTCTCAGCTTTCTCGATATCCTTTTTGAAAAATGACTTTATATCAGCCACCATTTCATCGGTCAACAGAGACATATGAGATTTTACTTCGTAGCCTTTCTTCTGTAAAAACTCAACTAAAGTTTCAGTAGCAAGATTATACTCCGTAGCAAATTTGTATAGTCGTAATTTTTTGTCTTTTACTGTTTCCGGCATTTTGTAATTACCTGTAATAGTGTAATTGGTTATTCTTCTTCTTCAAATTGATTTTCGAGAATTTCAATTATTTGCTTAGCTTTTTCTTCATCAACGCCTTCAATTTCTTTTAACTTATCAATACCGGCTCCAAGAACTTCAAGCGCAGTATCTAATCTGTTATTGATCAAGAGATCAACAACTTCAGACCCTAACTCTTCTCTTAATTCAACAAGTTCTATATCTTCGTCATATTCTTCAAATGGTTTTTCTTGTCTTATAACTTCTATCTCGTAACCACTGAGTTTAATTGCAAGCCGGATGTTAACACCGTTACGCCCGACAATTAATGATACTTGATCGCTATCGGCAGTAACAACGCACTTTTTAGTTTCTTCATCAACTTCGATTTGTTTCAGCTTAGCCGGTGCAAGACATCTTTGAATAAATACAATCGAGTCATCGGTATAATTTATAACATCAATATTCTCATTGTTCAACTCACGTACGATTGCATGTATACGAACACCTTTCATACCAACGCAAGCTCCAACCGCATCTATGCGGGCATCATTCGATTCAACAGCAACTTTTGCTCTTTCGCCTGGTTCGCGTGCAATTCCTTTTATCTCAATCACTCCGTCATAGATTTCCGGGATTTCAATTTCAAATAATCTTCTTAAGAAAAGATTATCTCCGCGTGATATTACAATAAGCGGTCCGTTCGGAGTTTTTCTAACATCCTTAATCACTGCGCGAATTGTATCACCTTTTCTGTATTTCTCTCTTGGTATTTGTTCGTTACGCGGAAGAATGAGTTCATTCTTATTGTGATTGATAAGTACATCATTTCTTCTAACTTGATAAATATCACCAACAACGATCTCGCCGAGCATTTCACTATACTCATTATAAACTATTTCTTTTTCGATCTCGCGGATTTTTTGGTTTAAACTTTGGCGTGCAAGATTTATTAATCTTCTTCCAAATTCTTTTAGCTCGATCTTTTCAACAAAGTCTTCGCCGACTTCAAGATCGTCTGCATTCCCTTTTTCGTTAACTTCAACAATGCTGATTTCGGTTCCGGGATCATTAACCGTATCAACAATTGTTCTTTCAAGAAATATTTCTATATCGCCTTTATCCATATTTACAACCACATCATACTTAGCTTCTAATCCATATTTTTTCTTAACCATAATTCCAAAAATTTCTTCAATGATTCCTGCAAGAACATCTTTGTCGAGACTTTTCTCTCGGACCATCTGAGCAAAGGATTCTACTATCTCGGTGTTCATTTTTACTCCTGTGTGATCAAAAACTAATTAATACTTTTGCTTTGATAATGTTATTAAAACTTATTTTATACTCTGAGCTTTTTTCAGTGAAGAAAAGATCTTCACCTTCTATCCGGATTAATTTTGCATTCAACTTTTTGATTTCTTCGGCATCTTTGAACTCAATTTCAAATTTTCTGTTGATGTGCTTACCGTACTGAACTAAAAATTTAAGCGGTCTTTCAACACCCGGAGAAGAAACATCCAGCCGATAATGAGAGCCAATCAGTTTTTCCGATTCGACAATTTCATTCAACATCCGGCTTACATTGGCACAGTCAACAGTAGTAATTCCTTTTTCGTTATCTATATATACTTCGATTATACGAAGGTGGTTATCACCGCGTGTAACTAAATCGATAAGAACAAAGCCTTGAGTTCTAACAATTTCTTCGAATCTGTTGAAAATTTGCTGTTTTTCCATATTCTATAAATAAAAAACGCCCTCAAGGGGCGAAATAGACAGTGCAAAGGTAGAAAGAATAGCTTGAAATAGCAAAAAAGAATTACTTGATCTCAAA